>JAWWBX010000030.1:0-23040 GCA_033720735.1 Saprospiraceae bacterium
ATTCTTGGCCTGTCCGGGTGTGAAGCACAGCTGTCCGAACAGTGCCGCCTGCTGGTCTCCCGCAATGCCCATCACCGGGATGGCAGCACCCAGGAGGGCCGTGTCGGTGTCCCCAAAATGCCCGCTACTGTCGAAGACGCGGGGCAACATCGAACCCGGGATCGCCAGACGCTCCAGCATGTTCGCATCCCACTGCAAGGTTTGGATATCATAGAGCATGGTCCGCGACGCATTGCTGTAATCGGTGGCATGTACGCGCCCCCCCGTCAGATTGTAGAGCAACCAGCTGTCGATCGTGCCGGCCAGGAGCTCTCCTGCCTGCGCCCGTTGCCGCGCACCATCCACATGCTCCAGCAACCAATGCAACTTGGTCCCTGAGAAATAGGGATCGCATACCAGTCCAGTGGTCGCACGCACATGCTGTTCGAAGCCTTCGGCCTTGAGCTGCTGACAGAAATCGGCAGTGCGCCGGTCCTGCCAGACAATCGCGGGAGCTACCGGCGTACCTGTCTTGCGGTCCCAGAGCACGATCGTCTCGCGCTGATTCGTAATCCCGATCGCCGCGACGTTCTGCGCCTGGACCCCGGCATGTTTCAAGACGTCGCGCGCGGTGGCCAACTGGGAGGTCCAGATCTCGACAGGATCATGCTCAACCCAGCCCGGACGGGGAAAATACTGGGTGAACTCCTGCTGCGCCACTGCAACTTTCTCACCGGACGTATTGTATAAGATAGAACGCGAACTGGTCGTGCCCTGATCAAGTGCCAGGATATATCCCATGCCTGAATTTCGAGTATTTTGAGAAAACACCATGACGCACCCCGGATATAGCGGATTCTCTGCTCTTACGCGCACCAATCACCTTGAGATGCTGGCGTCGACGCATTGGGACCTGCTGGTCATCGGCAGCGGCATCACCGGTGCCGGGATCCTGCTCGACGCCGCTTCGCGCGGATTGCGGGCAGCCCTGGTAGATCGAACGCACCTTTGATGACGTGCTTCAACATGTTTTCTAGCACAGAATGATACGTTGGAACACGGATAAAAAAGAAGAGCCGGATCACCTGGTGACCCGGCCTTCTCATGGTGCTGGCGATGTATTGTAATGCGGTGTTTGGTGCTTTGACGGACCGATCACCGTGACGTTTAATCCGTTAACATATTTTTAATAACCGTGCAATTCAGGCGCTACCGATTTACGGCGATTCCTGACTACCTTGCTCAACCATCAGATTGCGGCCACGGAGCAATGTACCCGTCGAAACAAGAATTGAAAAAGTCCATCATTGCCATGCTTCTCCGCCTGCAGGCATCAGATCAGACCAAGGACATCCGTGAGTTTGCCTATATCCACAAGGTGGCCACCCACCTCGGACTGAGTGCCAATGATGTGACTTCCGTCGAGGAGGCAATTGACCAATATCCCCTGAAACCACCGGCCAACGAAAAAGACCGGATGACCATCCTTTATTATCTGTTGTTCCTGATGGATATCGACGGCTCGGTGAGCCGTGAAGAGGAAGACCTGGTCAAGGAATTCGGCTTGCGCCTGGGCTTCCGCATCAGCCAGACCGCCGAGATGATCGATGTGATCCGCAAGTACACCCACCGCCAGGTACCCCACGATGCCATGATCGAGTTGATCCGAAAGTACCTGAACTAAGGTTCGGGAACTCGCGGCGCAGCAGCCTCGGCATTATTTTGCATCTTGAGCGCCTAACACAGTCCAAGTGGAATACGGTTTCTGGTCATTGGTCCCTCCCCTGGCAGCCATTGTCCTCGCCATCCGCACCAAGCAGGTGTATCTGTCCCTGATGACCGGGATCTGGCTCGGATGGATGATCATCTCCGGCTGGAATCCGCTCACCGGTACGCTCGCCACCATCCAGTCGCTCGTCGATGTCTTTCAGGACCCCGGCAACACACGAACGATCATGTTCAGTGCTCTGGTTGGCGCATTGATCGTATTCATTCAGCGGTCAGGGGGCGTCGAGGGATTCATCCTCTATCTCAACCACCGGCTCGCCCACTACCAGGGCAAGAACAACCGGGTGATGGTGCAATTGATCGCCGCCCTGACAGGAATCGTTGTGTTTGTTGAATCGAGCATCTCGGTGCTCACCGTCGGGACGCTGTTCCGCCCGGTGTTCGACAAACTGAAGATCTCGCGGGAAAAGCTTGCCTATCTCGCTGATTCATCGTCGGCCCCTATCTGCATCCTGATCCCGCTCAACGCCTGGGGCGCCTTCATCATGGGGCTGCTGCTCACCCAGGGTTACGATCAGCCCTTCGGCATGATGGTCCAGAGCATGGCGTTCAATTTTTACCCGATCCTGGCCATTGCCCTGGTCTTTTTCATCATTCTCTCAGGTCGCGACTTTGGCGCCATGAAGAAAGCCGAGGCGCGCACCCAGGCCGGACAGATCATGTGGCCGGACTCCCGGCCGATGATCTCGGACGAGATCACGTCGGTTGCGCCCAAGGAGGGGATCACCCCGCGGGCACGCAACATGATCATCCCCATTCTCGCGATGGTCGTGATGATGCCGGTCATGCTGGCATATACCGGCTGGGAGGGCGCTGAAGGCACCGGACTGTCCCGCGTGTTCAGCGCCATTGGCCAGGGATCGGGTTCCACCTCGGTCCTCGTCTCGGTGATCTTTGCCATTATCGTTTCGATGGTCCTGTACCTCGCCCAGGGGTTTTTCAAAATGGTGGAAATGGTCGACCTGACCATGAAAGGGATTGCCGGCCTGATGCCACTCGCATTGCTGATGCTGATGGCCTTCGCGATCGTTGCCGTGTGCAAGGACCTTGGCACGGGTCTTTATGTCGCCGAGATCACCAGGCAGTGGCTGTCGCCAGGGCTCGTCCCCTTCGTCCTCTTTCTGACCAGTTGCTTCATCGCGTTTTCCACGGGTACCTCGTGGGGCACCTTCGGGATCATGATCGCGATCGGCATCCCGATGGCGCAGGCGCTGGGTGCCAATGAGGTGATGGTGATTGCCGCCGTCCTGGGTGGTGGCGTATTTGGCGATCACTGCTCCCCCATTTCCGACACCACCATCATTGCCTCGATGGCCTCGGCAAGCGATCATATCGATCACGTGCGGACGCAACTGCCGTATGCCCTGACCGTGGGCACGATCTCGGCCCTGATCTACCTGGTGATCGGCATTCTGTGACCATGCATGCCCTGACAATGAGGGCGCCGGGACGAAATCGTATCTTTTCTATTACAATCAGATGATCATGCACAAAGCACTCATACTTGGCCTCCTGGTCGCCTTGTTTCCTGATGTGACGGCAATCCACGCACAACCCACCACGGTGGTGGTACGTGCCAAAGCCAAAGACGCCAAGTTCATAGCCTCTTCTGTCGGAGGGGCCATGGTGACCATCCGAACGGCGGATTCTGGCACCCTGCTCGCCAGAGGTATCACCCATGGCTCGACCGGCAACACGCACTTGATCATGCGCACGCCGCATACGCGGGGCATGCAGCTGTCTGACGAGGCAACCGGCAAATTTGAGGCATCAATCGACCTCGACCAACCCACGTTGGTCACCATTGAGGTCAGGGCCCCCTATACCAAGCGACAGGCCACCGTCGCGGCGAGTACCCAGGTTTGGTTGATACCGGGAAAACACATCACCGGCGACGGGATTGTCGTGGAGATCCCCGGTTTCATTGTGGATATTCTGACGCCCAGGACACACCAGTTTATCCCTCTCGCGGATATCGCACAGGGGCGACTGCCGGTAGAGGCCAATGTCGTGATGATGTGCGGATGCACGATCTCCGATGGCGGGCTGTGGGACGGCAGCCGGATCGAAGTGCGGGGTATCCTGCAGCGTGACGGGACCAGCCTCGGTGAAGTGCCGTTGACCATCACGACCACGGACAATCTCTTCGCCGGAGCACTTCCGGTCAACGCCCCCGGCAATTATCATTTGACCATCTATGCCTATGATCCGGCAACCGGCAATACCGGCGTGGATCAGGTCAATTACATCGTTGAGTAGAGTGATCATTCTCACCTACGGCCTGGACAGGCACGACGCGCATCAGTGGGTTGAAGGGGCTGAGCATTTGGCCTGACACCCGGATGTGGCAAGGATCGGCGGCGGTCACGATGACCAATGTCATACCAAAGGATTGATCCCAGTCAATACAGGCACCCGGGCAGCCTGCGATCTTTGAACCGGATGCTGCGGACATCCATGACCTGATTCAAACAATACCATGACCATGAAGATCGATCCATCTGTCAAGCTCAAGGACATTCAGGCGGCTTTCTCGCAGGCCTTCCCGTTCTTGCGTATCGAGTTTTACGAGGAGAGTCATGTCGCCGGCCAGGGATCCCCAAGCGGTAAGCAGATCGATCCGGAGCAAACCGTCGGGCAGGTCCGGGCGAGCGGGAAGGACGGTATCCTGATATTCGATGCCGGAACGCAGATCAATGCGTTTGAAGACACGATGAGACAGCACTTCGGGCTCAACGTGCAGGTCTTCAGGAAATCCGGCAACCTCTGGCTCCAGACCATCACCACCGACAACTGGACCCTGGAACAGGCTGACAGGAAGGGCGATCATTCCTCAGAACTCTACCGCGAAAAGTATGGCGATTAGCCGTTGGCCATTGGTCGCACATTGACTGATTCATCGTATCATAGGGGTATGGCACACGAGCATGATGAGGCCAGGTTGCATCATGAGCATGCAACGTTTGGCAGATTGCAGGACCATCTGGGTGAGTTTGTCTATGGGGGGATCGACGGCAGTGTCACCACTTTTGCGGTCGTCGCCGGAGCCGCCGGCGCGGGTCTCAGCTCAGCCATCGTCCTGATCCTCGGCTTTGCCAACTTGCTTGCCGACGGCTTTGCTATGTCTGTCGGTGCCTATTTGTCGACCAAATCACAGCAGCAGAATTTTGAGAAACACCGCAAGGTGGAGGCCTGGGAGGTCGAGCACATGCCGGAAGCCGAGCGTGAGGAGGTGCGGCAGATTTTCCGCGACAAAGGTTTTGAGGGCGAACTCCTCGAACAGGTGGTCGAGGTCATCTGCGCCGACAAGGACCGTTGGGTCGATGTGATGATGACGGATGAGCTGGGACTCATGAAAGAGAAAAAATCTGCCACGGCGATCGGGGCGGTCACCTTCATTTCCTTCGTCATGGTAGGGTTGATCCCGCTGGTGGTGTACGTATGGGATTATCTGGCAGGGTTCAGTGGCAACCTGTGGGTGAGCGCCTGTGTGCTGACATCGTTCGCCTTTATCGGGATCGGCTACCTCAAGGCGATCGTGACCCAAACCAACAAATGGAAAGGTGTGATCGAAACCTTACTGTTGGGTGGGATTGCGGCCGCTGTGGCCTACTTCGTGGGTGATCTGCTTGAAAAGTTGATTGCCTGAACGCAAGATACCTGCCGGGGGATGGTTACCTTGCCGGCGTATTAAATTCCGGCAGGATCAACGGTGGGGGCTTTTTCCGATCTGCTGCGGTTTCTTAAATTGAAACCGCCCAAGCACAACTACAAGGGTGACTACTGGCAACGCCGCAAGCAGTTGCACTACTATCAGGTCGTACGTGCCTGGATCGAAGCACTGAGTCCTGGCGACTGGATCCTGGACGTGGGTTCACGCTCAACGCCAATTGTGAAGACAGGGCAATTCAAACGGCGAACCATGATCGACATCGCGCCCTTCAACCGAAAATTTGCGGGTGTGGAGCAAGTCGTTGCTGATTGGATGGCGTATCCCGTCGGTGAGAAGGCCGCCGATGTTGTCCTTTGTCTGCAAGTGCTCGAGCATCTCCCCGATGACCTCGTCGGTCCATTTGCCCGCAAGCTGTTGCACGCTGGCAAAAAGACCATTATTTCAGTGCCTCACCGATGGCCTGAGGATCTGACACCCCACCATTTGCAGGATCCGGTTGATCTGGACAAGCTCATCACCTGGACCGGCAAACCCCCCGTCAAGCATCACATCGAACGACGTGACAACATGGAGCGGTTGGTCGCCCTCTTCGATTGATCTCAGTCTTGAGTGACGATCACTTTCTGCCGGACCGTCGATGCTTTGCCGGCAACTTCGATGAAGTAAAGTCCCGGGGACAAGTGCAGAATCGTGCCTGACTCAGTAGATCTCCCCGTGTCAATCAATCTCCCGTAGCTGTCGGTCACGAGATAAGACCAGGGGCCGTCGAGTGCAGTGATGATGTTGATCTCTCCGGAAGACGGGTTCGGGAAGACAGAGATCTGCGACTGGTCGGGAGCTGTCGCCACCGACACGACGTCACGGACCAGCACAGGCACTCTCTGACCCCGCAGGGGCACTTGCGTACCGTCTTTGCGCACCGCCAACACGTTCTCAATGGAGATCCAGGTGGTATCACCGTCGGGCGGCACGGCCACCTCCGCAGCGAAGCCGACCAGCTTCATCAGCATACCCTGGGAAACCTGCCGATCCACCAGATCAAGCCCCGTGATCGCACATTCGATCAAGCCGGGCGATACGCGATTGGCGTTAAACAGTGAATCCCCCTGCAATGGGACACCCGGCCACGAGGGCACAAACTGCTCGAAATACGCGGGATCGTAACGCAGGGAATAAGCCAGCCCGTACAAGGAATCGACAAGCGGATTGTCCAGGATCACGTCGACCTTGAAAAAGTTTTCACCGGGTTCAATGATCTGCTGCTCCGGAAGCACTTGCAGATCATCGCCAAACTCCGCTGGTTGCGGTTCATAGTCTGGGCTGACGTGATCGTAATAGAATTCCACATAGGTGAGGTCCGCGACCTCGACCCGGCCGTTTCCATCGGTATCCGCGTGCTTGGCATTGACTGATCCAATACCGGACTCCGCCCAATCTGCCACGGTATGCGGCAGCCACGCCAGTGGCGCGTTGCGTTCGGCCCCCGTCTTACCCAGAGCGACGGCCACATTGAGCGCATCGCGCAAGGTGACCCGACCATCATGGTCCGCATCGCCTGGATACACACAATCATCGGTGCAGTCGGTGGTGTCGTACGTGCACATGCCGGTAAATCCCGCTGCATACAGGGCATGCAGATCATGGACGTCATCGTACATCGGCCCGACGTTCTCGACATGGTTGAGTGTCGAATCGAGATGATAACCGAACGCGAGAGTTACCGATGCGGCTTCCCCGGGTTCCAGCCTGCCCAGCTGGCTGCTTGCGACGAAGCGTCGATCCGATAACGGGAAATCAATGCTGTACATCGACCATCCGTCCGGGTCATTGGGGTCATCATAAAAGGCGAACGTCGTTACGTCTTCAGGGATGGGCAGATAGCCTGTGCCCTGGGCGCTGATCGGGGTGCCATCGCGCCACCGGCCATTGAGCAGGTGATAGTACTCGTCTGGCTGATCCGGTTCGATCATGCCGCGGGGGCCATCCCAGAATCCACTGTTGAACCAATAGGAAAGTGCCGTCATTGGCCGGTCCAGAAAGGTCACGGAAAGGACCGGCGGGTCATCGCCATAGGTCTGTATCCCATGCGAACAAATGTCTCCGTTGGTGCCGTCTACCGGATCGGTGTTGTACACAAAAGCTGACTGCCCGTCAGGATAGCTGCCAAAATAGTCGTCGGTATGGCACCCCAGATCAGGATCCATCCATTGCCCGAAGATCAGGGAATCAAGTGATGAACCGGATCGGTTGACGATCCGGTAGGATGTAAAGATGGTTTGATTGAGCCTTGCGTCTCCATCGCATGCAAAGGCATAGGTCGTCAGCTGGAACTCAGCTCCCAGAGGTAGACCGTGTGAATTGGTATGCTCGGCACCCACGTCATTGAACACGGACCAGGTCATGACCATGGGAATCGATGCAGGGTCCACACCGGCGGGCAGCGGGTACTCACCGGCATCCGGCTCATAGAGACCGTTGCCGTTGATGTCGTGAAACGGTGCGGAAAGATGCGGCAGGTCCGGCATCTCAAAGCCATTGTATACTGCAAAGTGTGCATTGCCCGCACCTGGCCAGGCATAGATGGCATCCAGTCGGTCATCGATCACCTGATCGGCGGCGAAATCCTGTATGTGCCTGAGCACATCGCGACGTACGACCTTCCAGATTTGGTCCCACTGTGCACAAGTGGCAGCTTCTGTTGATCCCTGCATGTCCAAAGGTCCCGGCGCATAATCATTGCGCTGGTTGTAGCGAAACTGCTGCGCAGCCAGGCGCAGGGTGCCGCTTTCATCTATCCCCCCGAGCCAGACACCGGCCGCAAAGATCATGCTGGGGGTTTCCGGGCCCGTGAAGGGCACCTGGAAGGTATTGTTCTCCAGGTCCCAGAACAGATCACCGCCATTGCTGACGATGGTCCGGATATCGTTGCCATGAAAGATCTCGAAGGCCTGCGATTGATCGCAATCCTGACCATTCACCATCATGGTGGCCAGGGTCAAAACGGAAATGAGAAGTGTCGAGTAACGCATGTGAAAAAGATACGTGATAGCCCGTCACCGGCCACGCGCAATTCGACGAATGTCACCGCCGCGCCAATGAGCGCGGCGATATCCTGTACGATGTCATCCACCCGCTACATTTTCTTGATGTCGCCGCTGCCGCTCACACGCGAACGGACGTTGGCTGCACCGCGGTAACGCAAGTCACCGCTGCCCGAAATCGTTGCCTCCAGTGATCCGCTGGCATGGACCCTCGCATTGCCAGACCCGCTGATATGGGCGGTACAATCCGTGACCTGCAGGTCTTCTGCCTCCACATCACCGGAACCGCTGATCCGCAACGCGAGATTTGCCGCCGAACCTGCCAGCCTGACCTCACCAGATCCGCTCACACTGGCCGACACATCAGCCGCTTCGATCTCCAGATCGATATTCCCGGAGCCGGACACCGCAATGCCGAGATCACCCAGGCCCCTGAAGCGGTTGGTGCCGGTAATATTGCCCGATCCGCTGACCGCGACTTCCTGCAAGTTGGCCAGGGTGATGTAGATGGTTACTGGTTTGGCATTCCGCACATTCTTCTTGTTGTAAACACCCCAGGTGCCATTCTTGACTTCGCGCTTGATGTTGTCCAGGACGTTCTGCTGCCCCTCCATGACGATCTTCTGCGTGCTGCCCTGTGTCAGGACGATGTTGCCTTGAAACCCGAGTTTAACGCCGGTGAGCGTTGCGAGCTGGATCTCTTGCTTGACGACTTCTCCTTGCCCGTTGATGGATTGTGCCTGTAGTGGCATGCCCATTGCAGCCACGAGGAGAGTGAGTAAAGTGATGTGTTTCATGTTGATAGAGGTTGTGATAAAGATCGAAACTGTTTGACTCAAGGACAATCCCTGGCACCCAGGGTTGCAATGCTTGTGTTTGTCCAGGCGCTAGTGCCCGAGGACCCCGTGCACCTCTGCCAGCGTTCGGATCTGATAATGCGGCGTCACCGGCTCGCCATTGGCGACCCCCTGTGGATTGAACCAACAACCCCGGTAACCGAACTGCTGGGCCCCGCGCACATCCGAGTTGAGATTGTCCCCGATGACCAGAACCCGCTCTTTGTCCGGTGCGCCCATCCTGTCGTGTGCATACGCAAAGTAGGCGTGGTCAGGCTTGGCCACCCCGATCTCCCCGGAGACAACAATCACCTCAAAGTAGCGGTCAATCCCGCTTCGGGCCAACCGCGGACGTTGCACCTCCTTCATGCCGTTGGTAACCAATCCCAGCCGATAGGCGCCGGATAGTGCCTCGAGCAGCTCGAGCGCTCCGTCCAGGAAGTAGGGGTGGTGTGGCAGACGCTGCAGATATTTGACATTGAAGCCCTCCGGATCGTCATGGGTGATCCCCACCTCGGCAAAGAACCGCTCAAACCGTTGTCGTCGCAGCGTAAGACGGTCGATGGCTCCGTCTTCGAAGGCCCGCCAGCATGCCTTGTTGATCCCAAAGTAGGTCTCGAAATACCCCTCTTCAATCGGAAACCCTTCGGAGGTCAGCGCCCATTCAAGTGCCGCCTTTGACGCACGGTCAAAGTCAAACAAGGTATGATCAGCGTCAAAAAGGACCCAGTCAAATCGTTTCATGATGGCGTCTTGTGGACGTTCCTGATGCAAGTGGTCGCAAAATACTGTGTGGTGGGGATTACCACAGATTGTTCTCTTAATTTTATGCTCCCATGACCAGCGAAATCACAACTCTCCAGGCTCGTCTCGAAGAGATCGCCGGGCAGCTCGCCGCGTGCCGCAAGATCCCCGGACACCTCAACCGCTTGTACAAACAAATCCGCAAAAAGAGCCAGGCCTACCGCCATGCCGAACGTATCCTGCAAAAAGAAGAGGCCGATGTTAACAAACTGCAGCGCGCCTCCGTCAAGTCTTTGTTCTACCGGTTTCTGAAAAGTCAGGAACGGCAGCTTGATATTGAACTTCAGGAATATGTGGCTGCGGCGCTGGATTACAATGCGTGTCTTGAGGAAATCGAATTGCTTGAATTCGAAATCAGCGTGCTTGAGGACAAGCTGGAGCAGCTTCCCGAACTGGAAAAGGAATGGGAGTCGCTGATCGAACGCAAGGCGGCCCTGATCCAGCAGCATTATCCGGAAGTGGCCCGCCGCCTGCGGATCCTGGATCACAGTGCCTACAAGATCATGCTGGAGCGACGTGAAATCGATGAAGCGATCATCGCAGGTGCCAAAGCCAAGTCCCTTCTGAAAAGCATCTACCGGTATCTCACCAGGATCAAGGGGTGGGGCGCCTGGCAGGATGGTCAGGGACGCTATGCCCCATACGCCAAGAAAAGCCTGATCGACAAGGCGCGCAAAAAAGCGGTACAGGCAGATGTCGCATTGCAGCAATTTGACAAAGAGCTGTCCGATGTGTTCAAGAAGCTCAAGATCTCACAGAAATTTCGTGTGGATGCCTTCAGGCATTTTCTCGACATCTTTTACAACAACCTGATCACCGACTGGATCGTCCAGCGCAACCTGAAAAACACCATGCACAATGTGGAGGCCGTCATCGACAGCACGCAGCGTTACCTGGATTCATTGAAAGAGGAAAAACAGACACGCGAAGACAAACTGAAAGACATCGAACAGAAAAAGGAAGATCTGATCTACGAAAGTCGATGAAGCAATTCATACTCAGCACATTGGGCCTGGCCATGGCCCTGCAGGTAAGTGCGCAGGTGTTGACCGGCACTGTCACAGACGAAAACAACACACCTCTCCCCTATGCGACCATCTACGTTCCCGAGCTGACCCGGGGCACCGCCACCAATGAGGAGGGATACTACTCCTTGCGTCTTCCACGCGGCACACACACCGTCATCTTCCAGTATCTCGGCTATCAGAGCCGTGAGGAAGTCGTCAGGATCAACGGCAACCAACGCTTGGATGTCAGCCTGCAAACGGAGCCGATCCAGCTCGAAAATGTAACGATCACAGGCGACCGCGAAGACCCGGCCTACACCATCATGCGCAAGGCAATCGCCAAAGCCAAGTATCACACCCAGCAGATCGATACCTATCAGGCCACCGTATATATCAAAGGCTCCGGGCGCCTCAAGGGACTGCCCGGGCTGTTTCGCAAACGACTGGAGAAGGAACTGGCCAAAGAAGGCATCGATACCGCCACGGCATTTACGACCGAGTCCGTGAGTGAACTCATCTACCGGCGTCCCAATCAGTACGAGGAAAAGGTGATCTCCGTGCGGACCGTCGGCGACGACAACAATACCAGCCCGGTGGGATTCCTCAAGGGGAGCTTCTATGAACCCGAGATCAACAACGCCGTCTCTCCGCTGTCTCCGCGGGCTTTTGCCTACTACCGGTTTGAATACCTCGGAGAGTTTACGGATCGCGGCCACACGATCAACAAGATCCGGGTCACACCGCGCAGTCGGGGGGAGAATGTCTTTGAGGGCACCTTGTATATCGTCGATCAGCTCTGGAGCATCCACAGCCTTGACCTCAATATGTATCTCTGGGGGATCCTGTTCAATATCAACCAGGTCTACGCGCCGATCGAGGAAGGGGTCTGGCTTCCGATCAACAATATTTTCAATGTCAGCGGGCAATTCTTCGGCTTCAAGTTCGAGTACCAGTACTTCGCCAACATGAGCGAATACGACATCACCCTCAATCCTGACCTCGACTTTTATGTGGAGGTCATTGATGACAAGTTGGAGAAAGAAGCTGCGCAATCCGCTGATGAAAAACTGCGGCTGCGTGAGCATGACTCGGCGTTGGAGGCGCTCGGCCAGGGCGAGGAGCTCAGCCGCAAATCGCTGCGCAAATTGCTGAAGGAGTACGAAAAACAGGAACGCACCGAATGGCAGCAGGATACCCTGGAAAATGTAGTGGAGGTGACGCGGCAGACAGTCGACTCCATGGCCTACCGGCGTGATTCATCCTACTGGGAGCGCATTCGCCCGGTTCCGCTCACCCCTTACGAGCAAAAGGGCTATCGGGTCATGGACAGCATTGCACGTGCCGAAGCACTGGAGGAGCAGGCGGCTGAAGACTCCATTTCGGTCACGGTGGGTACCCAGACGGGCGCACGCATCAGCGGCAGATCGCGGTCGCACTTCCAGATCAAGGATCTCCTGCTGGGAGGCAGCTACAAACTCAATGACCGGACGCGCTTTGCCATCCAGTCACCGCTTACGACCCTTCAGTTCAATACGGTGGACGGCTACAACGCGGAGTGGGGTGTACGTCTTTCACACCGCGGAGGCGCGGATTGGTCAGTGGCTCCCTCGGTCAGATACAACTTTGCCCGTGGCAACCTGAACTATCGCGTGCGCAACAGCCTCACGGGAGGACCGCGGTTTAGCAAGTGGGCGCTGGTGCTCGAGGGTGGCAACTTCGTCTCCCAGCTCAACCGGGATGAACCGATCCACCCTGCCGTCAATACCATGATGAGCTTGTTTTTCGAACGCAACTATCTGCGTCAGTATGAGAAAGACTTTGTACTGGTTGGTTTTCAGAAGGCGCTATCGTCCAAGCTGCGCTTCTCCCTGGAGGCCGAATGGGCGCGCAACCGGATGTTGTTGAACAACAGCGACTTTGTGGTCTTCGGAAGTGACAAGCGCAGCTACATGTCGAATGTCCCCTATAGCGCCGAGATCGGGGATACCGGATTTCCGGACTATCGCTCCACGACGTTGCGCTTCGATGTCGTCGCACGTCCCTGGATCAAGTATCGTATCTACAATGGACACAAGTCGCTGATCAACAACTCCTCGCCGACGCTGACCTTCGGACTGCGCGCCGGCCTGAATGGTTTGTTCGACTCGGAGGTGGACTACCAACTCGCCGAGATCGGGTTCAAACACGATCTGGCATTTGCAGGCGGAGGCGTACTGAGCCTCAATGTCATCGGAGGTGCGTTTCTCAATGCCGGGAAGCTGTACTTCCCTGACTTCAAACACTTCCTAGGCAATCGCACACCCTTCGCGACCACTGACCCCGCGGCATCATTCCGCATGCTGGACTATTACACCTTCAGCACAGCCGACAAGTACGCCCAGGTCTTCGCCCACTATCAATTTCGGAAACTGCTCTTCACGCATTTGCTCGAGGTCCGGCTGATGGGGATCAAGGAGAATGTCTTCGTCAATGTATTGGAGACACGCAGCAGTGATCACTACGTCGAACTCGGGTACGGTCTCAACTACATCCTGCGGGTGTTCCGACTCGAGTTTGTCACTGCCTGGCAGGATTTTACTTACCGGGATTTTGCCGTGCGGATCGGGATTGCCACCAATCTGGATACGCTGTTTGATTAGTGCCGACACCGGCATTGCAAAGCAGGTGGCTGCCTTGCCTGTCGTCGTTCATTTACTTCCCAAGTGGGTCTGTTCAACCCCTCCGGGGTTGTGATGACTGCTGGGCTTTGACCGGCGGTTGAACCGCCTTGCAGCCGGCGCAACCGCCGGTTACGCGGTTGAACGCCTCCGGCGTACGGCCTAAAGAAAGCTTACTCCGGATCCGACCTGACAAGTGATACGCATCACCCGTTCAACCGCCATCTCTTGGATGCACGGCAGCCCTGAATGTCGTAAATTGTTGCTTCTACACCCTGCAGGTATGCAAACGGAACTGACGGACTGGACAGCCCATGTCCAGGGCACATCCTGGTTTTTCGGAGTCGGGATTGACAAATACCTTGAATTCCCCCGCCTCTACAACGCGGTCCGGGATGTTGAAGACATCCGTGAATTGCTGATCGCCCGGTACGATGTCGATCCGGAGCACGCGATCACCATCTTTGACGAGGAGGCTACCGAAGACAATATCAAGGGGCGTCTGCACGCCCTGACCCAGGAACTCAAGCCCCACGACAAACTTCTGATCTACTATTCCGGACACGGTCACCTGAGTGCCACCAAGCGCGGCTACTGGATCTCGCATGATGCGCGTCGCGGCAACCCCGCGCGCTACATTTCAAATGCCGATATCCGCACCTACCTCGAAGATTCCCCCGCCAAGCACATCCTGCTGATTTCCGATTCGTGCTTTTCGGGGTCCCTCCTGCAAAGCGGCAGCATGCGGTCGACCCGCTCGGTGGCAGAGCTTGAAAAACTCCCGTCCCGCTGGGGGCTTTGCTCTGGGCGCGGCGATGAAGAGGTGTGGGACGGAGAGCCGGGCCAGAACAGCCCCTTCGCGCAGAGTATTCTGGATGCGTTGAGCAGCAATGATCAGGCATCCTGGAATGTTTCCAAACTGGTCGAGATCGTCACTGAACAGACCGCAGCGCATACGCGCCAACTCCCCCAGGGAAGCCCGATGAACATCTTCGGGCACAAGGGAGGTCAATATGTGTTCCGGAAAAGGGGCAGTGTGGGGAGCACGACAATGCCTCCTGAATCCAGGCTGGAGCCAACGCAACAGCAGGGAGCCGGAGCCGGACGGGATTCGTGGGCAAAGCGTAAATCGACCAGTGGCAAGAAGGGTCTGCACAAAGTGGGTAAAGTGATGGTCTGGGTCTTTGCGGCGCTTGGGCTCTTGCTCACCAGCATGTTTATGTTTCCGTCGGTTTTCGGTGTCGGTCCCGATCCGCTGCAACTCCAGTACGAGATGTTTGCCGATGGCGTCCAGTTCAACTTTATCGGAGGAACGCCAAGCTATACCCTGACTGTCGCGGCTGAAGATGAAATCCGCTATGGCGGAGAACTGGAAGAAAGTGGTGAGTTTGCAGTCACCTTCGACAAATTTTTTGCGTACCCGGGGGATTATACATTGCAGATCGGGGATGGCGCCGGCCAGGTCGTTGAGAGATCGTTCACAATTCCCGAGCCGGAAGATCTTGTCGTCGGGGCGTTTCATACTACCAGCGGTTTTGACACGGATAATCTGTGGCCGGTCAATCAGAACCCATTGTTTAACCCCGAAATGCTGGTGTATGTGTTTGCGAGTATATCATCCAGTCGTGAGCAGCCATTGACATTCAGGTGGTATGATGAAGAGGCGAATCTGCTTTTTGCCCCGGAAATCCGTAGCGTCGAGCAAACCAATGGTGACCCATTTCGCATGATGACCTATCAGAATATCCGGAAATCCGGGACGTACGTGGTCCATCTCATCAATGACAACGGGATCATTGTCGCCGAGACTGTCTTTGGTGTCGCCGGGGAATAGCCGACATGTCCAAAATCCGAATTGATTAGATTACACCTCCAAACCGAACAAACCCCATCACATGAAAAACCTCTTTGCATTGCTCGTCGGAATCAACGACTACCAGAAACCACTCGAGAAACTGCGCGGATGCATCAAGGACATCAACCAGATCCAGGACTATATTGACAAGCACTGCCGTGACTTCAATGTTCAGATCAAGCGCCTCGAAGACTCCAGCGCCACCTACGCCAATATTATTGACGGATTCCGCACCCATTTGCGCAAGGCAGGACCAGAGGATGTCGTTTGGTTTCACTTCAGTGGCCACGGATCTGAGGAATACTGTGCCGAAGAACTGCGCGTGATCGAGCCCAATGGCAAGGATCAGACTTTGATCTGCTATGACAGCCGGCGCGATGGCGCCGAGCACCTGGCGGACAAGGAACTTGCCGTATTACTACATGAGGTGGCCAACCTGGATGTGGATGGCAACCGGAAAGAGGGGGCCCCGCATATTGTCGTGTCCCTGGATTGTTGCCACAGTGGGTCGGGCACGCGCTCTGCCAGCGACGACGCCGAGGTGCGCACCCGTAACGCTGTTTCCAGCGGCAAGATCCGCTCGCTGGACAGTTACCTCGACGGGTATTATGCCAGGCAGGGTGGTACATTCCAGGTGCCAACATCACCGCACGTGGTGTTGTCCGCTTGTGAAAGTATCCAACTGGCAGGCGACTTGTCAAGGGGCGGTGCATTTACCACCGGACTCGTTGAGGCACTTAACAAGACCGGCGGGAAGATCAACTATTCCGACCTGTTCATGCAGGCCCGTTCTTCGGTGAGAAAGATCAGAAAGAACCAAACCCCGCAGTTTGATACCATCGAGAATTTTGATCCCTACGTACGCTTCCTGTCCGGCGATCCGGAGGGATCTCCCGACCGCTACGAAGTCATCCGCGACAATAACAAATGGTACGTTAAATGCGGCGCGATCCACGGGTTACCGACGGCACCCCCTTCGCCCGTCGAGCTGGACATTTACGACGCTGACAACCCTGAAAAATCTATCGGTACTGCCACCATCCTCTCGGTTGGAGCCCTGCGCAGCGTCATCGACATGGAATCCAGCATCGATATCCGCAACTTCTTTGGTTCGCTGATCGCACAGGACAAAGAATACCGGGCGATCGTGAGGCATTTGCCGGCACCGCCTGAATTTGTCCTGCTGACCGGTGACGCGGATGGTATCGCCACCCTCAAGGATCGCTGGGATGACTCCAAGAATGTGCGCTGGACAACAGGCGACGAGGACGAAGCGACGATCGAGGTGTCGGCGAGCGATGGACAATTCATCGTCACTGACCTGCTTTCCGGCGCGCGGGTATTCAGCACATCAGAGCAGACCCGCGACCATGCCGACGTCGTGGTCGATGCGCTCGGCAAGATGGTCAAATGGCGCCGTTTTATCCGGTTGCAAAATGATAACCCGCAATCGCGTATGGGCGACATCGCCGAGTTTGAAGTGCAGGTACTGGACACCCAGGGCGGCCGTACACCCTACCGGGCCAGCGAGATCAAATTGTACGCCTCACCAGAAAACTCTGCGAGGGTCTTCCCCTCCGGGCCTCAAGGGCCTGAAGAATGGCATTTTGGCTTCAACCCGGTCGTCAGGGTGCGCAATGTGACCCAGCCGCTGTACTTTTATCTCTTCTACCTCAATGCCGATTATGCGATCGAATGTACGGATGGAGAGATCGTCTATCGCCCGGAGGAGTACAATGACATCTCCGAACTTGAAATACCGTTGTGGAAGCTGACCCGCGGGTTTGGACCGGGGGCCAACGAAGCCGAAACCACCTCCTATTTCAAATGCCTGGTGACTACGGAGCAGCTCGATCACCAGCAATTTCAGCAAAGCGGACTGGGTACACACCGCTCGGATCTGTCACTCTGGAATCCCGGTAAGATCTCCGATGACTGGGCCGCCTTTACCATGCGCGTGACCATTGCCAGGGAAGAAAATCAGGTCGCTGCCGACCGCGAAACACTGGTGGCCGGCGGAGCGGTGCGGATCCGCCCGCACGCCGGAGTACGCGCCAAAGTCAGCGTGGGTCACAGCGAAGCTGGCACAAGGAGTCAGGACCCGAGCCACCAATTCGCATTGCTCGACAAGCAAGGATTCGAGCAGATCGGGTTCGGTGCTACCCGTAGTGCACGGACGCACAATGTCCTTGAGCTGAATGAACTACGCGTGGACGATCCCGAGCGTCTCGAGGATCACCCCCTTGATGTGGTGCTCCCCGGGAGTGATGAGGATGGCATGATCCTGCCCGTCGCGTTCGATGGCCAGCATTTCAGGGTAATCGGTGATTCTGAATCCGAGGGCGACGAGACGATCGTGCACATCAGGGAGCTGCCGAAAGTGGCCGCGACCGGAAGCAACGGCCAGGTTGACAGCCCCTTCGCGGCCGAGATGCAGGACCGCAGCCTCTTCAGGGCGCTCAAGATGTCCTTCTTCCGGCTCAAGATCGGCAAGGAGAATGTGAATCAGCTGCAATATGTGATCTACTCGGATGCCGACAATATCCAGCTCGCCGCTGACGGGATCAAGGAGAAAGTGGCGGATGCATCCAACATACTCGTCCTCCTGCACGGACTGGCGGGCAACGGCCGGACCATGTTGCAGGAGATCATTCAGTCGGCTGGTGTCGATTGGCCCAATGCGTACGATCTGGTCCTGGCCTACGAGTACGAAAGCCTCAACACTCCGTTGGAGAAAACCGCCAATCTGCTGGGTGAGTCACTTGAGGAAGTTGGCATCCAAGACGGGGATGACAAAACCGTCACCCTGCTGGGCAATTCGATCGGCGGTCTGGTCGCCCGATGGTACGTGGAGCGCGGTGGTGGCAGCAAGGTCGTGGACCACTGTATCCTGGTCGGTGCCCCGCATGCCGGCTCGTTGTTCGGAAAACTTGAGGAGTACCGCAAGTCAGCGATGCGCTGGCTGGATCTCGGCATCAACTTCATCCCCAATCTCGTGCCGTTTTCGGGGTTCCTGCTGAAAGGGCTCCGCACCGCCGGAGATCTGGGTGCCACGCTCGGCCAGCTGAATCCCGAGTCAGATTTTATCAAGCAATTGAGAAAGAGCGATGATCCGCATGTGCGCTACAGCATTGTGAGTGGGGATGCCAGCGGTTTTGAGCCGGGCGGAAAAGGTTTGCCCGGCCTGATCGCCAAGGTCAGGACCGGTATCGGCAAGGTCGTCAATCGCGGGGAAGCGCATGACCTCTTCGCCTCGGTGCGGAGTACCAGCAATGAAGAGGGCTGGGTCAACCGGGATCCGCAACCACAGGTGATGCCCACGCTGCAATGTACACACTTCAGCTACCTGGCTCAGTCCGACCGGTTCGTACCGGTAAGCGCTGAGCAGCGCGGATAAAAAAAAGCTGCCGGATGAGTCCGGCAGCTTTTTTTGTTCTTGCGGCAATACGCATTAGTTACCGCCACCCGGTGGAGGTGTTTGGCTCTGCCCGGTTGGTCCGCTGCGATCACCAGCGCCAGCACCGCTGAGGTGGGCGATGATGACACCCAGGATACCGAGTTTGACCACCTCGAAGGCAGAGTCGCGCAGGACAGTGCCCAGATCACTCCATTCCTCCATCATGCCTGTCGTCGAAACACCATGCATGATAAAGCCGAACGCTACTGCGGTCAGAAAACCGACCATGATCCCGTAGCGCAGACCCTGCTGGGTCGGCGAACCACCCTCAACGCCTTTTGCATAGATCATGCAGAAGAAGAGGGCAAAGATCACGTAGCCGATGATCATCCAGAGAAAGTTGGGTGTTCCGCCTTCTGTACCACCCATCAGGATCCCGTAGAACAGGTAATCGATCAGTAAGCAATACACTGCACCGACGAGCGTACAGATCACCAGTTTTGTTGTGTTCATCTCAGTTGATTTTTCGTTTGATAAAAAAAGAGGTTGAGCAAATTCGCTTCAGTGCGACATGCGTACAATGCGGTCTGGTATGGAAAAGTGACGGGAAGGTGTACATTTCTGGGGTCACGAAGCAGACACATGCCGAAGGTGTTCTCTGTAAGATAGCAAAAAAGGCGTATTCGCGAATTCAGTCCCCCGCTGTATTTTAATACTTTCGTTCAAGCCGATCCCCGTAGTGCATGCCTGAAAAAGAGATCCGACAGCTGGCCGCCGTGATGTTTACAGACATCGCGGGGTATACGGCGATGGTGCAGGAGGACGAGGCCGGCGCACTGAAGAAAGTAGCCAGGTACCGACAAGTCCTGCAGCAATGCACCGACGCCTACGGTGGCAAGGTGATCGCGTTCTACGGTGATGGCAGCCTCAGTATCTATCCCAGCGCGAGTAACGCCGTGCGTTGTGCCATCGACATGCAGGCAGGTTACCGCGAAGGCGAGCGCGTCCCAGTACGGATCGGGCTGCACCTGGGTGATATTGTCCTCAAGGACGATACGGTCTATGGAGACGGGGTGAATGTCGCCTCGCGGATTGAAGCACAGGGTGTACCGGGTGCGATTCTGATCTCAGGCAAGATCCAGCGCGAAGTCAAGAATCAGGCGGACATTCATACCCGCTTGCTTGGCAGGTACGACCTCAAGAATGTACAGGAGGATATTGACGTGTATGCCGTCGTCAATGAAGGTTTGGTGATCCCGCCCAAGCCTGCGGCAGTGAGCAAGACCCGGCAACGCGCCAAACGGTTCGGCATCGCAGCCGGCCTGCTGTTCCTGGTGGGCTATTTCCTGGTCAATGCGGGTATCCTCCCCTTCTTTGGCAAGGGAGATACGGTGCCGGCACAAGAAGAGCGGGTCGCCGTGTGGTTTCAGGATTTCGCACAGGTAGAGTCGCTCCCGGTTTCCGAGATGGCCGGCCGGCTCCTCATCGACAAGCTGCGTGAGGTCCCCAACACCAAGGTGGTGTCCTACGAATCAGCACAGCGCCAGGCACGCGACGCCAAGGAAGAAAAGGTCGTGCTGGCCGCTACCAACTATTCCTCCTTTGCTGCCAGGACCGGTGCGGTCAACCTCATTGACGGTTATATAGTGCGCATCGCTGGTGGTGATAGTCTTGAATTTCATGCCTCGTTGAAGAGCCTGTACGACCCGGATGAAGTCATCACGACGTTCAAGCCGGTCAAATGTGCAGTGAGTGATCCGGTCGATGGCATCTCCCAGCTCATCAGTGAGGTGCTCGGTTTTTGGGCCAGCCAGGACGATATTCTGTTTACCGTACCGACGATAGAGGCGTACCGCTCCTATCTCAATGCCAAACGTGCGTGGTCCGGTGATGACGATCTGGCCTACCGGCACGTACGCAACGCCATCCGCCAGGACTCGAGCTTCCTCGATCCGTATTTCCAGGCCATCCAGTATTGGCTCAATTCGCCTCGGTGTAATCGGGATTCCGCGCAGTACTATGTCGATCTGGTACGTCTCCGGTTCGATGACATGTCGCAGCGTCAGAAGAACTTTCTCAATTACTACCGCGAAGTGATCAACGGCAACAAGACCACAGCACTGGCCTACTATCAAAACGAAGTAGCGGTTGACCCGCTTGACCATCATGTCAATACCGGGGGCATGGTACTTGCCAATACGCTGGCCCATGACGCGCGGAAAACGATTGAGTACTACGAGCTGATCCCCTTTGACAGCCTGGATTTTGATCAATGCACGTATTGTCGTGAGCGCATCGAACATGCGATCGATGCCTACCTGCAGACCGGTGACGTCAATAGTGCCAGGCGGATCGCTGACAACATCGTTCCTGATCATGCCATCAACTTCCGCTCGCAGATCCAGGTCTATGCCCAGGTGGAAGATACCGCGGCCCTCAACAGCGTGGCACGCGCGGCTCTTAGCTACAAGAGGCCCGATATGTCAGCCTGGTCTGTGTATTTTCAGATTGCCAGGCGGTTTCGCCTGTTGGGCAATGACGACTTGTCACTGCATTATGCCCGCATCGCCGAGTCGCAACTGAAAGATCCCGGTTCGTGGGCAGCCATGGAAACCTACTATCTCAAGCGGCAGTATCAGGACGCGCTGCCCATCATCTCAACATACCTGAAAACCCACGCCAACAACCCACTGACCCAACTGTATGCCGGCGTCATCCATGCCAATCTTGGCAACACTTCGGCCGCCAGGCAGGCCATCGCCGCCATGCAGGACACCAAAACCGATTGTGGCGAAGGGGAAAAACTCTACTACCAGGCTACCATCTTTGCACAACTTGGCGAGGAAGACGCTGCCATCGCCAAGCTGAAAGATGCTCTGAACTCTACGATCGGGTTTGAGTACTGGGCGTTTGAAAATGACCCCAACATGATGCCCCTGCGCGACAATCCTGCATACCAGCGCCTGGTGTACCCACTGGAAGCCGTACAACAATAACACCGGTGGTGCAAAGATGATGGAGAGATCGGGAAAGATGTTGGAGAGATTGAGGAGAGATGTCGGAGAGATTGACAAAGATCATCAGAGATAGTGTAAGATTGAATAGAAGAATGTCAGCCGCGAAGATCGATTCGCGTGACATGCAGCTCGGACAGCCGCGAATATCGATTCGCGCGACCTGCAGCTCAGGAAAGATGATGGAGAGATTGAGGAGAGATTGAGGAGAGATTGACAAAGATCATCAGAGATAGTGTAAGATTGAATAGAAGAATGTCAGCCGCGAATATCGATTCGCGTGATATGCAGCTCGCCATCAGGCACAATCCGCCAACCTCAAACGCGGAACACGGGACCTCAAACCCGAAACTTCCTACGACCCCGCGCTCCCTCGCACGCCCAGCGACTCCAGCAAAAACCGCGTCATCTTGGTGTACAGATGAAGCCGGGCATTGTCGCCGGAGATCCCGTGGGCACGGTTGGGATAGAAATAAGTGTCAAACTGTTTATTTGCGCGGATCAGCGCATTGGCCATCTCGACGGTGTGCTGCCAGTGGACGTTGTCATCGGTGATGCCATGCACCAGCAAGTAGTCGCCCCTGAGCCGGTCGGCAAAGTTGACGGGTGAGTTCTCGTAGTAGCCGTCGGGATTCTCGGCGAGGGTGCGCATGTAGCGCTCCGTATAGATGGTGTCGTACCACTTCCAGTTGGTCACGGGTGCCACGGCGATGGCGGCCTTGAAGACATCATTGCCCTTGAGCAGGCACAGTGACGACATATACCCGCCGTAGCTCCAGCCGAAGATGCCGATCCGGCGGGCATCGACATAGGGCAGGCTGCCGAGGTATTTGGCCGCCTCGATCTGATCGATGGTTTCGTAATGGCCCAGTTTGAGATAGGTCATCTTGCGGAACTCCTCCCCGCGCGCACCGGTGCCGCGGTTGTCGACACAGGCGACGACAAACCCGCGTTGTGCAAGCAACTGGAACCACCAGTAGTTGGTGCCG
>JAWWBX010000031.1:0-23013 GCA_033720735.1 Saprospiraceae bacterium
CGATGTACAGCGGCAGACAGCCAAGATCCTGCGGGTGCAACAGAAATTCGTCAGTTCTGATGAGGCCCGGACGATCAACGCCGCCAAGCCGGAGCCACAACTGCGGATCTGCTGGGGGGCCAAGGAAGCCCTGTTCAAGGTCTACGCATTGGGGCAGATCGATTTCCGCAAGCACCTCTCCGTTGATCTGCCCAGGGTGGTTGGTGTCAGCGGCTGGATCCGTGGCAGCGTACAGAAGGCAGGTACGCACGTACTTTGCGACATCAGGTACCGTTTCATTCAGAACTACACGCTTGTCTATGCACTGGAAGTCTAGGTGTTTGCTCTTACTGCTTGTGATTGGCATCGTGTCGTGCAACCGATCGCAGCCGGATACGGCCGCAGACACAGCAACCGATCAGGAGGCTGTCATCCCACATGATTTCCTGCAATTTTATGCGCGTTTCCATGCCGACAGCGCATTCCAGATGGCCCGTATCACCTTCCCTCTGGAGGGGCTGCCTGCCAACCGGGACAGTACGACGCCCGCTGATGGATTTCGCTGGCAGGCCAGTGAATGGGCTCTGCATCGGCCACTCAACAACGACAACGGTCAGTTTGAGCAGCGCTTCAATGTGATCGGTGACGGGCTGATCGTGGAGACCATCAAAGACCGGCGCCTGCCCCTGGGTATGCAGAGGCGGTTTGCCCGGCTGTCAGATGGCTGGCACCTGATCCACTACGTAGAAATGCAACCAATACGTCAGTAGTACGACCGCGTGAGCAAGTATTGCTGGACGTAATCGTTGATGCCCTCTTCCAACCGGGTAAAGGGGCGCTCATACCCGATGCTGCGGAGTTTAGTCATGTCAGCCTCGGTAAAATACTGGTAAGTATCCCTGATATCTTCGGGCGTATCAATGAACACAATGTCGGGATCGCGATCCATGGCGCGGAATGTGGCGGTGGCCAGATCGAGAAACGTGCGTGCTTTTCCAGTACCGACATTATACAAGCCCGGAGGGAATGGCCTTCCCATCAGGTCAATGCAGACATCCACGACGTCCTTTACGTAGATGAAGTCCCGCCGCTGCTCACCATCCGCAATGTCCTCCCGGTGGGACCGGAACAGCTCCATACGGCCCGTTTCCCGGATCTGCCGGAACGTGTGCCAGACCACCGAAGCCATCCGGCCCTTGTGGTATTCGTTCGGTCCGTACACATTGAAAAACTTGAGTCCGGCCCATGCGGGGGGCGCCTCGGACTGAGCAAGCGCCCATAAGTCGAACGCATGCTTGGACCGTGCGTACGCATTGAGTGGTGACAACCGATCAAGGGCGTCATGGTCATCGGCGTAGCCCTGGTCACCTGAGCCGTAGGTCGCGGCACTGGAAGCATAGATCATCGGGATCTCGTACTCCGAGCAAAGTTCCCACAGCTCCTTCGAGTATTCCAGGTTGAGCCGGTCAAACAGGGCCTGGTCTGACGAGGTGGTGTCGGTACGCGCCCCGAGATGGAACACATAGTCCACACTGAGATGGCTTTTGCGCAACCATTTCAGAAAGATGTCCCGATGGATCCATTCGCGAATCCATTTTCCGGCGAGGTTGGGCTCTTTTTTGGTCTTGTAGAAATCATCGACCACGACGATGTCCCGCTCCCCCGCTGCATTCAATGCGGCCACCAGGCAGCTGCCAATAAACCCGAATGCCCCGGTCACCGCGATCATGCCCCGGTCTGCGAGTCAGCCTCCATATATGCTTCGATCGGCGGGCAGGTACATACCAGGTTGCGATCACCATAGGCATTATTGACACGGGCAACCGGCGGCCAGAATTTGTGCTCGTGGTACAGATACGGCACAGGGAAGACCGCTTTCTCCCGGGTGTATGGGAACTTCCAGTTGGCATCCGTGAGCAGGTCTACCGGGTGCGGCGCGTTGGTGAGGACGTTGTTTTCAGGATCGACATCTCCTTTGACGACCTCCTCAATCTCGGCTTTGATCTGGATCATCGCTTCACAAAAGCGGTCCAGTTCGGCCTTGCTTTCGCTCTCGGTGGGTTCGATCATGAACGTTCCGGCCACCGGAAATGACAGGGTCGGCGCATGAAACCCGTAGTCGATGAGGCGCTTGGCCACGTCTTCTGCCGAGATGCCCGCCGCCTTGAACTGACGCAGGTCAAGGATAAATTCATGCGCACATTTGCCATGCTTCCCGGTGTACAGGATCGGATAATGTGGCTTGAGGCGCGCCGCGAGATAATTGGCGTTGAGAATGGCATTCTCCGTGGCTCGTCGCATGCCATCGGCACCGAGCAGTTTGATATAGGCGTATGAGATGAGCAGGATGCTTGCGCTGCCCCAGGGCGCCGCCGCCACCGGCTCGATACCTCCCTCCAGGTCGGCGAACGGATGTGTGGGCAGATATGGCTTGAGTTTGTCGTTGACGCAGATCGGCCCCATCCCGGGCCCACCTCCGCCGTGAGGGATACTGAAGGTCTTGTGCAGGTTGAGGTGGCAAACATCGGCGTCGATCTCTCCCGGAGAGGTCAGGCCAACCTGCGCGTTCATATTGGCCCCGTCCATGTAGACCAGGCCTCCATGCCGGTGTACTGTGGCGCAGATCTCTTTGATCGCCTCTTCAAAGACGCCGTGGGTCGACGGGTAGGTCACCATCAGTGCAGCCAGCTGGCTGCTGTGCTCTGCTGCCTTGGCTTGCAGATCCCCGACGTCGATGTTGCCGGTGTCATCGCACTGCACCACGATCACGCGCATCCCGGCCATCACTGCGCTGGCCGGATTGGTGCCGTGGGCCGAGGAGGGGATCAGGGCCACATCGCGCTGGTGCTCCCCGTTGGCAGCATGATACGCCCGAATGCAGAGCAGGCCGGCTAATTCTCCCTGTGCACCGCTATTCGGCATGAGCGAGCACGCGGACAAGCCCGTAATTTCACAGAGGTCGCGCTCGAGTTCACGGATGACCTGCCGGTACCCCTCTGTCTGATCGGCAGGCGCAAACGGATGCATGTCGGCAAACGCGCTCCATGACACCGGTATCAGCTGGTTAGCAGCATTCAGTTTCATCGTGCACGAACCCAGCGGGATCATCGAGTGCATCAGCGACAGATCCTTGTTTTCCAGGCGCTTGATGTAGCGCATCAGCTCGGTTTCAGTGTTGTAGCTGCTGAAGACCTCATGTGTGCAGAATGGCGTAGAACGCTGCAGCGTGTCCGGTATTCCAACATCCACCGCAACAGCATCTCCCCCGTTCATCACCGACAGAACCTCGACAATTTCCTTGATATCGTCCGCTGTGGTTGTTTCGTCCAGGCTGATACAGAGGTGTCCCTTGCCAAAGAAGAAGTTCATTTCGCTCCGTGCGGCAGCGTCTTTGATGGCAGCGGCCTCCTGATCGCTGATCTCCAGGCACACGGTGTCAAAAAAGCTGTCATGCTTGACGGTCATTCCGCGCTCTGCCAGCATGGATGCCAGGCTCCTGGCCATCTTGTGCACCTGTCTGGCAATGGCGGTCAGCCCGTCAGGGCCATGGTAAACTGCGTACATGCCGGCCATGATGGCCAGCAATGCCTGAGCGGTACAGATGTTGGAGGTGGCTTTCTCGCGCTTGATGTGTTGTTCGCGGGTCTGCAACGCCATGCGCAAGGCAGGCATCTCGCGCGAATCGACAGAGACACCGATGATGCGACCGGGGATCTGTCGCTTGTACTCATCGCGCGTGGCGAAGTAGGCGGCATGCGGTCCCCCAAAACCCATGGGTACCCCAAAGCGCTGGGTGTTGCCCACCACGGCATCGGCACCCCATTCGCCGGGAGGGGTCAGCAGGACCAGGCCCAGGATATCGGCAGCAACGATGGCATGGATCTCCTGTTCTTTCATCGACATAACCCAGGCGCGATAATCAGCAACGCAGCCCTCGGCATCCGGAAACTGGCACAGTACGGCAAAATAAGCATCCCCCCCGGTGAACGACCGCCAATCGCCCGTCTCGATCTCGATGCCCAATGGTTCGGCCCGCGAACGCAGCACAGCCAGCGTCTGCGCAAAGACATGGCGGTCTACAAAGATTCTGGTCGCCTTGTCGTCACGACGGCGCTTGTTCTTGATGTCGAAAAACATGGCCATAGCCTCGGCAGCCGCCGTAGCCTCATCGAGCAAGGATGCATTGGCGATCGGCAGTCCCGTCAAATCGCTGACCATCGTCTGGAAGTTGAGCAATGCCTCCAGCCGTCCCTGCGAAATCTCCGCCTGATACGGGGTGTACTGGGTATACCAACCGGGATTCTGGAAGATATTACGGGCAATCGGCGACGGGGTAATTGTATTGTAGTAGCCATGACCGATATAGGAGCGGAAGACGCGGTTCCTGGCAGCCACCGACTCCATCATGCGCAGGTACGATCTCTCGCTCATCGCTTCAGGCATACTCAAAGGGCGGCTGAGTCTGATCGAAGCGGGGATTGTCTTGTCGATCAATGTTTCAATATCCGGCTCACCGATCGCCGCGAGCATGGTACTGCGATCCGCGGTGTTGGTTCCGATGTGGCGATCCTCAAATTTTCTCAAGGCTGATAAAGTTGTATTGGACAAAAAAAGAGAGGACAAGTTTACGAAACTGTCCCCTCATCTGGATCATTGTATCCGGTGACCTGCGCCAGTGGCGCGGGCATCATTTGAGGCCGAACGCCTTCTTGATCCTGGGAACCATATCGAGTTTTTCCCAGGTGAAGGTTTCGACCACTTTCTCGCGTTTCTTACCATTGAGTCCGATCTGCACGGTCTTCCTACCAGGCTTGCGCCCCATATGACCATACGCAGCCGTCTCTGTAAATATCGGATTCTTCAATCCGAACCGGCGAATGATGGCAGACGGGCGCAGATCGAAAAGTTCCAGCAGTTTGTCGGCGATCTCACCGTCGCTAAGCCCCGGCACTTTACAGGTGCCGTAGGTGTCGACGAACAGCCCAACCGGTTCGGCAACCCCGATCGCATAGGCGACTTGTACCAGGCACTGGTCAGCCAGTCCTGCAGCCACTACGTTTTTGGCAATATGGCGCGTGGCATAGGCCGCCGAACGGTCGACCTTGGAAGCATCCTTGCCCGAGAAGGCTCCGCCGCCATGGGCACCCTTTCCACCATACGTGTCCACGATGATCTTGCGACCGGTCAACCCCGTATCACCATGCGGGCCTCCGATCACGAATTTGCCGGTAGGGTTAACATGCAATTTGTAGCGTGCCTCAAACAGCTTCCGTGCTTTCGCGGGAAGCTTTCTGACCACACGAGGGATCAGGATCTCCCTGACATCCTTCTTGATCCGCCTCAGCATTCTGGCCTCCGTGTCGAAAGCATCGTGCTGGGTCGAGATCACAATGGTGTCAATACGCTGCGGTTTGTGGTCGTCGCCGTATTCAATCGTCACCTGTGATTTGGAATCGGGCCGCAGGTAGCGCATTTGTTTGCCGGCTTTTCTGATGGCCGACAGTTCCTTGAGCAGCAGGTGCGCGATCTCGAGGCCGAGGGGCATGTACGAACGGGTTTCGTTGGTTGCGTAGCCAAACATCATCCCCTGGTCGCCGGCACCTTGTTCTTCTTCAGACCGGTTCAGGTCAACGCCCTGTGCAATGTCCTGGGACTGTTCGTGGATGGCTGAAATCACCCCACAACTGTCTGCATCAAACTGGTATTCGGAGTGGGTATACCCGATCTGACGGATCACCTCACGCGCCGTGCTTTGCACGTCGACATACGCTTTGGATCTCACCTCGCCCGAGACCACAGCAAGGCCGGTGGTGACCAGTGTTTCGCAGGCGACCTTGGCGTCCGGATCCTGCATCAGAAAGGCATCCAGAATGGCGTCTGAGATCTGGTCGGCAACCTTGTCAGGATGGCCCTCAGAGACTGATTCTGAAGTAAATAAGTATGGCATAATCTGTTAATTCCTTGAACGCTGTTACGGAGCGCTGCAAAATTACCTTTTTTTCGAGGATCAAGCACGTATGGCTAGGCCTGGTGGGCGATAAAAGCAACAAGTCTGGGTGGTCGCCGTCAGAGGCAATCGTTTTGAGCGCGATGACCAGGTGCGCACCATCGCATGGCTCCTTCCTTTCTAAACCTGGTGAATAAATTCGTTGAGCCGTTCTCCCTTTCCAAGGCCGAGCTTTTTCTTGATCCGGTACTTCGCCATTTCGACACTCTTGCGCTCAATGTACAGCAGGTTGCAGATGTCCTGCGTCGTCATGTTGAGCCGGATGTAAGCACAGTATTTCAGGTCGTTGTTGGTCAGCGTCGAACAGCGGTCCAGCAGCCGTTTGAAAAAGTTGGGATGGATCTTTTCGAATTGCAACCGGAACGCCACGATATCGTCTGATTCGTTGAGATTGGCATCGATCTTTCTTTCCACTTTGGCCAGGGCCTGTCGTAACGGTCCTTGTCCCATGTCGACGACCGCGCTGATCTCTTCCTTGATCTCAGACAACAGGCGGTTTTTCTGACTGTTGAACAAGGTATGCGACGCGATCTCACGATTGAGCGCATCCATTTCATGTTGCTGCTTTTCAATCTCGCGCTCCTGCTGTTCCAGAATGACCTTCTCGGCGACATTGCGGATGGCACAGGCGATTTTGTATTCCTTGTCGACCGGAACCTGGCAGAAACTCACTTCAACAAACACATCGATCCCGAAGAAATCGGTTCCGGTCATTCTCAACGATTGTGTTTTGGTGAGTTGTCCACTCAGCATGTCCTGATATTCAGGCAGGTCGTGCAGCCTGGGGAAAAGATCGGTAAAGGGTTTGCCCTTCAGCAGGTGCATATCGGGGTAGCTCATGAGATCCACAGCACTATTGTTGCATTCTTCAATGACGCCACGACCGTTCAGGATCACAAAGCCGTCGAAGGTATTCTCAAAGAGCAACCGGTAGCGTTGTTCACTCTCGCGCAGGGTCCGTTCGGCCGCATACTGCTCCGAGATATCGCGCACCAGGCAGATCACCCCCATCGTCTGATGCTGCGAATCCGTGATGAGCTCGGCACCAAGTTCCACGGGAATGCGGGTGTTGTTGCGGGTTTGCAGCCAATAGCGCGAAAAGACCGGCGTTCCCGACGTCAGCACTTTGCCCAGATCCTCACGGGCGCGGTCCCGTTCCTCTGGCAGCGCAAAATCCACAATGTTGCGTCCAATCAATGCGCGTTCGTCTTCCATCCCCATGATCTCGAGCATGCGCCGACTGGCAAAGGTCAGATTGCCATTCACATCCGTGGTCACGATCCCGTCGGGCGACGCTTCCACCAGCGAACGGTACCGGCTTTCTGATTGACGCAGTTTGCGTTCAGCTTCCTTCAGGACGGTGATATCCTGCACAAGCACCATGGTGAGGAACTGACCCTGAAAACGGACCGGGGAATAGATGACGTCAGCCAGGAAAGTTTCTCCATTCTCTTTCTTGAATTGCCACTCAAACCGGATCGGTTCACGGGACAGGCGGTAGGCTTCCATTTGCGCGGCAAGCATCTCGGCCGATGGTCTGCCATTGGGCTGGATCTCGGGACTGAAGAGCATCAGGTGATTGCCGGTGATCGTTTCCTCGGTCGACTCCAGCAGTTCTGCCAGCTTGGAATTGCATGCGATACCACGCATGTCCTGTTCCGTATCGACCACCATGATGCCGATCGGGTATTGGTCGAACAGCACCCGGTAGCGCTCTTCGCTCTCGGCAAGGGCAAACTCGGTGTTCTTGAGCTGGGTAATTTCAGCAGCAGTAATGATCGATTCGAGATACGTACCATCTGTGTCATAGTTGGCCTTGACCGACGCGATGAGGTATCCCACGCTGCCATCCTTGCGCACGTACCGGGCATTAATGTTGCCACGCGATCGTTCGCCGGTCTGCAGCCGGGCCGCAAACGCGCGATAATCCTCCAGGTCATCCGGATGGACCAGCACTGACAAGTCCAGCTGGCGCAATTCATCTGTCTCGTAACCGGTCATGCGCCTGAAGGCTTCATTGGCATTTCTGAGCCGACCGTGACGCACGGTAAAAATGGGAAACAGGTTGTCCTCAAGGATCATGCGATAGCGCGCCTCGCTGCGTTCGAGTGAGATGCGGGAGTGATGCGCTTCGGTCACATCAGAGATAAAATACCACGCATAGCGGCGTCCCCCGGTAAAGTACCTGATGGCCGTGATCTGACCAATAAACGGATCGCCGTTCAGCTTGCGCCCGGACAGGTCGAAGCGTGACTTGCCTTTATCGAGCAGTTCATGCATCCGCTCAGCGGCAAACACTGCGTAGGGCACCTCCTGCTGAAGGGGATTTGCGAAGTCGGACAGCGGGTGCATCATCAATTCCTCGGCCGACTGGCAGCCGAACACCTCAATGCACTTCTGATTGCAATCGACGGGGCGGTCCCGGTCGAGATCATAGAGCAGGATCCCTTCGTCTGCGTTTTCGAAGATGTAGCGGTACTTTTCCTCACTGGCTTTCAACTCGATGCTGGCCCTGGTTTTCTCGGTGACATCGCGAAAGCTCCAGACCCGGCCAACCACTTCCTCACCGATCTTCTGTGCCTTGGAGTAGCGTTCGAAGACGCGACCGTCCTTGAATTGCAGGGTGTCAAAGGTGTCCACTTCCGGATTGCGATAGATGTCCGCGACCCTGTCCACAAAGTCGGCTGGGTTTACAAGTTGCTGCGCGGCGACTTCGATCGCATAGGTATCACCCATGGCCAGGATTGACGGGGAGAGCCGCCACATTTCCAGCATCTTTTGATTGTACTGGACAATATTGTTGTCCGTATCGACGACCAGAATACCATCAGCGGTACTGTCGAGGGTTGCGGCCAGCATGGAGAGGGATGATTGCAGATCGAGCTGCGACTGGCGGCGCGCCGTGATATCCGTTGCCACTCCGAGCAGCCCGATGATCTCATCGTTGTCATCGCGTATCGGCTTCTTGATACTCTCGAGCCACTTCACTTCTCCGTTGTGGGCAATGATCATTTCTTCGTCGATGAACTTTTCCTCACCTGTCGTAAGCACTTCGGTGTCATCCGCAGCGAAATGCGGATCACTTGCATACACGGGTAGCAGTTCTTCCGCACGCTTGCCCCGCATTCCCTCGAATGTCTGGCCAAACTCGTCGATCATCGCCTTGTTGACGAAGGTGAACCTGCGGTCGGTGTCCATGGCGTAGATAAAGTGGGGATTCATATTTGCGATACGCCGGAGAAACTTGTTGGCCTGCTGGAGATCGAGGCGATAGCGGTTGAGCTGATTATGAAAGAAATACAGCGCCACAAAAATGGAACCGATACTCAGCAATCCGACCATCAGTTCCAGACCTTCCGGATTGGCATTGGTAAAAGGCACGGCTGACGGCAACAGGCGGTGATAGGTCACAAATGCCACGACTGCAAGGCCGACATTGACAAACTGCAGCCGGCGATCGGTGGTTGAATAGGCCACTACCACGAATACCGAGGCGATGGTCAGGACGATCGAGCGCAGGGGCCCGGCATACAGTGGGACCATTGCCGTGGAGGCATATCCAACGATCATCATCAGTAACAAGGCGATGGTAAGCCTGCCAACATGCACGAGAAGATAGACTGCGCCCAGGAAGGCGATGGCTCCCACCAGAAAGGGAACCTGCTCGTAGTCTTGCCAGGTAACGGCGTGCATCAACACCGGCAGCAGCATCAGCCCGACGGCCAGGCAGATCCTTTTCATAAAGGCTCCGCGATCTTCGGACCGCTCACCCGCGATGAATGCCCGCGTCAGATCCTCACCCCTGCCGCGAAAACGCATCATCAGAAAGACAATGAGTGCGACCGCACACCCAAAAAGCAGCATGGCAATGCCGAATGAAACACTGTTCCGAACGAGGTCTTGCTCGCGCGTCAACTGGCGCGCGAGTGCGCTCGTTTCCTTCTCACGCGCCTGCAACTCCCGATTGAGCATGGTCAGCGCCAGGAAATTGGCGCGGTCGCGCGCACGCAGAGAATCCTGGATCACCCCGGCTTTCATGCGGTACTCAAACGCCTGCTGATAGTCCTGGTCCTGTACGAAAAACTCAGACAACAGATCGTAGCCCTGGTGCAGTTCGCCGATCGAACGGGTTGTCTCTGCGATGCGGATCGACTCAAGCAAGTGCTCACGGGCTCCGGCCTGATTGCCGCCAAGCAGTTGTGCTTCTCCCATTTGGCGCAAGGCCGACGCCTGATAGATCTTGTTGTCGAGATATGCGGCCGTCTGATAACACTTCTCTGCGTTGGTGATCGCCATCTCGCGATCATCACGCTGAATACCTACCTCCGCAAGTCCCCGATAAGCGATCACACGATCATAATTCGTGATCCAGTATCGGGTGGTATCCAGCATACTTTCGTAGAACATTTCAGCCGAGTCCAATTTCCCTTCAGCGAGATAGATATCACCGATGATGCTGATCTCCATCAACGGCTCCTCGGCGTCAGGACCAAGGTCCACCGCTTGTGCCTTACTGATAAAGTCGCGTGCCCGCTGCACATCCCCCACAGCGAAGAACAGCTCGGCTACACTTCCATAAGCAGTGGCCAGATCCGGGCAGGTGTGCTCAAGCCCGAGGTCAAGGGATCGCAGGTAATACTCAAAGGCCCTGTTGTACTGCCCGAGGTTGAAATAACTGTAGCCCAGGTTGTTGTAATAGGCAGCCAGGTCACACTGCAGGATTGACAGACTGTCACCTTGCTTGTCAAGCATGGTGTGGTAGGTGACTTCAATGGCTTCTTCGTATTTGTCGATTGCTCTCTGGTATTGTCCAAGATCATCGTAGCAGTTTGCCTCACAGTTCAGGAGATACCCCAGATAGAACTCGTCACCCAACTGTCGGCACAGTTTGATCGCTTCACGGGTGTGGCCGAGACAAGCATTCGCATCGATCGACATCAACTCCTCGGCAAGCCAGAAGTGCAACTCGTAGCGCTCAAGGACCTGCCGTGAGGTGTCCAGTTCGGCTAAAAGGCTGTCGGCTAACGGCGTCGTTCTGATGAAGATGCCGTCCTGGGCCAGCAGAGCGGATGGCCATGCAAATACCACAGCCAACCAGATGAGCAATCCTTCTCTCTTCATGATCTTAAATTTGTACATACCAGTGCCAACTCCGCCGCATCACCCTTGCATCCATTGGTAGCATCACGAATATAGTCATTTATCTATCCTGTAGAGTTCTTGTAGGGCTGATACTTCCGGGGGCCGGGAACCCGTCTTGGGAGGTCATTCAAACAAGTGTCTCGTAAGCCAAACCAGCGTTCCTGGAATGCAATTTATTGTACCACAGCATATTACGAATAGATTCCTCGTTCATGCCAGGCTCCATTCACAGGTCTTTCGTCTGTACGCAACATCATCATTGCACATCAGAGTCGTTCTGTGCTCATGCGATATGTAGAAATTACATGGGTAATTTGTAGGGTGTCTATAGAGGTGTCAAATTGACGCGATGGGGGCCAATTGCGCTATCTTTGACTCAGGCAAGAAGGAAATTGCTAGTTCTTATTTTTGGTGTTATACATGAGTCTCCTGGTCGCCCGATCGGGAGACTTTTTTTTTGCCCCTAGCGCACCTCGCAGTGCAGCAGCTTGTCTTCGATCAGGAAACCTTCCAGCACATCACCGGCAGCCACCGGTCCCACGCCGGCAGGCGTCCCGGTAAACACCAGATCTCCTTGCTGCAACTTGAAGTACCGGGAGATATGACAAATGAGGGTGGCGAAGTCAAAGATGAGGTCACCAGTATTCCCCTGTTGTACGACTTCCCCGTTCTTGCGCAAGGTGAAGTCCAGACTTCCATCCGGCAGCTCTGACATGGGCACCCACCGCCCTACCGGTGCGGAGTGATCAAAGGCTTTGGCGATCTCCCATGGATGTCCCTTTTCCTTGCATTGCTGTTGCAGGTCGCGGGCGGTGAGATCCAGGCCAACGGTGACCGCATCGTAGTAGCTGGCGGCAAACTCGGGTTGCACACTACGGCCATTCTTGCAGATGCGCAACACGATCTCGGCTTCATAGTGCACTTCGTTCGAAAAGTCCGGAATGTAGAACGGTTTCTCATTGACGACCAGTGCTGTAGATGGCTTCATAAACACCATCGGGGCTGCCGGGACACTGCTCCCCATTTCCCTGGCGTGATCGGCATAATTGCGGCCGATGCAAAAGATCTTCATGGTTGCCCTGGTTTTATTCAGCGGACGTTGAGCAGGCCCACCAGTTCTTTGACTTCCTGTACCGTCTGACGCGCCGACGCACGGATCACTTCGGAAGCAGCTTTGATCCGGTCCTTGTATGCACGCTTGTTGGCCTTGATCTCCTGCTTGCGCATGCGGAATGGTTCGGTCAGTGTAACGACCGCCTCGGCTACTGCTTCTTTCAGGTCACTGTATTGCAGGGTGCCTGCCTCATATTGCGCCTGGAGCGCGGTCACCTGATCGTCCCGTCCGGATGCGGCCAAAAGGCTGAACAGATTGGCTACGCCGGGGCTCATCTCGCCCGACTCTTCCCCCGTGTCCGTAACCGCCGATCTGATCTGCTTGCGGATGCGCTGAGGATCGGCAAACACGTCAATATTGTGCTTGTCACCCTTGCTGGCACTCATCTTGATGGTCGGATCTGCCGTCGACATAATGCGCGGCGTAGCTGTGTGCAGCGTTTCGGGAAGGGTGAAGAATTCTTTCCCGACCACATGATTGAACCGTCGAGCGATATTGCGGGTGAGTTCCAGGTGCTGATCCTGATCGTCACCCACTGGCACATAATCAGCCCGATAAATCAGGATGTCAGCGGCCTGCAGGATCGGATAGGTAAATAGTCCGGCTGAGATAAACGCATCCTTCGACGTCTCACTCACCTGGGTGCTTTTGTCTTTGAACTGCACCATGCGACCAAGTGCACCATAGCTCGTCATGCAGTTGAAGATCCAGGCCAATTCCGCATGCTCGGGGACCAGCGACTGGACGAAGATATTGTCCGGATCGATGCCCACGGCAACCATATTGAATGCCAGTTCCCATGTCGCCTCCCGGAGTTTGGCGGGGTTGTAGGGCATGGTCATGGCGTGGTAGTCGACGATGCCATAGACGCAATCGTACTCTTCCTGTAGGTCGACCCAGTTGCGCAGGGCGCCGAAGTACCGGCCGATATGCAAATTGCCGGTAGGCTGAATGCACGACAGGACTTGTTTGCGCTTCTCCATGTTATGCGAAGGTTGCGATCGCAGAGATCTCGACACGTACATACTTGGGCAATGCCCGCACCTCAACCAATTCACGGGCCGGAGCCGTCGCTTCATCGAAATATTTGGCGTAGACAGCATTGATCCGGCCATAGTGCTCCATATCCGTAACGAATACCGAACATTTCACGACGTGCGTATAATCCAGACCTGCCGCGCTGAGGATCGCACCCAGGTTGCGCAGCACCTGATCGGTCTCGGCTTCAATTGAGTCCTTGACCAGAGTGCCGGTCTCCGGGTCAATGGCGATCTGCCCCGAAATGTAGAGGGTATCGCCGGCACGGATACTTTGGTTGTAAGGTCCCACCGGGTCGGGGGCGTGCTGGGTATTGATGATTTCCTTCATTGTTCGTTAATGTGTGGCCGAAAATAAAAAAAGCTCGTCCAAGTCGCGGGGACCTGGACGAGCTTGCAATGTCTTGTGATATCGGGGTTATAACTCGTCTTCAGTCTTGACCAGGACTTTACCACGGTAATAGAGGTCGCCCTCGTGCCAGTACGCCCGGTGCCACAGGTGTGCTTCACCAGTCGTCTTGCAGATGACGTAGTTAGCTGGTGTGGCCTTCTTGTGGGTGCGCCGCTTGCGCTTGCGCTGCCTGGATACTCTGCTTTTCGGATGTGCCATGATCCTTTGCTTTTACGATCTATTCAATCTGTTTCAAAACATCCCAAACGGAATCCCCTGCGTTGGGCGCGCCCGGCTCGTCCAGTTTCTGCAATGCTTCTTCATCGCACGGAACCGGTTGTTGAGATCGGCAATCATAAGTCTTGCTGACGGGTATTGACAGCAACACAAACTCGTAGATCAACTGTGCGACCTGCCAGCCCGGGGCATCGCGCGTGATGTACACGACATCTTCATGCGACTCCGTCACCCGCTCATCATCATACTTCACGATCATTCCGTACTCGCCCTGCACTGGCATGGCGATCGGAGCGAGGCACCGGTCGCACTCGGTATCGAGTAAACCCTGTACCGATATACGCACCAGCAAGTGGTCATGCTGTTTATCCAGTGCAAATTGCACGTCAAAGCGACCTTGCTCAACCGGTGATGCGGAGAAATGACGGAAGAAACTCCAGTCGATCTCAAAGTTGAACTCATGCATGCCAATACCCAGGCTACGCACGGGGATGGCATACTGTTTCAGCGCGTCCATCAAAGAACTCCTTTTCAAGGGGGTGCAAAGATAGGGAAAGATTGTTGATTGTTGATTGTTGATTGTTGATTGTTGATTGTTGATTGCTGATTGCTGATTGCTGATTGCTGATTAACTTTAAAGTCCATACATAAACCAAATCATGCCTACTTACTATTCTTTTGAGCAGCTCGATTGCTGGCAAAAATGTCGAACAGTCGTTCGTACGATTCACAAGTTGTCCGCGAAATTTCCTAAAAACGAGACGTACGAGTTGGTGTACAATATGAACAGCGCAGCAAGATCATCTACCAGAAACATCGCCGAGGGCTTTGGGAGGCACCATCACGCAGAAAACATGCAGTTTTGTCGAATCAGTCGCGGCTCATTGTTCGAAGTCCTCGATGACCTGATTACTGCTAAAGACTGCATGTATATCAGTGCACTGGAGTACCAAGCTGCCCGTAAGGAAACCGAGGAAGCAATTCACTCCATCAATGGATACCTGGCCTATCTGCGCTCTTGCGCGAAGCAACAATAAACAATGGGCAATCATCAATCAACAATCCCTCTCCCCTCACCGCATCCTCGGCCGGCCACGCTTCTTGCTCATGTGCATGGCGCCGGACCGCGCATGCTTCAATTGCCCGCGCTGATTGAAAGCTTTCTCGAATTGTTTGATCTGGGCGCGCACATTCGGCTCGGTCACTTTCATCTTCTTGACCTGGTGAAACAGTGACTTGGCCTTGTTCCAGCGGCCCTTGCTGGCATGGATATTGGCCAGTTGCAGGAAGACCATGGCGCGTTCTGTGTCCGACGGCAATTTGAGCTCACTTGCCTTGTTAAACCATTCCTCTGCCTCGTCGGTACGGTTGAGGTTCATGGCGAGCGAACCTTTGATGATGTAGTAGAACGCCCGATTGGTGACGTACAGCAGGTTGGGTTTCCACGTCAGGCTGAGACGCCTCTCGGCGGCGACAAACTCCATTTTCTCGATAAGCTGCGAGGTAGACTGGATCGTACCGAGCATGATATAGCTGACCAGGAAGGCGATCCCGATCAGGTAGAAGGGCAGGGCATACCAAAAACTCACCGTGGCGGTCAGGATCACGGCACCGATCAGACACACTGCAATCACAGCCCATTTCACATAAATATTGATCGTAAACATGTACTACCGCGAATTGGTCAGAGGCACAAAGTTACCAAAGGGATAGACTTTCGAAGTCTGCGAGACTTCGAAAGTCTGGCATCCTCAAAATCAATACCTTAATGGCTCGAAATCCCGGCCATGGATCACGTCCTCCGTTATACCTACAAGTCGTTTGAGAAGCTGCCGGTCCGCATCTGGGGCAACAGCGAGGAATGCAGCAGGCATATCGCCCAGTCCATCGCCCTGGCCATTCGCCAGAAGCAGCAGGACGGACAACAGCTGGTACTGGGCCTGGCAACCGGCTCAACTCCCACCAAGGTCTATGACATCCTCGTGCGCATGCACCGGGAGGATGGCCTGAGTTTCCACAACGTGGTCACATTCAATCTGGACGAGTATTACCCGATGCAACCCGACAATGTGCACAGCTACGTCCATTTCATGAATGAATACCTCTTCGATCATGTCGACATTCCGCGCGAACACATCCATATCCCGGACGGGACCATCAGCATGGATCACCTGTCTGAATACTGCGCAGAATACGAACAGGCGATCGAAGCAGCCGGCGGGATTGACATCCAGATCCTGGGGATCGGCAGGACCGGACACATCGGGTTCAACGAGCCCGGGTCATGGGAAACATCGACCACCCGGCTGGTCAAGCTGGACGAGGTGACCCGGCGGGACGCCGCCAAGGATTTTTACGGCCTCGACAATGTACCGATGCACGCCATCACGATGGGGATCCAAAGCATCCTGAACGCACGCAAAGTATACCTCCTCGCCTGGGGTGAGCACAAGGCACCCATGATCCGGCAGACGGTCGAAGGGCCCGCTGTGAGTGCCATCCCTGCCTCCTTTCTGCAGATGCATCGCGATGCCCAGGTCCATCTGGATGCAGCCGCGGCGACCGAGCTCACACGCATCAAGACACCCTGGCTGGTCGGCATGACCAACTGGAATGACGACCTGGTCTGCAAGGCGGTGGTGTGGCTCTCCCAAAAACTGGATAAACCGATCCTGAAACTCACCAATGAGGACTACAACGAGAACAGTCTCAGCGAGCTGATCCTGGAAAAGGACTCGGCATACGCCATCAACCTCGATATCTTCAACCGCTTGCAGCGCACCATCACGGGCTGGCCAGGGGGCAAACCAAACGCCGATGACTCCCATCGGCCGGAACGCGCCAAGCCCGACAAGAAGCGGGTGATCATCTTCTCTCCGCATCCCGATGACGATGTGATCTCCATGGGCGGTACGTTTCTGCGGCTCGTCGAACAGGGGCACGACGTCCATGTGGCGTATCAGACCTCGGGCAATATCGCCGTGCATGATCATGACGCATTGCGATACCTCGAATTTTCACAGGACCTGCTCGACCATCTCGACATGCCCAGCGGTGCCTTTGACACCGAGCACACGGAGATCCGTCAGTTCATGGCCAGCAAACAGGTTGGCGATGCTGATGTCGCCCTGCTGGCGAAGATCAAGGGATGGATCCGCAAGGGCGAGGCCACCGCGGCCGCACGGTTTTGTGGAGTCAGCGATGAGAACATCCATTTCCTGAACATGCCGTTTTATGAGACCGGCTCGGTCCGTAAAAAGGAGATCACGGACGCCGATTGCTCCATCATCAGAAGCCTGCTGGACCAGATCCGACCTCACCAGGTGTTTGCCGCCGGGGATCTCGCCGACCCGCATGACACTCACCGCAAATGTCTCAACGCCATTATCCGATCGATGCAGGATCTGAAGGACGCACCCTGGATGCAGGCGTGCTGGTTGTGGCTGTACCGCGGTGCCTGGCATGAATGGAGCATTGACGAGATCCAGATGGCCGTACCGCTCAGTCCGGCCGAACTGCTGAAGAAGCGGCAGGCCATTTTCATGCATCAATCCCAAAAAGACCGTCCGCCCTTCCCGGGCGATGATGAACGTGAATTCTGGCAGCGCGCCGAACAGCGCAACCGGTTGCTCGCGCACCACTACAACGCCCTTGGACTTGCCGAGTATGAGGCCATGGAGGCGTTCCGGCGATACGAGATCTGATGGGCGTTACTCGCGTGATGATTCCGACCATTCTCCGTATCATGTACCAGTATACCTGACACGTCCATGCAACTCGCTACTATCGACTGGCTGATCGTCCTTGCTTTCTTCGCATTATCGCTGGCCATCGGTCTTCTGGTCGCACGCAAGTCCAGCAAGAACAGCGTGGAGTTCTTTCTCTCAGGCCGCAATATGCCCTGGTGGCTGCTTGGTGTATCCATGGTGGCCACGACCTTTTCGGCCGACACACCCAACCTTGTCACCGACATCATCCGCAAAAATGGCGTTGCCGGCAACTGGGTCTGGTGGGCCTTTCTCCTGACCGGCATGCTCACGGTCTTTGTTTATGCCAAATTGTGGCGACGGTCAGGGATCCTGACAGATCTGGAGTTCTACGAATTGCGTTACTCCGGCAAACCAGCCGCGTTCCTGCGCGGGTTTCGCGCCATTTATCTGGGGGTCATTTTCAACGTGATGATCATGGCGACGGTCGCACTGGCGGGGATCAAGATCGCAGGTGTCCTCCTCGGATTGTCTCCGGTCGAGACGGTCGTCTACGGGGGGCTGATCACCGTGCTCTACACGTCTCTCGGAGGTCTGCGAGGAGTGATCCTGACGGATTTCTTCCAGTTTATCCTGGCGATGGTGGGGATGGTCGGCGCAGCGGTGGTGGTGCTCCGCTTGCCGGATATCGGCGGCCTTTCCGGCCTGTTGACTGCTCCAGCAGTAACCGACAAATTGCCCCTCTTCCCATCCTTTGACGACCCGGCCGTCTGGGTACCGTTGTTGTTGATCCCCCTGGCGGTCCAGTGGTGGAGCTCGTGGTACCCGGGCGCGGAGCCGGGTGGTGGTGGTTATGTCGCGCAGCGCATGCTGGCGGCCAAAAACGAACGACATGCTGTCGGGGCTACCCTCCTGTTCAATATTGCGCACTACGCGCTACGCCCATGGCCCTGGATCATCATCGCCTTGTGTTCGATCATCGTATTTCCTGACCTTGACGCACTCCGCACGGCGTTTCCGAATCTCGATCCGGATATCATCGACGACGATCTGGCCTTTTCCGCGATGTTGTCCACACTGCCGCGCGGGTTGCTCGGACTGGTGATCGCCGCGTTGATTGCCGCCTTTATGTCCACGATCTCGACGCACCTCAACTGGGGCGCGTCGTACGTTGTGAATGATTTCTATGCGCGCTTTGTCGAACCCGATGCGTCGGAGCGCAAACTCGTCAACCTGGGACGGCTCACGACCGTTGCCCTGATGATCCTGGCGGGTATGCTGGCCTTGCTGTTGTCTAATGCACTGCAGGCTTTCGGGATCCTGTTGCAGATCGGTGCGGGGACCGGCCTCATCTTCATCCTGCGCTGGTTTTGGTGGCGCGTCAATGCGTATACCGAGATCGTGGCGATGTTTGTGTCGTTTGCGATTGCAATCTATTTCGAAGCGTGGTATGATGGTGATCTGGCAACCCATTGGCGGCTGGTCGTCGGAGTGGGTGTTACGACAGCCGTGTGGATGGCAGCTACTTTCCTGACCCGTCCCACTGACACACAAGTACTGAAGTCTTTTCTGCGCAGGATCCGTCCGTATGGCGCCGGCTGGCGACCGATCCTGCGCCAGCCTGATATGCATGACGTGCGTACTGACGGGCGCCTTGGCGTTGAGCTCACCAGCATGGTCTGCGGCTGCCTGCTGGTTTATGGCCTCCTGTTTGCCACCGGATACATCATTTACGGACAGTGGACCACCGGCCTGCTGATGCTGGGGATCGCCGCCACGGCCGGTATCTTGCTTTATCGCAACTGGGGGCGACTGCGCTTTGAGTGACGATCCTTGGTGGATACCAGCTTGGTGCGGTCGCTCACGAGCATCCAGTTTCCTCCGACGTCCAGGTAACCTCCTTGCGGAAACACGGGCAAGAACTGCTCGTGCAGGAAGGTCTGCGTTTGGGCCTTGTCGCGTTTCGACTGTGCCAGGCAGTTGTAGAGCACAATACCCTCCTGGCCGGTAGCGCGTCGCAGGCCATCCAGGAACTCGTCACTCTCAAATTTGTCCGGGGTCGTATCGTCTATAAAGATGTCCATGCACACGATGTCAAACTCCCGGGTATTGTGCAGCACAAAATCATACCCATCAGCGTGTACCAGGGTGACCGGCGCACCGAGTTGCGGGATGACGTACTTGCTCGCCAGATACAGGACATGCTCGTCGATCTCTACGCCAGTATATACATACCGCTTTCCGAAGGTATATTCAAGCATGTACGGGATGCTGCACAACCCGACGCCCAGCAGCAACACATGCGCCGGCCGGGGCATCTGCTCCCAGTCCAGGGTCTCAAACGTTCTGCGGTAGTTGCTGTACAGGTCAGCGTATGAGTAGACCGCGTTCTTCGTGGACAGCTGATAACGCCCTCGTGACAGGCTCACATAAAGATGGCGGTTGACTTCGGAGGGCGCGCTTTCGATGTGGATTTCCACGAGGTAACTCAGCCAGCGCCTCCAGAGCGGTTGGCTCACCCTCGCTCCCATGACCTGTATTCAGCTGTTCGCTCCAGGATCGCGGCCATCAGACGTCGATCTGCTTCTGTCAGCGCAATGCCGCGACGCGTCATGACCGTCTCTGCTGTAGCAAGGGCCTTGTCAAGGCTGTAGGTCGACATGCCCTTGGGGCCGCCCCAACTGAAGGACGGGATGAAATTGCGCGTGTATCCTGCTCCGAAAATATTGGCACTCACTCCTGCCACCGTGCCGGTGTTGAACATGGTATTGATCCCGCATTTGGAGTGGTCACCCATGATCAGACCGCAAAACTGCTGCCCGGTGCGTTCAAATCGCCCCAGGGCATAATTCCACAGCCTTACTTCCGAATAGGTGTTCTTGAGATTGGAGGTGTTGGTGTCGGCGCCGATATTACACCATTCACCGATGACTGAATTACCGAGAAATCCCTCATGCCCTTTGTTGGAATAGCCCATCATGACCGAATTCTTGACTTCACCGCCGACTTTGCAGTGCGGTCCAAAGCTCGAAGGGCCATATACTTTGGTGCCCATTTTGAGCACCGCTCCTTCGCCGATGGCGAGCGGCCCGCGCAGCAGGCTCCCCTCCATCACGACAGCATCACGCCCGATGTAAATCGGCCCTTCGGTCGTGTTGAGCACCGAGCAGTGCACTGAGGCTCCTTCTTCCATAAAGACCGGTCCTGTGCCGATACGCTGATTGTCGGGCGGAAGCGGGCGTGAGCTGCGGTCGCGGGTCAGCAGACGGTAATCTTCCAGGATCTCCTGTCCGCAGTAGGTAAACAGCTCCCAGGGGCGGGTAACGCGACGCACCGGGGTCTCACGCAGTGAATAACCCGCGATCTCATCGCCAAACGATCCGTCGATCAACGCATCAAACTCGTCGCCCGGGATGCGCGCAGCCACGAGGTCGCCGTCGGTCATCAGTGCTTCATTGATATTGAGCTCGGAGACGAGCTTGAGGAGCTGGGCATTGGGCAACACCGACCCGTTGATGACCAGATTGTCCTCGGCGATCACAATGGGATACTTCTCAGTGAGATAGTCGCTCGTAATCCACGATGCGGAGCCATGCAGACCTTGCTCCCACTTCTCACGGATCGTGCGAATGCCAACCCGCAGCTCCGAAACGGGCCGGGTGAACGTAAGGGGCAATAAGTGATCTCGTGACTCGTCGTCGAAGAGAATGAGGTTCCTCATGGGGTAAAAATAAGAAGCCCCACTTTTGTGAGGCTCTTACTTTCAGATGTTACTCTTCGTCTTGTTTCGCGTATTTCGTCTTGGCAAATTTCTTGTTGAACTTGTCAATCCGTCCGGCGGTATCGACGAATTTCATCTTACCTGTGAAAAAGGGATGAGACTTGCTGGAAATTTCAAGTTTGACCAGCGGGTATTCGTTGCCATCCTCCCATTTGATGGTATCCTTCGTCGGCGCACATGACCGCGTCAGAAATGCCTCCCCACAGGAGAAGTCCTTAAACACCACCAGGCGGTAATTATCAGGATGAATGTCTTTTTTCATACCGATTCGTTTTAAGAGCACGCAAAGATAGGGATTTCCCGGAAAAAGTACCCCAACACCCACGCACGAGCAGTGAACCACAGATCCGGCAGCAGTGTGTGCCGCGCTGGCCCGCCCCGGCTCCTCCGCACGCCCATCAGCGCGACGCTCATCAGGGTAACTTTTTGCAGCTTCTGACGTTTACTCTCCGAATCAATGCGCTTCCCACTGCGAAACGTTGTACACATCCTTTCCATGAATCACTCAAACCTCGGCAGGTCCCGGTCTGGCTTGCTCCTGATGTTATCCTTATTATTCACATGTGCAGTCTCTGCACAGGACCGCTCAACGCTGAGCGGCTATATCAAGGACGCCGATGACGGGGAGACCCTCATTGGCGCCAATGTCTATGTCCCGACTATCCAGAAGGGGACCTCGAGCAATGCCTACGGATTTTATTCCATCTCCCTGCCGTCGCGTACCTATGACGTCATGTTTTCCTACCTCGGCTATCAGTCGGTCACCCGGCAGGTCGACCTGACCGGGGGCAACGTCACCCTCGACATCGAGCTTGTCCCGGCTGCTGCGGAGTTGGAAGAGGTCATTGTGTCTTCTGAAGTCGAGGATCGCAATGTCAGCGACCTGCAAATGAGCGTCAACCGGCTGGACATCCAGACCATCCAGAAAGTACCCACCCTCCTGGGCGAGGTGGAACTGATCCGTAGCCTGCTGCTCCTGCCGGGGGTCAGCACGGTGGGAGAAGGCGCCACCGGGTTTAACGTGCGTGGAGGTACGATCGATCAGAATCTGGTACTGCTCGACGAGGCACCAGTGTACAACAGTTCCCACCTCTTCGGATTTTATTCGGTGTTCAATCCCGATGCGGTCAAAGACGTGCAGCTGTACAAAGGCGGCATTCCGGCACGCTACGGCGGACGGCTCTCCTCCATTCTCGACGTGCGGATGAAGGAGGGCAACAACAAGAAGTTCGAGATGCAGGGCGGCATCGGGCTCATCTTCAGCCGGTTGTCGATCGAGGCACCACTGATCAAGGACAAGGCCTCCTTTATCGTGGCCGGCCGCCGCTCGTATGCAGACATTATCGCCAGGCCGTTTCTTAGCGAGGAATTTGACGACTCGGCCCTGAATTTTTATGATCTCACGCTCAAGGCCAACTATCAGATCAACACCCGCAACCGCGTGTTTGTGTCGGCCTATCTCGGGCGTGACAATTTTCGTTTTGGTGATGCGGCCGGGTTTGACTGGGGTAATACGACCAGCACGATACGCTGGAACCATCTCTTTAGCGAGCGATTGTTTGGCAATGTGACGCTGTACTACAGCGACTACGACTATGAACTGCATTTCGGCGACGAA
>JAWWBX010000032.1:0-22957 GCA_033720735.1 Saprospiraceae bacterium
CGGTGTTGAGTTTACCGTCAATGCCGATGTCGTCAGAGGTGGTGACTTTACCTGGAATGTCGGGTTCAACCTGGCCTTCAACAATAACGAGATCACCCAACTGGATGAGCCGTTTGTTGCCGGAACGCACGACCGTTTCTTCCGCACGGAGGGGCGCGAGTTCAATGAGTATCATGTGTATGAGTGGGCCGGTGTCAATCCGGACGACGGGCGGCCATTGTTCTACACCGATGAGACCCGGACTGAGACCACGTCTGACATCGGTGAGGCCGAGCGCTTTTTTATCGGTAAATCCGGTACCCCTGACATGATCGGTGGCTTCAACACCCAGCTGGGATGGCGTGGTTTCTTTGCCGATGCCAACTTCGTCACAACCTGGAACAACTGGTTGTACGATGCGACGGCATGGGTGGTCCAGGGCGACGGTCGCTTTACTCCGCGTAGCCAGACACACCTGGTGCTTGATCGTTGGCGCCAGCCTGGCGATATCACCGATGTGCCGCAGTTCCGCTGGGGTGGCAACCCGGGCAGTAACACCCAGGGATCGTCACGCTACATCTACGACGGGACGCACATTCGTTTGCGCAACCTGACGGTTGGTTATAATCTGCCTACCGAACTGATCTCCAGATTGGACATGACCTCAGCACGCATTTACTTCCGCGGTACCAACATCTGGACCTGGACGCGTGATGAGAACCTGAACTACGACCCCGAAGCAGCGATCAACGGCTACATGGAGTCGACGATCCCCAATCTGAAGACGTTTGCCCTGGGTATTGATGTTGGATTTTAAACTGGACGAATCATGAAACACTTGAAATATTTCTTTCTCACAATATGCACCGTTGCGGTACTCTCCTGCGGCGAGGAGTTTCTGGATGTGAATCCCAGTGACTCCCTGCCACCGGATGTGGCCGTTCAGACCGTGGATGATATCAGGACTGTGCTCCTCGGTGCTTACTCACAGCTGCAGAATTCGGATTACTACGGGCGGTACTTTGTGCTGGTCCCGGATGTGATGTCGGATGATGTCAAGCAAAATTCACAGGCCAACCGGGCCAAGGACTGGGCCGAGTACAACGGCGGGGTGAATGATATTCACGCCATTCCAGAAGAGATCTGGACGGAAGTCTATGAAGCGATCAACCGCGCTAATGTGGTGATCAATGCCAATGTAGAGGTGCCTGCCGCTGTGCAGGCAGACGCCGACCAGTTGGTCGGCGAGGCTTACGCTCTCAGAGCACTTGGGCACTTCGATCTCGTGCGGATCTATGGCCAGCACTACGGCTTTACGAGCGACAATAGCCATCCCGGCGTGCCGATCGTAACAGAATTTGATCCGGCGGCTGAGCCTGCCAGAAATTCGGTGGCGGAAGTCTACAATGCCGTCATCGCAGACCTGAATACTGCGTTGGGATTGATGAACCAAAATCGCGGAACGGGCTTCTTTTCCCCAACCGCGGCGCGTGCGTTGCTCGCGCGGATCTACTTATATCAATCTGACTGGAACAACGCCAAGACCATGGCAGACAATGTCATTGCCAATGCCGGAGGCCTGACGTCCAACGAGGACTATGTGGCACGCTGGAAGGACCGTGGCACCGGACCTGATGTCTTGTTTGAAGTGATCAACACCGATACGGATAATAATGGATCCAATGCCCTTGGCCGGATGTACATCAACGAAGGATATGGTGACTACCTGCCTTCCGATGATGTGTACAATCTCATCGATCCGGAGGACGTCCGTATCGAACTGTTCAAGATTGACTCGACGATCGGCGGCGGTGACTTCGGATACCGCCGTGTCGACAAGTATCCAGACCAGGAAGGCCGTGACAACACACCGGTACTCAGGTTGGCCGAGACCTATCTGATCCGCGCCGAAGCCAATGCCATGCTCGGTAATGAAGCTGCGGCACGCGACGATCTGATGGCCGTGCGCAGCCGTGCCTGGCCGACGGCTCCTGCGGTCAACGCCTCAGGACAGGCACTCCTCGATGAGATCGAGCGCGAGAAGCGGATCGAGCTCATGTTTGAGGGGCACCGGTTATGGGAACTGATGCGGAAGAAGAAAGGGGTGATCCGCAACAACTGTACGGTCCCACCCGACCTGAATGGATGCGAGATCAACTATCCGGATCATCGCTTTGTGCTCCCGATCCCGAAGGAAGAGTTGAATGCGAATCCGAATATGACGCAAAACGAAGGCTATAGTTAAACCTCTTAGCCAGTTCACCCTGGAAAAAAGGCCGTTCCGTTAGGGACGGCCTTTTTTGTTCCTTGCGCTGCTTCATCCGCACGGTTGTGAACGAGGTATCGGGCAGACGGTGTCGTTGGTAGAGTAGGGCAGCACATCCTTCTAGGACTTGCAGGGAAGTAGGGATGCATGGCTATCTTCAGCAAAATTTCGTTTTTTAAGCTATGAAGACTTGCCAGACTGCCCTCTTCACACTGATGCTAATAGGCACGATCCCATTGGCACTGCGTGCCCAGACATCCTCTGAATACGCCAATATTCTGGCCGAATATTTTTCTGATGATGGACCTGGTGCCACCGCAATCGTGACCAAAGGTGACGAGGTCCTTTACCGTGGTGCAATCGGGAAAGCCAACCTGGAATTGGACGTCGATATGCGTCCGGACCATATCTTCAGAATTGGCTCGATCACCAAACAGTTTACTGCCGTTGCCATCCTGATGCTTCAGGAGCAGGGAAAGCTCATGGTTGATGATCCCATTACGCGGTTCCTGCCGGACTATCCGACGGACGGAACGACGATTACCATCGAGCATCTTCTAACCCATACATCAGGGATACAGTCCTACACCGACATTCACGGCTGGATGGCCACGGAAACGCGCAATGATCTGACGCTGGAGGAGTTGATCGCCGTCTTCAGGGACTTGCCCATGAATTTCAAGCCAGGTGAGGAATGGCGCTACAACAACTCCGGATATATCCTGCTCGGTGCGATCATCGAGGCTGCCAGTGGGATGTCCTATGCCGATTTCATGCAGCAAAAAGTCTTCGATCCACTTGGCATGCACAGCACCGCTTATGACGAGCAGGGAAGGATTATTCCCAACCGGATACCCGGCTACATGCCCGGCCCGGACGGGCCCCGTAATGCGGATTACCTGAGTATGACTCTCCCTCATGCAGCTGGTGCGCTGATCAGCAATGTCGATGATCTTGCCGTCTGGAACCGATCGCTTCATGCCGGAAAACTGGTGAGCAAAGAGACATTGGCGGCAGCGTTCAAGCCGTTCAATCTCAACGACGGATCAGACTCAGGCTATGGATATGGCTGGCAGATCAACAAGGTCGGACCGGCGCTGAGCTACGAGCACGGCGGTGGGATTCATGGGTTCCTGACTGAAGGCATCTACGTGCCAGGACACGATGTGTATGTGGCGGTCCTCTCAAACTGCAACTGCAATCCACCAGGCAATGCGGCGATCAGGATGGCTGCATTGGCAACCGGGCATTCGTATGAGATCCGCGAGATCTCCATCGATCCGCAAGTACTTGAGGAGTATGTCGGTGTGTACGACATCGAAGATTCGGAAGACATGCGCGTCATCACTGTCGAGGATGGAACGGTATACTCCAAACGCGGGAGTGGGCCACGACAGCCTACCGTGCCCGTGGGCAAGGACAAGTTCATGTACCCGGCATCTTTTACATCACTGGAATTCGTGCGCGATGACAAGGGAGCGGTGATCGGCCAACTGGTGACACCCCGGTCGGGCAGGTCCGGCTATGCCGCCAAAACAGAAGAGGAGATCGTGACACGGGAGTCGGTGGACGTGGCCCCCGACATCCTCGCGCGCTATCCCGGGGACTACGAACTGATGCCCGGATTCATTCTGACCATTGCACTCGAAGACGGGGCGCTGGTCGGCACCGCAACGGGGCAGGGGAGTGTGACTATGTCAGCGGCTTCAGAAACCACGTTTTTCGCCGAGAATATCGGTGCCGAGGTGGAATTTGTGGTGAATGATGCAGGCGAGTGTGAAATGCTCATCCTGCGCCAGGGAGGGCAGAGAATTGAGGGGAAGCGGGTGAAATAGTCTGTGCGTGTTCACGTGTTCACGTGTTCATGTGTTCATGTGGTTTGGAGGGCATTCTCGAGTAAATCCACCAGTGTGGCCTGTCCTTTGTGCAGCTTTTCCCGGGCCTCACGCAGAGTGAACCATGCTGCTTTGTCGACTTCCGGAAACGTCCGGATCTGTCCAGATTGAGGGGGCCATTCTAGTTCAAATGTATTGCTGCGCAACTGAGTGGGATCGAAGTCGCCTTCGCAGGCGAAGGGATGTAACACCTTCCCACGGCTGATCTGCAGTACCGGGAGAGCTTGCATCGGGCACCCCGGAAGTTGTGCTCCGGTCTCCTCAGCAAATTCACGTCGTGCGGCGGTTTCCAGCGCTTCTCCGGGCATCACCTCGCCCTTTGGGATGGACCACGCGTGTACGTCTTTCCACATCCAGTAGGGGCCACCTGCGTGGACCAACAGGATCTGTAATTGGCGGGAACGCCGGCGATACAGTGCGATGCCGGCGGAAATCTTGGCCATAACCTGAAAGGGTCTGGGCTGGCGAGCCAGACTACATTTGCTTGAGCGCTTTTACCAGGTATGTTCCGGCAAAGGGCAGAGCCACCCAAAAGAAACGGTCATTGAATACAAACAGTGCGATCATGGCAGCAAAGCTGAGAAAGAAAAAGATCCAGTCGGTTGACTTGAATTCTGTTTCCTTCATGCTGCCCCAGTCCATGCGTTGTTCTTCCATATCGGTTGAGATGGTATCAGTTTTGAATTAAACTATTCTTCTTCTTCAGTACCCGGGATGACGTCAGTCGGACTGAACCCTGCTGGCTTCTCGCCAGACGGGGTGTCTTCCGTATCGTCCTCGACCACAATGGCATCATCAATGATCTCATCGCCATCCCCATCCAGGTCTTCAAACCCCTTGACCGGCCCTGAGGCCTGTTCTTTGGTGGGTTCCGCATCCTTGATGATCTGCGGTTTGCCCATGGAGTAATCGCCTTCTGCATACTTCTCTGCCCGTGACCAGAAATCATCCTTGTTGTCAAGCAGGGATCCTTTCTCGCGCAGTTTTTCATTGTGCGAGGTATCCGCCCAACCGTCGCGGTTGGCGTCGATCGCATCGCGTTCTTTCTCAATCGTCTTGTCCAGGTCCTCGGCTTTCTCCAGCATCTCATCCATCTTTTCAGAGATCTTGTCACCGACCTTCCCGGCCATTTCCTTGGCCTTGTCAACGAGGTCGCCACCCTTGTCGATCACTTTTTCACCCACTTCTTCGGCCTTCTCCCAAACCTTGTCGCTCACATCAACGGCCTTGTCGACAATCTCGGCACCTTTCTCCCTGGCCTTCCCGAGTGTCTCAGACGTCTTGTCGGCGACCTGATCACCTTTTTCCTTCATCGTTTCGGTGGCCCGATCCTTTTTCTCCCAGACGTCGTCGACGAGATCGGAGGCGTAGTCTTTAGCACGGCGTGCGGCATCTCCCGCCTTGGCGCCAAGGTCATCGGTGACCCCTTTGACCGTGTCGAACCCGTCAGAGGCGACATCTTTGACTTCATCACCAACCTTTTCAGCCGTCGACTTGGCTACGGCCTTTTTGGCCCAGAACAAGCGCTTGAGGTCACTCAGAAAACCCATGGTACGTCGTATTTAATGAATGGAATTGGCTGCGGCCCAAAACTACGACCATTTGGGCGTCATTTCAATTTTTTGCTCAACCATTTGGCACTTTCGAGGGCCAGCCTGTCCCTCATTTCCAGGTCGGTAACACCGGATCGCTTCAACATGTGAAATCCGTGATCGGCGCCTTCAAACATGCATAATCGTGCCCGTCGCAAATCCTTGCAAACCTGCCGGATCAACGGCTCCTGGGCCAGGGTGTCGCGGGTTCCCTGCAAGAATAACATAGGGATCCGTACATCCTGCAAATGTGCCGCTCGCTCGAGACCCGGTTTGCCTGGCGCATGAAGAGGAAAGCCGTAAAACACCAACGCAGAGACACCCGGATCCTCGTCTTTGGCAGCAACCTGGCTCAACATCCGTCCGCCGAAGGACTTGCCGCCACCGACCACCGGGATGCCCATGGGGTCAGCATAGTGATGTGCCCGATCAATCGCGGCACGGATGACCTGGTGTGCCACATTGGGGTAGTCTGGTCGCCCACCGCCGCGTTCCATGTAACGAAAGTTGAAGCGCAAAGATCCGATGTGATGCGATGCCAGGGCATCTGCCAACTGGCTCATGAAGATGTGCTCCATGCCAGCTCCGGCCCCATGTGCCAGCACCATCAGGCACGTTGCAGAGGAGGGAAGGTCGATCAGTCCACTTACGGTATCATCCCCGGGGAGTCTGATCTTGATTCTTCTTGCCATAAACAGGTGATTGCGTAGGTAGGAGGTGTGGCCCTGAGACAGTTCTGATTGCGATTGCCAGGTGATCGAAGTATTATGTAATAATACGAGGGATCACGACAGGCAATCCAAGATGAAGATAAGCATTCATGGAAATTGAGCGAGATCCGCGCACGCAGCAAATCCCGGCACCTGGCCTTATCGATAAAGCCATTTTACACTTCTTCCTATCTTGCGTGGCTAAACGTAACGCATGGCAAGTCAGCAAGAAATCACCAAGAAGATCAACGACCTGTTTACCTACCGCCGGATCCCGTACATGCTCAAGCTCGCGGGGATCCCGAAAGACAGCCCTTTTGTCAAACAGCTCATGGATCTGCAACAGGCCATCTACGCTCTCGATGAGTATCTGGAGGCAAATTGGCAGGTCAAGAAATCGGCGCTCGACAAACACTGGAAGGAGATCAACCGGCAGCTCAGGGCCTTCGGTCTCAATCGTTACCAGGTGGTTGCCTTTCGCAAAGACATCGAGCGCTACCAATCCTACGAATTGGAAATGAGGGATGGCAGGATGCCGACCAGACGTCCATTCAAAACCACCTACGGCGCCAAGACTTGCGACGTGCGGCTGATACGCAAGCTGATCTATCATGAGGCACCGGATCTGAGCAAACGCATTCGTGAGACGGACTGGCGCCCCTACGACCTGATCACTGAGGTCAACGATGATATCAACGACGTCTATGAGGATCTGAGCAAGTACAATGGCAACCGTTTTCTGATCTCGCTACTCACGCGGGGCAAGGGTCGGACGCGCAGCGAATTCAGCGCCTTCCTGCGTGACACCGGAAAAGACGCAAGACTGCGCTTTAAGAAGCGTTCCGGAAAGGAGAATGACGAACTCGCTGCATGGACGGCACGCCGGCTCGATCAGACCAGAGTGCTGCTCAAGAAACGACTTGGACAACCCAAGTTGTCAACTACCAAGACGGCGTTGATCAAAGGCGTGATTCCCAAAGCACAACTGTTGCGGTAAGCTTCATTCTGGAACCTTCCCGGTAGTGCCGGACGTGTGTTTGCATCGGGCATTTCGTATTTTCACGGAAACCTGAAAATGACATCGTCCAATGCAAAGATCTTTGCTCTTGTTGCTTTGCGCAGCCATTCTGCTCGCATTGCCCGCCCAAGCCCAGAAAACCAGGAAGAAGGCTGAACAAACCGAACAATCAGAGGAGAAAGAGAAATCCCTTTTCGAATCCACAGCTTTTAATGGACTGAAGTTCCGCGAACTCGGACCAGCGCTGACCTCCGGGCGTATCTCGGACTTCGCGATGCATCCCGACAATGAAAAGGTCTACTATGTAGCGGTCTCATCCGGAGGAGTGTGGAAGACGACCAACGCAGGTACGACCTTCACGCCGATTTTCGATAGCCAGGGGAGCTACTCCATTGGTTGTGTGACCGTCGACCCCAACAATCCGAGTATCGTCTGGGTCGGGACCGGCGAAAACAACAACCAGCGCAGTGTCGCCTACGGTGACGGGTTGTACAAATCAGAAGATGGAGGCGCCTCGTGGAAGAACGTTGGACTGAAGGAATCTGAGCATATCGGTAATATCATCGTACACCCGCACAACTCGGATATCGTGTACGTCGCGGCCATCGGGCCACTCTGGAGCGCCGGTGGCGATCGCGGTGTCTACAAAACCATCGATGGCGGTGAGACCTGGGAAGCTGTGCTGACGATTGACGAGCACACAGGCGTCAACGAAGTGCATATGGACCCGCGCAACCCTGATGTGCTGTACGCGGCAGCGTTTCAGCGGGCACGCCATGTTTATACCTACCTGGGCGGTGGACCGGGCTCGGGGATCTACAAGTCCACAGATGGTGGCGCTTCATGGAACAAAGCGATGAAAGGATTGCCTGGCGTGGATCTCGGTCGGATTGGCATGGCCATCTCGCCTGCCAATCCGGAGGTGATCTATGCGATTGTCGAGGCAGCTCAGGGCAAGAGCGGCTTTTACCGGTCGACCAACCGTGGTGCTTCATGGGAGAAGCGCGGTGGGTTTGTCACCAGTGGCAACTACTACCAGGAGATCATTGCTGACCCTGTCGATCCTGACAAGGTCTACGCAATGGACACCTGGATGAAAGTGAGTGACGACGGAGGTAAATCATTCCGCAACGTCGGGGAGGACACCAAGCATGTGGACAATCACTGCATGTGGATCGACCCGGAAGACACCGACCACTGGCTGGTGGGATGCGATGGCGGAATTTACGAGACCTGGGATGCGGCGCAGACGTGGCATTTCAAGCCCAACTTACCGATCATCCAGTTCTATAAGGTGGCTGTCGACAATTCCGAACCATTTTACTACATCTACGGGGGAACCCAGGACAACTTCAGCATGGGCGGACCGTCGCGCATGGTCAGTGCCAATGGAATTGCCAACGAAGACTGGTTCATCACCCATGGTGGTGACGGCTTCGAGTCGCAGGTCGATCCGGAAAATCCCAACATTGTGTATGTCCAGTCCCAATATGGTGTCCTGGCGCGATACGATAAGCAGAGCGGTGAAGAAGTCGGCATCCAGCCGCAGGCGCGCAAAGGTGAGGATGCCTATGTCTGGAACTGGGATGCTCCACTTTCGATCAGTGCGCATGCAGCCGGCCGGGTCTATTTTGCCGCTAACAAACTCTTCCGGTCCGACAATTACGGGAACGACTGGCAGGTCATTTCGGACGACCTGACCGCACAGATCAACCGCAATGAACTGGAGATCATGGGGCGCGTCTGGAGCATCGATGCTGTCGCCAAAAACCGGTCGACTTCACCGTATGGTGCCATTGTGGCGTTTAGCGAATCACCAATCGACGAGGACCTGCTCTTTGTCGGGACGGACGACGGATTGATCCAGCGCACAGTCAACGGCGGAGCTGAGTGGACACGCATCGAGGGCATCGAGGGGGTTCCTCCCAACACCTATGTCAATGCAGTGTGGGCGTCACAGCACGATCCACAGGTGGTCTACGCATGTTTCAACAATCATAAACGCGGTGATTTCAAACCGTATGTCTACAAGAGCACGGATCAGGGCAATACCTGGACCAACATTTCCGCCAATCTGCCTGAGCGGGGATCCACCTATGCGATCGGAGAAGATCACGTCGACCCAAATCTGCTGTTTGTCGGGACTGAATTTGGGGTGTTCTTCACGAATGACGGTGGGAGCAACTGGAAGCAATTGAAAGCTGGCGTGCCGACCATCGCCGTGCGGGACCTGGCGATCCAGACACGTGAGAATGACCTGGTGCTCGGCACCTTTGGACGCGGCTTTTTCGTTCTGGACGACTATTCGTCGCTGCGCGCATCCAAAGAGGCAGACCTTGCCGCCGCAGCACATCTGTTTCCAGTGCGTGATGCGCTGCAGTTTGAGCGGGCTTATCCGTTAGGTCTGCCCGGCAAGTCCTTCCAGGGTGACAGCTATTGGCAGGGAGACAATCTTGGCGCAGAAGCCTTGTTTACGTATTATATCAAGGACGAGATCAAGAGTCTGACAGAACAGCGCCGCGAGGCAGAAAAGGAATTGGCCAAAGAAGGCAAGGATGTGCACTATCCAACCTATGACGCATTGAAAGCTGAGCGGGACGAGGAAGATCCGGCCTTGTACTTCACGGTACGCGACGACGCGGGCAACATCGTACGCAAACTGGAAACGCGGCACGGTACTGGTGTGCAGCGGATCAAATGGGATCTGCGCACGGCACCGAAAGACCCGATCTCCTTGTCATCATCGTCGTTCTACAATCCGTTTTCTGGCCGTGACGAGGGGACGCTGGTCGCACCCGGTACCTACTCGGTTACGATGTCCCTGTGGCGTGACGGTGCCATGCAAGACCTGGCAGGCCCCGTCTCATTTGAAGTGATCCCGCTCAACAACACGACCATGCCAGCCCGCGACCGGGAGGCTTTGGCAGCGTTCAAGGCCAAGGTGACCGAGTTGTCACGGGCAGTACAGGGTACCCAGCGGGCGATGGGCCAGGTCGATAATGAATTGCGACATATTCGCAAGGCGATCGATCGGGTAGAGGTGCCGACAGAGGCATTGATGGCCGAGGTGTTGGCAATCGAAGAAACGTTGCAGGAACTGCGCAGGGCACTCAACGGCGACCCGATCGCAAACGAACTGGACATCCGAACCCCGCCATCCGTGAACAACCGGATCGGATTTATCAATTTTGAACAGAAGTACAGCACGTCTGAACCGACGGGCACACACCGGATGAGCCTGGAGATTGCCAGGGAGGAATTTACACCGATCCTCAACGGGTTGCGCACACTTGTCGAGAGCGATCTCGCTGCCTTGCGCGACGAACTCCAACGGATCGGTGCTCCGTATACTCCGGGTGTGCTGCCGGATCTAACACAATTCTAACTGCTTGAAAACTCATAGCATCATGCAACATTTTTTGCGCTCATTGATTCTGATTTTGGTCATAGCCGCCGGCACCACCTATGTCGTGGGGCAGGCATCTGGTTATCAGACGCCTCCCAAGGCCATCGCGGATATCGCACTGGCCCCACCGACCCCTGGCGTGAATCTTTCACCCGATGCCACATACTTGTTGCTCCTCGAACGGACGGGGCATCCGGGGATCGATGAACTGGCACAACCCGAACTGCGGATCGCCGGATTGCGCATCAATCCGCGTACGCATGGTCCCAGTCGCACGCGCCCGTATATTGATATCAAATTACAAGCAGTGAAGGCTGGCAAGCCCGTGTCTTTTCAGGGGCTGCCGGAGAAAGCCAGGATCAGCAACGTGCAATGGTCACCGGATAGCAGGCACATCGCACTCACCCTGGACGAGGGCGACGGATTATCGTTATGGATCGGCAATGTGGGTACGATGCGGGTCGAGCGCCTCACCAAAGCCAGGCTCAATGACGCCCTCCGGGGCGCGCCATACAGTTGGGCCGATGGCGGCAAGGCTATCTACTACAAGATGCGTCCGGATGACCTGACTGCGCCACCGGAAAAACCGGAGGTACCCGCAGGTCCGATCGTTCAGGAGAATTTGGGTAGCACGGCGCCTGTACGTACTTATCAGGATCTGTTGCAAAACCCGCACGATGAAGATGTATTTGCCTACTATGCGACGACACAACTGATGCGCTACGACCTCGCCACACGCACCCATCGCAAAATTGGTAAAGAGGGGCTTCTGGCGGGGTTCAGTCAATCACCGGATGGACGTTACCTGCTCACGACGTGGATTGAGCGACCGTTCTCATACCTGGTCCCGTATAGCAGGTTTCCGCAGCGCTATGTAGTGCTCGACCGTGATGGAGGAATGGTCAAGACGATCGCCGACATTCCGCTTGCGGAGGATATCCCCAAGGGATTTGGAGCGGTCCGCACCGGCCCCAGGAATCTGCAATGGCGCGATGATGCGGATGCTAACCTGTTTTGGGTCGAAGCGCTGGATGGCGGTGACCCGCGTCAGGAAGTAGAGTTTCGCGACCAGGTCTATTCCCTGGCAGCCCCGTTCAACGGGAGTAAGAAGAAGGAGGTGGCGTGCAAGCTGCGTTACAGCGGTATCACGTTTGGTGACGACCAGCACGCGGTACTGTATGAAAACTGGTGGTCGACGCGCCACACGATCACGAGCATGTTTACCCCCGGAAATCCCGCATCAAAGCGCGTGCTTTTTGACCGCTCAACAGAAGACCGCTACAACGCGCCCGGCTCGTTTGAGACAAAATCAACCCCATCGGGTGGCCGTGTCCTGGATATCAACAAATCTGCCGGGCTGCTCTACCTGACCGGCTCCGGTGCCTCACCCGAAGGCGATCGGCCGTTTGTGCGCTCGATGTCGATTGCAACAGGTGAGTTGAACGAGCTCTGGCGTAGTGAAGCACCTTACTATGAATACCCGGTGGCGTTTGTCGGGGAAGACAAGCGGCAAATACTCACCCGGCGTGAAAGCCAGGAGGAACAGCCCAACTACTACCTGCGCGACCTGCAGACCGGTCAGCTTACGCAAATCACGCACTTCGAGCATCCGTATCCCAGCCTGAGAGGGATCACCAAGCAGGAGCTGCGTTTCAAACGTGCCGACGGGGTCGATATGTCAGGGGACCTGTATTTACCGGAAGGATATGATGTCAAGAAAGACGGGCCACTGCCCGCGCTCATGTGGGCTTATCCGCGCGAGTACAAGAGTGCGGCCATGGCCGGGCAGGTGTCAGGCTCTCCGTATTCGTTCATCCGTGTAAACTACGGTTCACCGATCTTCTGGGTCGTGCGTGGCTATGCCGTTTTGGCCAACGCCAGTATGCCGGTGGTAGGAGAGGGCGACAAGGAACCCAATGACAGTTTCCGGCAACAGCTGGTGATGAACGCGGAAGCCGCGATCAACACGCTCGTGGATATGGGCGTGGCAGACCGCGACAGGGTTGCCATCGGTGGCCATTCGTATGGTGCCTTCATGACGGCCAATCTGCTGGCACACTCAGATCTGTTTGCCGCCGGTATCGCCCGCAGCGGAGCATACAACCGGACCCTGACACCGTTCGGATTCCAGCGCGAGGAGCGGACGTACTGGGAGGCGCCGGAGGTGTACTATACCATGAGCCCGTTTATGCATGCCGACAAGGTCAACGAGCCGATCCTGCTGATTCATGGGGAGGCGGACAACAACTCGGGGACGTTTCCCGTGCAGAGCAAGCGGTTTTACAGTGCATTGAAAGGCATGGGCGCCACGGCCCGGCTTGTCATGCTGCCCTATGAAAGCCATGGGTATCGTGCCGAGGAATCCATTCTGCACATGCTGTGGGAACAGGACCAGTGGCTGGAGAAATACGTCAAGAACAAAGGTAAATCAGGCGCCGCCACCGGGACCAGCAAGAGCTGATGGCATGCCTCCGGTAGCACTGATCACCGGTGCAAATCGCGGCATCGGACGCGAGGTGGCAATGCAGCTTTTCCGGCGAGGGTTTGATGTATTTGCCGGAGCAAGGGAACCAGAGCGAGTACAACCGACGGGTTATGAGCATGACGAACGGTGGGCATGGTGTCGCCTTGATGTGACATCCCGGGAGCAGATCACGTCTGTTGCGGACCTCATCGCAGGGCAACACGACCATCTCGATGTCCTGATCAATAATGCCGCTGTGATGGACAAGGAGCCACTTGTCAACGGTGATATCGAGGTGGTGAGGGCGACCATGGAAGTCAACTTCTACGGGCCGATGCGACTGTGCAACGCCATGATCCCGATGCTACGGAATAGTCGGGACGGCCGGATCATCAATGTATCCAGCGAGATGGGCCGATTGCAGCACCTTACCGGGGGGTATGCCGGCTACCGGCTGTCCAAGGCAGGCTTGAATGCACAGACAATTCTGTTGTCACACGAACTGGCCGGAACATCGGTCAAGGTCAACGCTGTCTGTCCGGGGTGGGTGCGGACGGATATGGGAGGCCCGCGAGCTCCCGGTAGTACTGAAGAGGGTGCTGATACGATCGTGTGGCTGGCCACGACCGACCACTGCCCAAACGGGGCGTTTGTCAGCAACCGAAGGATAATTGACTGGTGAATGGCATGGATTCAACCGTTTTTCAACCGGGTTTACAACTCAATTCATCCTTGTTTGCCCACATTTCCGGGTGGGGAACGGCTAGTTTTGATCTGAATCAAAATCCGTTGATGAAATGAAACAATATCTTCTTCTCGCAGCTTGCCTGACCATGTCGGCGCAGGTGAGTGCGCAAAAAACAACGCTCGACACCACCCTGGTACTGGAGTCGCTCACACAAACATGGTCGGTGCCGGTGCAGATCAACGCAGGTGCCCGAGACCTGTCCTTCGGGGTTGAAGGGGAGATCTCCACAGGAAGCATCAGTCTCAAGATCTACGACCCCAACGGCAAGAAACAGAGCGGGCTGCAACTGAAGACCTCCGACGGCGCTGTCGAAACCGGTCAGAGCAAGGCAAAGGCCAGGGCGAAAGGCGGCTCAGGCAGTTCAGTGACTGTGGAAACTGATTCGGACGGCAACACCTCAACCATCAGCATCTCTTCCGGTGCCGGTGGGACCGTGGTCCAAAGCTCCGGTAAGAACTCAAATGAGAACAAAAACAAGAATCGCAATTCCAGTTCCAGCGACGGTACGACGAATGAAGTTACGGTGACGACCGGGGACGGAAGCGCCAAAGTGGGCACTGGCACGACAGATCACGGCAGGTACATGTACACCAGTTCTTACTCGAGCAAAGGTGCCAAGGGCGTGTTGCACGAAACCATCGATCGCCCGACCGCCGGCAAGTGGCGCGTGGAGATCATCGCTGAAAATGTCTCCGGAGAGGTCAAACTTGTGGTCAACCAAAAGTAGTACTGGCAGCATGCCGCTATGAAACAACTGGCAATCTTCATCACCGCTTTACCTCTGCTGCTCAGCGCACAGACAGGTTACCTGGTGGAAGGGCAATTACGTCTGTCAGATGACTGGGAACCAGTTGTTTACTTATCTATGCTTGAAGTGCTGGATGATATGACTTCCGTTTCGGGAGACATGATCTTCGATCAGACCGGAATTGAGCCGGACGGTCGTTTCAGGTTCCAGGGTGATTTTCTGCCAGAGCACAACCGCCTCTACCGCCTTCACGTTTCGAAGCGGGGAGATCCGCCGTCAACGATCATCATTGGAGGCCAGGAAGAGAACCACCGGCACTTTGCCATGGCACCTGGCGATACGGTACGCATCAGCCATCCTGATACGCTCAGTGGATTTACGGGTCTTGTGATCGCTGGCAACGTCGCAAATCAATGTCTGGGTCAGGTGGAAGACGTCCTTGGAGACCTGCGCCATCAGTCATCCCGGACAGCTGCTGGCGTACGCCTGCGCTACGATGAGGCTCGGCAGCGACTCGAGGATGTCCTGCAGGCCTGTCCCGACCCCCTTGGTAAACTGTTTGCGGCACACGTCCTGCTGGACAAGTTTGAAGATGCAGAGTTGGTTCAGTATCTCCAGGTAATGCGCCAGATGCCCATGTTGCAACGATCGCCTTATTTCGATGAGATCGACCGCAGGATTGAAGCCGCATCGATCCAGTACGATCTGATGTCAAAAAACTTCAAACTCTGGCCGTGGCTTGTCGTACTGGGAGTGGCCGCGATCGGATGGTGGTTGATTGCGCACCGGCGGCGCGGCAAACCGGAAGCGGTCATGCTCTCTCTGTCGGTACAGGAACGCAAGGTGTTTGAGCTGCTGGCCTCAGGCCGCTCCAACAAAGAGATCTCGTCAGAACTCAACATTGGCGTGAGCACAGTCAAATCGCACGTGCACCGCATCTACAGCAAGCTGGGGATCAGCTCGCGGCGTGAGGTGCGGAAGTTCAGGCAGTATCTGGATTGACCGGTCGCAGCGGCATCTGAATGGTCACTGTTGTCCCCTCACCCTCAACTGAGTCGATATCGAGAGAACCATGCAGGAATGTCACCCGTGACTCCACGCTCTTGAGCCCAAGCCCCATGGATGCCTGCTCGACATCGAAGCCACGGCCATTATCTTCCACAATAATGCTCAATTCGTCCTCAACCCGGTTAAACTGGATCAGCAACTGGGACGCCTGGGCATACTTGATCACATTGTTTGTCAGTTCCTGAACGATCCGGTACAACATCACTTCAGAGGACTGTTCGAGCTCGATATCGTCTCCCGGCCATTCAAATGTCACGGCCAGCCCGTGTGTGCGCAGCTGTACCGACAAGTCGTGCAGAGCGTCTTTCAATCCGCCGAAGCGCAGGGCATGCGGTGCCATATTATGCGAGATCCGCCGGACCTCGGCACTGGCGGTATCGATCAGTTTATCCACTTCGTCGTAAACATTGAGAGATTCGAGTTTGTGGATCTCGTTCTGGATCACGCTGAAATGCGCCTTGACGGTTCCCAGCAGCCCTCCGAGACCGTCGTGGAGGTCGCGGGCGATGCGAATACGTTCGGCTTCCTGGCCTTCGATCATTGAATGCATGGCAAGCAGTTGTTTTTCCTGTTCAAGTTGGGCGATGCGTTGTTGGCTGATCTCGGCTTCCTGGGCCGCCAGCTTGCGTGTGAGACGCTGGCGATTCCAGAAATACAGCACGAGAAAGGTGCCGAACCACAGGGCCATGGCCAGCCCTCCCAACAACAGATTGCGTTGATTCGTCTTGCGCTGGATCTCCAGCGACTGGTCGGCGATCTGTTTCTCTTTCCTGGCGGTTTCAAACTTGACGTTGAGCGAATCGAGGTTACGGTTGATCGTCACGGTTTTGAGGCTGTCGCGCAGATGGTAATACGCACCCAGATGCACGAGGGCCTGCTGATACTCTTGCCGGTCCTGATAGATCGACCCGAGCAGGTGGTGATAACCGAGCAGATGTCCCATGTCCCGACGTTCACGGGCCATTTGCAGCCCATTTATTGCGGTTGCAAGTGCGTCGCTCTTCCGGCCGAGCCGGTCCTGGGCTTTGGCCAGCTCACGATTCAGGAACAAGACGCCGCTGCTCAAACCGCGTGCGATGTTTTGGTCAACGGCATCTTCGAGCAACGCTACCCGTTCCTCGTCATTCAGCTGGCCAAACAGCAGCGGAGTGTGCTGTCGTTTGACATCCTCGTCCCACTCGTTGTCGTCAAGGAGCGCCAAATACTCCTCCAGGTACGGTTGTATTTCAGCCGATCCGATCTTGCTCAGATGATCATCGAGATAGTAAAACAGGGACATAATGTGATCGACCCGCCTGCCGGAGATCCGCGCGCGCCGGATGGCTTCCAGCTTGTACTCACTGGATTTGTCGGGTCGGCCCATGGCGCGGTACAACTCACCGAGCTGAAGTTTGGCTTCGGTGTTGGTATTGCTGATATGCTCATCCACGAGTGCGTCGTACCGCAGCATGTAGACCATGGCAGAATCGAACATCCCGAGGTCGGTGTAGATGACGCCGATCCGTCCCAGGGCGCGGATAAATCCGACGTCATTCTCGGCAACGGCAGGATATTCGAGCACTTTCTTAAATCCGTTGATACCACCGTGCAGATCGCCCGCCCTGTGCCGGTTCCATGCCTCGAGGAACAAAGCGTCCACAGCGAGTGAATCATTGCCTTCATCAATTGCAGCATCATACGCACGGGTGGCGTACCAGCTGCTGCTGTCAATTTGCGAGAAACGAAACTGCTGTGCCTTACGCAGGAGCGACATTGCATCCTGGCCTTGGGCTGCCTGGCTGTAAATCACCAAAAGGCAAAGGCCCCCAATCAAGCGCGTCAGTGTGCTATTCTGGTTCACCCGTTGATCGCGTAGTTTCTAATCCAAGCATTGTTCTGAGTGTTGCAAGCTCTCGTTGCATCCGCTGATTCTGCTCAGCCAGATCCTGCACCGCGTTGACCAGCATGTAGATCATGGCCGAGCCATCAACGGAGAGGTACTCCATGTCATCACTTGTCACGGTATCTACCATGTAAGGGGCTACCGTCTGAAGCTCCTGGGCAATCACTCCGACATACTCACGATCTGTCGGATAGCCAGATGCGCGGGTATAGCGGTAACGCACAGGATGTACATCCATAATGGCTTCCAGGCCATCAGTGAACGGGCTCACGTCCTGCTTGAGCCGGGCATCCGAAGTGGCGGCCCACATACCGCCCCCCGGCTTGGCCGCCGTTCCGTTCACCTCCAGCCGCCACGCCGGGCCGACAGTGCCGATGCCCACGTTCCCTCCGGGTGTAATGATCATCTGCGTGGTGAGTGACCCGTTATAGGTGGCGAAGCGGAGGTCGCCATCGTCAGTTGCGGTAAAGTTCTGGGAGGAGATCCGTGCTCCAGTGTAATTGCTGTTGCCGTTATTGCTGTCCAGGTTGTCGAAACTGATCTGCGCAAAATCATTGCCACTGGCGTTGCGTGCACCCTGAAGCGATAGGCTGCGTGTCAGGTCACTTGTTGCGCCATCGCGATCTACCAGGACATCACCGCCGGAGACATGCAGTGCTGCGGTCGGGTTTGCCGTGTTAACGCCCACCTGCCCGTCGCGCAGGGTGATCATGCTGTTGTACTGTATCCCTGCGTTCCGTACACCCATGCTGACGAGATCACCTTCCCACAAAAGCCAACCGCGATTATCGATATCCTCGCCGATATTCAATCCGCTTGGCCCGCTTTCGTTGGCAATCGTGATACGATTACCGTTCAGGGGTGTGCCGAAATCATCACCGACACTGAGCAATTCGCTGGGATCAAGGTTGGGGTTCTGGATGCCGACATTTCCGTTATTGTTCAGCAGCAGTACTCCAATATCGATATTGCCACTGTCCCAGATGTCGTATCGCAAGTCGTTACCTGTGGTGAAGAACATCCTCACGTGGTTGTTGTTATTCTGCCCCAGGGCGATGCCAGTACCGCTGCTGGTGTTGCCAATTGTGAGGTAGCGGTTTGAGAAGGTCGAGTACAGGTCGAGATCATCGCCGATCGCAAGATGGGTCGTCGGACTCAAGGTGCCAATGCCGACGTTTCCGTCAGGTGAGATTGTCATCTGGTGTTGCAACACACCGGCATCTGATGTGTAGAATCGCAGATCACCACTGTTTTCTTCGGTTATATTCCGCGAAGAGATCCGGGCACTGACCAGGTCCTGGTCAATCGGTGCTGAGTCGTTATCCAGATTGGTAAAATCAAGCCGGGCAAAGTCACTGCCTCCCAGACTTCGCGCCCCCATGATCGACAGGGTACGCGTTAATCCGGACGGGGCTCCGGAGCGACCGACTTCCAGTTTACCGTTGACACGCACGAGGTCATTGTTAAACTCCCCGTAGATCAGGGGGTCGTTGCTCGCCGAATTCTCGATATACAGCTTGTTGCTGCCGTTTTCAGTCTGTCCGGATTCGAATCCGATGAATACATTCCCGGTACCATTGTTGATTTTACCTGCCTCGCTGCCAATGATCACAGAAGAATTCAGTGTGCCGGCACTGAATGCGGCACTGCAGCCGATCACGACATTCGAAGAACCGTTGTTCGAACGGCCTGTCCACATGCCGATGTATACATTTTCGCCGCCAGTGGAAGACAATTCGCCTGCCGCTGTGCCGAGAAAGGTGTTCATGATGCCGCTGGTGTTGCTCCTGCCCGTGTAGGCGCCCAGAAAGACGTTTCTCTCACCAGTCGTGGTTTCTCCGGTGCGGTATCCCAGGAAAGTGTTGTCGTATCCGGCCACATTGGCGTAGCCGGATTTCCATCCGACAAACGTGTTGCGGTTGCCGGGTGAGTTAATGCCGGTATTGCCACCCACATTCTGATATCCCGCCTGGAACCCGACAAACGTATTCTTGTTGCCCGCGGTGTTATCCTTGCCGGCACCTTCGCCGATAAAAACATTTTCATTGAAGCTGAGATCGTCGCTGGCACCCGCGTCTTTGCCGAGAAAGACACTGCTGCCGCTGTTCAGAACTTCGATCTGTGCGTTGTCGCGCACAACAAGCTGTTCTTGTCCATTCGCGATGAAGTGGATCTGGTCGTCGTCAGGCGTTTGTTCTACCTCCACGCGCGTATCTCCGTCGGAATCAGCCAGGACCAACGCTGATTGCAGATTGAGCCATCCTGTACCGGTGTAATAGTGGAACCCGGCCAGATCCGTGTCGTACACCAGCAAACCGGTTGCAGGTGAGGCGATGTTGATGCGCTGGGCACTGGTCATCCGGGGCACCAGGAGTCCCAGACTGTCGCTTTGCATGTCAAGAAGCGCAGACGAATCCGGGGGACTGCCGGAACCGATCGAAATACCCTGGGCGATCAAACTATGGATGCCGAGAAATGTCAGCAAGAGGATGGTAACGTGTTTCATCGTGCCGTGACTGGTGTTGGAATCACAGGATCCCGTGTTATGCAAACAGTATGATGTCACAGTCAAGATACTATTCCTCACCGACGCTCTGCTGACCCGATTGTACCTGTTCAAGAGTTGCGAGACGTGCCTCCAGCAGTGCATTCCGGGCCTCCAGCTCTTGCACCGCGTTGATCAGCATGTAGATCATCGCCGAGTTGTCGACCTCGAGGTATTCCTCGCCATCTTTTTCGAAGGTGCTGACCATGTAAGGCGCCACCTCCTGCAGCTCCTGAGCGATCACCCCGACGTGCTCCTGCCGGGTGTCGTAGCCACTGAGCGCATTATACCGGAAGTTGACCGGGCGGATCTGCAAAATGTCCTGCAGGCCTGGACGAAAGTCGCGGATGTCCTGCTTGAGGCGTATGTCAGAGGAGGCGCTCCAGGTGCCTCCCGCCGTTTTCTTGACCGTAAAGGCATTCACTTCCAGCAAAGCGGTAGGGCTGGTGGTACCGATCCCGACAAAGCCGCTGGCATCGATGCTCATTTGCACGGCTCCGCCGGACCACAGGTCAAGCTCATCTCCGGGACCGGTGTCCATGCCGGCGCCGATGCCCGTACCACTGTTGTGGATGGACAGCACGCCGAAATTGTTGCTTACTGCGATATGCCCGTCTCTGACATCCAGACGCGTGTTGGAGATCGGGACGCCGGGACTTGTGGTGCCGATCCCGACCTGTCCGCTGGCACTTTCGATAGTGACCACTGGTGCCCCGCCCACGGCGTTGATGTGCAGCGAATTGTCGGCTGTGGTACCGTCGTATTCGATGCTCATCCCATCATTCAGATCGATACCTGAAGCGTTTTCACTGAATAGCAGGGTCGGCCGGTCAGAAGTGGTCGACTCCAGTACGAGTGCGATCGTGGGCGTGCCAGGGGTTCCCGCATCGTCGATATGCAGCGGATACTCCGGGTTGGGCGTCCCGATGCCGACGCGTCCAATTTCATCGATGGTCATTTGTACAGCCCCTCCGGACCAGAACTCCAGCTCGTCATCGGTGCCGGTATCCATGCCGGCTCCGATGCCGGTACCCCCGCTGTGATTGGAGAAGATGCCAAAATTGGTTCCCAGCGCAATATGCCCGCCATTCACCTCCAGCAAGGCACTGGTGATGATCGACCCGGGGTCATCGGTGCCGATGCCTAATGTGTTGAAAGTCCCTCCGGGGGCTGAGATATTTCCATTCAAGCCTATGTCCCCGTCAGAGAAGATACCACCCACCCCGACGGTCAAGCCACCAGTCACCTGCACCTGCCCCTGTGCGATGACGTCGTTCCGGACCTGCAGATTGCCTGCTTCAAGTGAGTGAGCCAGCATAGAGGCCATTTCACCCCCAGAGATATCTATAATAGATAAGTTGTTGATCTGATTGTCGAGCACATAAGCATAACGGCCGGAGACAAAAACCTCTGACGGATTGGCCATAGTCAAGCTGCCTGACAATGTTGGTGTATCAGGAAGCGAAACATCAATGACCTTCAATTCATTTGATCCTTGATGGGCGCAGTAGGCATAACGCCCGGATAAGTGGATGGAACACGGACCGGGCGTTCCGAGGGTCAGGCTACCGGAAATCGACGGCAGTGAGGGGTCCGAAACATCGACAACAAGCAGGCTGCCTTGAGTGGCGAGGTAGGCATAGGGCCCGGAAACAAAGACATCAGTAGGGATTCCTCCAATAGAGAAGTTGGAAGCCACCGCAGGAGATTGCGGGTCCGATATATCAATGATCTGCAGCCTGGCTGGGAACTGGTCAACAACATAAGCGACACGCCCGTAGACATAGATGCGCACAGGGAATGCTCCCAGGGTTAAGCTGCCTGACATTACCGGTGCGACAGGATTGGACACGTCGATGACCTTTAAGTCATCTGATCCATTGTCAATGATGTAGACGTAGTGACCCGAAACAAAGATGTCAGCTGGGGAGAATCCAAGCGGAAAACTGCTTTTCACGGTTGGCAGGTTCGGATTTGAAACGTCAATCACCTTCAGATCATCCGAGCCCTGGTCAACGATATAAGCATAACGGCCTGAGACAAACACGGCAACGGGATTAGATCCTACAAACAAACCGCTGACAGTTTCTGGCGCAGCGGGATTAGTCACATCGATTACAAACAGAACTCCAGGGCCAATACCGCGCACTACATATGCGTACTGACCAGAAATGTAAATGGCATTTGGATCTGCAAAGAATAAATCGTCGCTGATTACTTTCGGTGTTGCTGGGAGTTGCATCATATTTGCGCCACGCAGCGTCAGCGCCTGTCCGGGCATGGTGTCTCCAATCCCAATATGCCCCGTCGAGTCGATGACCATGACCAGACTGTCCCTGGTGACAAACCGGATCCGGTCCGCATCAGGCGAGGCTTCCACCAGCACTTTGGTATCCCGGTCGAGGTCCTGCAGACCGGAACTGCCGGTGGTCAGTTCCGCCCAGGCACCCGCCTGGCGGAACCAGAACGATTTGGTGTCAGTATCAAACACCAATAGTCCTTCGGCGGGATTGGCGATCAGCTGCCGCTGCGTGCTGTCCATCCGCGGGATCAGCAGCCCCCGGGTGTCTGATTGGATATCCAGCATCGCGCTGGAATCCGGTGGCGTTGCCGTCCCCGATATGCTCACCTGGGCA
>JAWWBX010000033.1:0-22715 GCA_033720735.1 Saprospiraceae bacterium
CTGCAAGGCGATGTCGAGGGTGATCTGGAGGTCCTGTCCGCTCACTGCCGCCGAGTCCAGTTTCCCTTCACTGATCCGCCCTACTTCGCGGCCGAGGTTGTCGCGCAGGACATAGGAAATCCCTTTTCTGCCCTTGAGCAGGGGCTCGTACATCTTCTCAATACCCGAGGTGCCGATATAGTCGCCGACCACATAATCGCCAGTGTAGTTGTCGACCACTGTTTGATCCACCTCTGAAATGTATCCCAGTGTGTGCGCAGCATGCGGATAATGATACCCGCGCACATTGCGCAATACGGGCGTGAACCCGGGAAATTCGTACATGCTCTCCTGAAACGCCGCAAAGCGGTCAGGGGTGACGTGCCGCAAGAAGGTAAACGGCACTGACTTTGAAAACTGGCGTGTTGACCAGTCCTTGGTGAGATTGCGCACAAACTCCTCACGCGTGATGTCGAGGAGTGCGCAAAACCGGGCCGTGTCCATCGCCGGGTCGATCTTGTCGTAGATGACGTTGATGTCGTAGATCGGATTGTTGAACACCAACAACTGGCCATCACGGTCGTAGATCAATCCCCGTGACGGATAGAGCGTTTGTTTGTCGAGGGTACGCGCTTCCGCCTGCTGGATGTAAGAGGGGTCGAACACCTGCAGAGACGCCACCTTGATCAACAGGATGATCGCTGCGGCGATGATACCGCGGCGAATGATCAATGACCGGTCGGGAAACGGGTTCTGCACGCCTAGTGTCTTGGATTGAAGAGAAACATGAATATCAAAATAGCCATAAATGAAACGATAAAACTCGTCACCGTCTTGAGCAGGATCTGTCCGATATATACAAAGGTGAAGACCTCGACGCTAAAATAGAAGAGGAGATGGAGTGCCAGCAAGGTGCCCATGTATTGCATAAACCAGGCGGCCCCGAAATCGCGGATGGTTGGATTCACGTTGACCGGGTAGCCACCCCTTGGTTCCAGGATCTGCAGGATCCACGGCCGGATAAAGGCCGTAAACACACATGCGCTGGCATGCACGCCGAGCGAGTCATAAAAGACATCGATGGTCAGACCAAGACCCAGGCCAATCAGGAGGAGTGCCGCCCGCGGCGTCTTGATCGGCAGCAAGGCCAGCAGGATTGGATAGAATAGAATGGAAATGTAGTTGAAGTGCATCCCGCCCAGGGCGATGCGTCGCAGGATCAGCCCCTGGAGCAGAATGACCACCGCAAACCGGATGATATGTCGCGAGGTCAATGCACTCATTCTTCCGCATCGGTTGCCAGAGATGTCTGTTCAGCAACATCGTGATTGCGGACGACATACACGTGTTGCACTGCACTCATATCCACCTTCAGGTGCACGGTCACGTTGAAAAAGTTATCTCCCCCTTCAAGGCGGAAGTCCTCGACCACGCCGATGAGAATGTCGGGAGGGAACAGGTGCGAATACCCGCTGGTGACGATCGTGTCACCCACAGCCAGGTTGGCGTGCTTGGGAATGGCCTCCAGTTGCATGCGGGTCGGGTTGGCAGAGCGCCAAACCAGCGACCCAAAATAGCCCTTTCCTTTGATCGCCGCACTGATCATGGCATTGCTGTGCAGGATCGACATCAGCTTGGCATAGCGTTGAGTGGTACCGACCACGACACCAATGGGGCCGTCGTCCGAAATGACGCCCATCCCCTTTTCAACGCCGTGTTGCTTGCCGGCATCAATCGTGATGTAGTTGTTGCGTGACAGGATGGAGTTCTTGATCACATTGGCCGGAATGACAGTAAAGGTCGTATCGCGTTTTTCGCGCAGCGGAGCCGGCTTGATCTGGTTGTACAGCCGCTGGCGCAACATGGCGTTTTCCGCAAGCAGGCTGTCGTTGGTGGAGCGCAGTTTCCAGTAGGTTTCAAATGACTCGACCTGTTTGCTGAGTGTCGTGGTAAAGAGGTTCGCTGAATTGTGATAGATCTCGTTTTGCCTGTCGTTGGTCTGGACAACCAGATACAGACAGATTCCTTCAAGGAGCAGAAAGAGAAAGACTACGCCATTGCGAAACAGAAACTGAAGTAGGTTTTGCATACTGCGATGCAATCAAGTCGTTACACACTTTTCCGGTCGATCAGGAATGAAAAACGCTCTGTATTCTTCAGGGCGATCCCCGTGCCGCGTACGACCGCGCGGAGCGGATCATCGGCGATGTGTACGGGCAGTTTGGTGATCCGGGAGATGCGGGTATCCAGGCCGCGCAGCAATGCCCCGCCCCCGGTCAGGTACAGTCCTGTTTTATAGATGTCTGACGACAACTCAGGGGGGGTGTTTTCCAGTGCTTTCAGGATCGCTTCCTCAATTTTCGAAATGGATTCATCGATCGCCTCAGCGATCTCGGCATAAGTGATGGTCAACTGCTTGGGAATGCCTGTGATCAGGTCGCGACCATTGACGGCAAAATCGTTGGGCGGGTTGTCAAGTTGCTTCAGCGCAGACCCGACGTGGATCTTGATCTGTTCGGCCGTCCGCTCACCAATCAGGATGTTGTGATTGCGCTTCATGAAGTCGATGATGTCGTTGGTAAACACATCACCGGCTGTCCGGATCGACTGGTCGCCAACGATCCCTGACAACGCAATGACGGCGATCTCTGTCGTACCACCTCCGATGTCGATGATCATATTGCCGACCGGTTCTTCAACATCCAGGCCGATCCCGAGGGCCGCTGCCATAGGCTCGAAAATGAGATACGTTTCCTTCGAGTCAACGTGGTCGGCCGAGTCGAAGACGGCGCGTTTTTCGACCTCCGTGATCCCACTTGGAATGCAGATGACCATTTTCAGGTGCGTGAAGAACCTGCGTTTGGTCCCGAGCATATTGATCAAGCCCTGGATCAGGTTTTCAGCAGCCTGGAAGTCGGCAATCACCCCGTCCTTCAGCGGGCGAATTGTCTTGATGTTCTTGTGGGTTTTTTCGTGCATCTGCATCGCACGCTTGCCCACCGCGATGGTTTCGCCGGTCCGCATGTCGATTGCCACAATAGAGGGCTCATCGATGATGATCTCACCATCCTGAATGATCAGGGTGTTCGCGGTTCCCAGGTCGATCGCGAGCTCCTGCGTAAATAGGCTGAACAATTTCATGCTTCCCCCTTAACGATATAATCGAGTCGTATCAGCGCGTCTTAGGCCTCACAAAGCAAAGTAAAAATTGTGAGGAATGGAAAACAATATCCCGGCCACACATGGTTCCCGGTCAAGCAGTTAAATGATGGCGGATGCCTCCAGTGCCCGGGCTATCCGACAATCACCGTGTGCATATTGGGGATTGCCAGGTACTCCTGTGCTGCGTTGCGGACATCTTCCGCAGAGGTCTCCCGGATCCTGCGCACAAACTCCCGGAAGTAGGCCTCGTCAAGAGACTCCATGATCATGGTTTTGATCATATCCATAGAGCGCAGCGGGCCGTCGAGCTGCATGAGGAGGGTTCCCATCAGGTAGTTGCGCACCATTTCGAACTCCTCGTCTGAAACCAACTCTTCCTGCAACCGGCTGATCTCTTTATGGATCTCAGCGATCACCCGGTCCGATTTGTCGACAGCTGCCTCCGTGCTGATGATCAGACAAGCCCCCTTCACCAGGGTTTCAATGGTTGAATAGATCCCGTAGGTCAGTCCCTGCCGTTCGCGAATGTTGCGCATGAGCCGGGCTCCAAAGAATCCGCCCAATACGGCATTGAGCAAAAAGAGGGCTGCAAAGTCCGGGTGCCTGCGGCCGACGACCTGCCGACCCATCCGGATCGCTGACTGATAGGCCTGTGGTCCCTTGATGCGCTGAAAAGACACCTCCTGCGGATGGGGAGGCCCATACGAACGGGGCGGCGCTCCCGCCTTCAAGCGGGCACACGCCGCTTCCACCAAACGCAGATGCGCGTCCTGCACCTGCCCGCTCAGGAATACCGTGAGATTTTCGTAACCCAGGAGTTGGTAGTGCTCCAGCACATGGTCCCTGGTAAGCCCCGCGACATCTTCGCTCACCGTTGTCTGGCCGTACACGTGCGTCCCAAACATGGATTCAGAAATGCGCTTGTTGGCAATTGTCTCATTCTGCTCCATCGCGATCCGGATCTTTTGAATCCGGTTTTGTTTGTAGATGGCCAGTTCGGATTCCGGGAACACCGCCTCCACGAGGAGCTTGGTCAGAAGGTCAAGCGTGGGCTCAAGCATGCGTGCCATGCAGTAGAGACTGACCGACATGGCATCCACGCCCGTGGTCACCCGCAAGGTGGCACCGTAGAAATCCATGTGTTCGGCAATCTGCCGGCTATTCATTGCGGCCGTACCCTCACTGATCAGGGCGGCGGTGGCGTGAGATGCTGCACGGTGACGCTCATGGCCCTTGCCCGCGCGAAAGATCATTTCCAGATGCAGCACCGGCTCGACACCCCCCGACATCGTATACAACGGGATACCACCAGCCAGGACAGTATGGTTGACGGAGGGAGGATCAACAAACTCAATCCTTTGGATGGGAATCGTACCTGAATTGCGCATCGTGCCTGGTTGCCCTGTGCTCATGGATCGGGCCGGCAATTTTATGGATTAATCCGCTGAAGAACGTGTATTTTTACCGCTTATTGGCGGCGCTTCGAAAATTTTCATGCGAAGCGCATTTCCATGAACATGTGATAAAATACCTGTATGAAGTTTAGTGTCTCCTCCCAGGACTTGCTACACCAGTTGAACAAAGCTGCCGGGGCCATCAGCTCAAACCCCGTGCTCCCGGTGCTGGAAGATTTCCTCTTTGAGATTGCCGGCAACAAACTAACCATCACGGCGACAAACCTGGAGACGACCATCATGACCGACATGGAGGTCTCCGCTGAAGATGAAGGGCGCATTGCCGTGCCAGCCAAGATCCTGCTCGACACCCTGAAAGCGCTGCCCGATCAGCCAATCACCATGACGGTCGATGAGGAGACGCGCGGTGTGGAGATCACCTCGGAATACGGAAAGTACAAACTGGCGGGAGACAACCCGGAAGATTATCCGGAGCTACAGGATGTTTCGGGCGAGACGGCACTTGAGATCGATGCAGAGATCCTCGGCAATGCCCTCAGCAAAACACTCTTTGCCACCAGCAATGATGATTTGCGGATCGCCATGACCGGTGTCTTTGTGCAGATCGATTTCAACAAGATCACCTTTGTCGCCACTGACGCGCACAAGCTCGTCAAGTATACGTATGGTGGTGTGTCTACAGAAAAGACCGGGTCGTTTATCGTCCCCAAGAAGTCGCTCAGCCTGCTGCGCGGCGTGCTGCATGACGATGGCAAGGTGGCGGTTCAGCACAATAAATCAAATGTCTCATTCACCCTCGAAGGGGCCCAGCTAGTGTGCCGCCTGATCGACGCCAACTACCCGGATTACAATGCTGTCATCCCGGCCGACAACCCCAATGTAATGACGGTCAGTCGCACTGATTTCCAGAACTCATTGCGCCGTATCGCTATCTATGCCAACAAGACCACCAATCAGGTCGTGCTCAACATTGACGACGGAAGCCTTACCATTTCGGCCCAGGATCTGGACTTCTCCAATGAAGCCACCGAACAACTCAGCTGCGAATATGACGGCGACGGTATCGTGATCGGGTTCAACGGACGATTCCTGATCGAGATGCTCAGCGTGATGGACACGGATCAGATCCGCTTTGAATTATCCACGCCCAACCGGGCCGGCATCATGTTGCCCGGGGAGCAGAAAGAACATGAAGACCTCCTGATGCTTGTAATGCCGGTCATGATGGGCACCTGACACCACACCTCCCCATGCAACCACAAACCTTTCATAAACCACACAAACCATGTACACTGCTCAAGACCTGCAGCGCACGGTGTTGCAAATCGCCCGTGACCGCTGCGCCAACCCCCGACGGTGGATGACGGAGCTCGCCTCTGTCCTCAACAAGACCAAGCATTCCATTTACAAGAAAGTACAGGGTGACATCGGGCTTTCGCTCGAAGAGGTGCTGCGCCTGGCTGAACACTATGACCTCAGCATCGATCCCCTGTTGCGCCCTGACACGGCACTGAGTTTTGAATTTGTCCCTGTCTACGCACCGGGCCATGTCGTCCGGTACCTCGAGGGTATCGAAGCGCGACTTGAAGAAATCGCCGGATTGCCTGGCATCGGCTTTTGGTGCTCAGGCATCGAACTGCCCTTCGTACACGCTTACAACTTCCCCCGGCTGATGGCTTTCAAGTTTTACATCCACGACAGGATGTTTGGTATCGATGAGCGACGGGCGGCCGAACAGTTCAATCCACAGCGGTGGCTGAATGATGATGCAGTGACCGGATCAATGCGTCGCATCCTGGAGCGCTACTATACCGTGCCTTCCGTGGAGTTCTGGAATGCCATGATCCTCGATATCACCCTCAACCAAATTCGCTATGCGCTGGAAGCCGGGCTTTTTGCCGACCCCGGGCAAGCACTGGCACTTTGCGAAGACCTTGATCAGTTTGTTGTCCATACCGAACTGATGGCCGCACGCGGTGTGAAGGTGCATGCACATGACGGACGCGCAGGTGCGCCCTTCGACCTGTATCACAATGAGATCGCCCATTCCAACAACCTGATCCTGGCAGCTTCTGCCGGGGTTGAATATATGTTTGTCAGTTTCGGCAATCCCAACTACATCTACACGGCTACGGATCGTGCTGTCACGTATACGCGGGAGTGGTTTCAATCTCTGCAGTCGCATTCTCAACGGCTCGCGCGAGCACCGCTCAAGACCCGGGTCGCGTTCTTCAATCGTCTGCGGAGGCGCGTGGCACATGTGCGGGCCCAATTGGAGGCATTCATTACTTTGCACGTATTGTGAGTGAAGGAGGACGTATTATTGGTTGCTTGTTTGGATCGTTCAACCCGATCCATGTCGGGCACCTGATCATTGGCCAGTATATGGCGACCCGGACTGACTGCACCGAGGTGCATTTTATCGTCTCTCCGCACAACCCGTTGAAACGGCCTGCGGGTCTGGCCGATGCCCGGCACCGGCTCCAGATGGTAAGACTTGCTGTACGGCGCAACCCGTTGCTGATCGCTGATCCCGTCGAGTTTGGCCTGTCACGACCTTCCTATACGATCGACACCCTGGAATATCTGGCCCAACGCCATCCGCGGCATCAGTACCGGCTCATTATCGGGAGTGACAACCTGGCCATCTTCACCAAGTGGAAACGGTGGGAGGATGTCCTTGATCAATTTGGGTGCTATGTGTACCTGCGGTCGGGGCATGATCCCGGAAAGTTGGGCCAGCATCCGGCAGTAACGATCTGTGACGCTCCATTCCTTGACATTTCGGCCACCTATATTCGGGCGTGTTTGCGGGAAAAGCGTTCGATCCGCTACCTGGTGCCTGACAATGTCCTGCGCTATCTTCATCAACACGCGGTCTTTGACTTTCTGCGGTGATGTCGGCGCGGCGGCGCGTTTGCGGAAGGTGCTTCCATTTCCGTGCCCGTGGCAATATCTTTGGCGGTCCTCAGTTAAGTGAATGCATGGATTTTCGGGTTAGTTTGACTCTCACGTTGCTGGCAGGGTTCCTGGTAGATCCTGCCATTGGCCAAAGCGACCTGCGCATCGGACAATGGCGCTCCCACTTTGCCTATAACGAGGGGATCTCGGTCACCCAGGACGATGACAAGGTCTACTATGCCGCCAGGACGGGGCTGTTTGCCGTTCGCAAGGCAGACATGTCTGTCGAGTTCTTTTCCAAGGTCGATGGTCTCAGCGAGGTCGAAGCTTCCCTGATCCGGTATCATCCCGGTCGCGACGTCCTCGTCGTGATCTACACCAACAGCAATGTCGACCTGGTCTTCCCGTCTGGGGTTTTCAACATCAGCGACATCCTGGAAAACAACAACATCGTCGGGAGCAAAGCGATCAACGACGTGTATGTTGGCCTCGGCCGGAAGATTTACTTTTCATGTGATTTTGGTTTGGTCGAATTCGATCTTGAGACGCGCAAGTTTGGATTCACCATGTTTACCGGCACCCCGGTATCCGGGTTTACCGAATTTGATGGATCCTATTATCTCTCCACCGGTCAGGGCCTTTACCGCTATTCCGGTGCAGGAATTGCACCAAACTTCGGCGCCTGGGAACAGCTCGGCGACGGCCACGGGCTGCCTGCCGGTGCCCCTTCTCAGGGCGTGGTCGTGTACGAAAACCAATTGTTTGCCGCTGTTGATCATGCCTTGTATGCGTGGGAGGAAGACGCCTTTCTACTCTGGGACCTCCGTGATGGCCATTACATTGAATTCATGTCACCCGAAGGACAGCATCTCAAAGTCGGGTTCAGATGTTTTGAAGATGCCTGCAATGGCAAGGTGCATTTCTACACCGTTGAGGGTAAGGTTGGCGAACACGGGTTTGATTGCGCCTGGCGTCCCTTGTATGCGATCGAAGATGAGGAAGGCCGTGTCTGGTACGCCGACGAGCAGCGCGGCCCCAAGTATGCAGGCAACTACTTGTGGGGCTGCTTTGCGTTTGATTTTAATACCCCGTGGTCCAATAATGTCAACGAGATCGCCGTCAAGGACGGGACTGTTTTTGTCGCTGCCGGCGGCGTCAGTGACACCTACAACAACCGCAACTATCCTGATGGATTCTACATCCTCGATCAGAACGACTGGTCCTTTTTCAACCGTACCAACGAGCCGTTGCTTGCACAGCAGGATATATTGGATTACCTCCGTATCCTGCCGCATCCCGACAGCCAGTATGTCTACATCGGCTCTTACTATGCCGGGCTGATCCGCTTCGATCTGCGTGACAGCACGTACCGGTTTTACGATCAGGACAACTCCCTGCTGCAGGGTGCGGTCGGTGATTCACTGCGCGAGCGCATAGCAGGCATGGCAATGGACGCCGCCGGGACGCTGTGGATGAGCTGCTTTCTCGCGCCGCGACCCATCGTCGCCATGACGGCAGACGGGCAGTGGGCCAACTTTGCGGTGCCCTCCGGAACGCGGCTGGCCGACGTTGTGATCGACCGGCGCGGTTACAAGTGGTTTGCGATCATTTCCGCTTCCGAGGGACTGCTGGTGTTTGATGACAATGGGACCATTGACAATCCCGCTGATGACCGTTACGCCATGATCAACACGAGCAACAGCAACCTGCCAACCAACCTGTTGACCAATCTGGCTGTTGACCGCGATGGTGACATCTGGGTTGGCACATCACAAGGACCGGTGGTGTTTGACGCAGCAACTGACCCATTTGCCGGTCCAGCGCAGGGGTTCAGGGTCACGGTAGAGCAAGACGGTATCCTCTCGTATCTGCTGGAAGAAGAGCAGATCACGAGCATCGCTGTTGATGGTGCCAATCGCAAGTGGTTTGGAACGCGCAACGGGATCTTCGTGCAGTCACCAGCAGGGGATGAAGAGATTGCCCGGTTTAACGAGAGCAACAGCCCTCTTCCCAACAACATCATCACCGACATTGCCATCAATCATGAAAATGGCGATGTCTACATCGGAACCCAGTCCGGACTGGTCAGCATGCGTACCGATGCCGTTAGAGGGAGACCGTTTCACAATGTCAATGCTTATGCCTTCCCCAATCCGGTACGCCCGGAATATGACGGACCGATTGCGATCAAAGGGCTGGCCGAGGATGCTGCCGTCAAGATCACTGACATGGCCGGGACCGTTGTTTTCGAAACCCGCGCGCTTGGCGGTCAGGCGATCTGGGATGGAACTGCCCGCGACGGCCAGCGGGCCCAGACCGGAGTCTACCTGGTCTTCAGCACGACCGAACCTCAGTTCGACAAGCCCGACGCCCTGGTAACCAAGATCCTGCTGGTCAACTGACCATTCGCAATCGCGCCGATTTATCTCTTGAGCTGTACGATGATTGACGAGTCCCGCGTCGTGATCGTTGCGACCCACATCAGATTGATCATGGTATCCCCAACCATCGTAAACTGTCCATCAGTCCGGAAGGAGTCGACGGGGATGGTCGTTGACGTAGAGCCATGGATCAGCACGATCGCAGTGATGTCATTGGATTTGTTCTTGTCACGCGACCGGTCCTCGATGATCCCGTTGATGTGCTGTACGGCCTGAATGCCATCGGAGCATGACACAACACCACACAGGAAGGCGGCAAGAATAATACGATACTTCATGGCCGGTGTGATATTGTCCGAAGATAGTGCATTCGCGCGCGCCACCGCCTCGCTGGTCAGTGATCAGACCGAGACCGCCTTGGAGCTGAGCACCTGGCGACGCACCTTTTCGTAGTAGCGCTCATACAGCGGCATGATTTGGCTGATGTCAAATTCCCTGGCCCGGTCATATGCGTTCTTCCTGAAGGTCTTCAGCAGTTCCGGGTCCTGCAACAGCCTGATCGCATTGCGCGCCATATCCTCAACATCGCCTACTTCACTCAGGTAGCCGGTGACACCATGTACGTTGAGCTCGGGTAGCCCGCCGACATTGGACGAGATCACGGGCACTTCGCATGCCATGGCCTCCAGGGCGGCCAGTCCAAAACTTTCCTTTCCTGATGGCATGATAAACAAATCGGACACGGCAAGTAATTCTTCAATGGCGTCCTGTTTGCCCAAAAAGCGGATCTCGTCACAAAGATTGAGCTGACGGCAGAGTTCCTCCATATGCAGTCGCTCAGGGCCGTCGCCGATCAGCAGCAGCTTGGCCGGGATGACCTCAAGGACTTTCTGGAACAGACCGATGACATCCTGCACGCGTTTGACTTTGCGAAAATTCGAGGTGTGCAGCAAGACCTTTTCGTTGTCTGGTGCGATCGCTTTCTTGAAGTGCGCCTTGTCCGAGGGCTTGAAGCGGTTGAAGTCGACAAAATTGTGAATGACCTCGATTTCCCGGGTGATCCTGAAACTGTCCAGTGTTTGCTGCCGCAGCTGATGTGAGACAGCGGTGACGCCGTCCGAGGCATTGATGCTGAACTCGACAACCGGAGCAAATGACTGATCAATCCCCACCAGCGTGATATCGGTACCGTGCAAAGTGGTGACGACCGGCAGGGTGATGTTTTGTGCTGCCAGGATCTTTTTGGTCAGGAAGGCGATGGTCGCGTGCGGGATTGCGTAATGCACGTGGAGCAAGTCCAGCTTTTCATACAGTACAACATCGACCAGCTTGCTGGTCAATACGGAATCATACGGAGGATATTCAAACAGCGGGTAGTCATAGGCAGACGCTTCGTGATAGAAGACGTTCTCATGAAACGCACCCAGGCGCACAGGGCGCTGGTAGGTGATGAAGTGTACCTTGTGGCCCTTTTTAGCGAGCCCAAGACCCAATTCGGTCGCGATCACACCGCTTCCCCCGAACGTCGGATAACAAACGATACCGATTTTCACAGTTTCCCGATTATGTGCCGATCACCTGTACAACGATGAAAGCACCATGATAATGATTGAAACCTGCAATCTTAAACCGTTTTGCGACATTTTCGTTCATTTATGGGAAAGCAGTTGAATCTGAATCCGTGGCAACTTACTCCATTCGTGAACTGGCAGACCTGACGGGCGTGAAGGCGCACACGATCCGTGCGTGGGAGAAGCGCTATGGCATTGTCTGTCCTGCACGTTCCTGTTTGAACGTGCGCGAGTACAGTGAGTCCGACCTGCAGATACTCAATGACATCGCCTTCCTCAAGAAGAACGGCTTCAAGATCTCGAAGATCGCCACCTTGTCGCGCAGTGAAATCGCAGACCACGTAACTCAGCTGAGAGCCAGCCGACTGCAATCCTCTGATCAGGTCGACATGCTCACCATGGCACTGATGGATTTCAACGCAAGCAAGTCGGAGTGCATCGTCAGCGCACAGATCAGGCATAATGGCGTGGAAGAAACCATGCACGATCTCATCTTCCCGCTCATGAACCGGTTGGGTTTGCTGCTGATGTCAGGTTCCATGACCCGTGCCCATGAACTGCTGTTTGTGGACATCGTACAACAGAAATTGCGCGCAGCGATCGACACCACGCCACGGGTGAAACTTACAGACAACGGATTGGTCTTGCTCACGACGGCTCCCCGACTGCTGGAGATCCAGCGTCTTTATGTGCAGTATCTCTGCCGGAAATACGGGATCTACGTGCTGAGCTTTATGAACCCGATCAGCCCTGGCGATCTCCGCAAGGTGTTAGCGACAGGGACTGTGAGCCAGGTGCTGACCTTGCACGACATGGCTGCTGATCGCGCACCCTTGCTCGAAATGATCAGTGTTTGTGATACACATCCGGAGATCAACCTGGTGATCGCCGGCAACGATATCCACCTGGAAAACATCGATTTACCGCCTTTTGTCACGGTGTTGCACAACATGACTGAGGCGCGCTCATTCATTCAACAACGATCCGAGAGACCATGAAAACACGCCTGATGACATGCCGTTTATCCGCCTTTTTTTCCCTGCTCGTATTCGCTGTGTTCGTATCCGCTTGCGGCGGGAGCGGGAGCGAAGTGGCTCAGACCGAAAGCGCACAACCCACTTCAACCGATAAGGCCACCGGCGTCCAGTATGTCGTCACACCAGGCACCAGTGTCGTGATGTGGGAGGGGTACAAACCCGGGCGTACACATACAGGCACGGTTGATATTGGCAGCGGTGAACTTTATGTGGACAACGGTCAGATCACCGGCGGCCTGTTTAGCATCGATCTGACCACGATCACTGTGACCGATCTTGAGGCCGGGAAAGGCAAGGAGCGCCTCGAGGCACACCTGAAGGGCACCACTCCCGGTAAGGAAAATGATTTTTTCAATGTCAACGCGTTTCCAGCCGGCTCGTTTGAAATCACCCGGGTGACCCGCCTGGAAGGAGATGAAGAGGCCAACCACATGGTGTATGGCAACCTCAAGTTGAAGGGTATTTCCAAGAATATCGGATTTCGCGCACAGATCGATACCCAAGACAACCTGGTGATTGTTACCACACCCATGTTCAGCATCGATCGTACCGAGTGGGAGCTCAACTTCCGCTCTGGTAAATTCTTCGACAACCTGGGTGACAATCTGATCCGCGATGACATCGGGTTGATCATCAACCTCGTGGCAGCAGCGCAACCGGAAGGCTAGGATCTCAGCAACCTGCGGTGAGGAATATTCTCGGTACCTTATCGAGAGAGAGCCTCTGCACATGCAACCCCTTGTTCTTTCCGAGATTCCCGCTTATCGCACAGCCCGTGCTTCCGGGCCCGCCAGCCTTGTGGAGTGGACTGATCACCAACACCGGTCCGTCGGACCGGCGGAGTTTGAAACGTTCGTCAATCGCCTGATTCCCGCGCTGGCCGCTTTGGGCCTCGGCAGAGGAGACCATCTATGCCTGCAGATCGAGGCCGGCCGCATCGACTTGCTGGCTGTGGAGTTTGCCGCGCTTTCTCTGGGTGCCGTGGTTTGTCCGCTGCATCCCCTGTTGTTCGATGACGCCTTGTCTGCCATTCTCCATGAGTTACGGCCCGTGATCACGCTCGTTCCGGATGCCGCCCAACGCAGGTCCCTGATCTCTGCCGGACTGGAAAAGGAGGCCGGTCAGATCGTGACCGCTACCGAATTGCTTGGGCATGAACCGAACGAGCCGCAGCCCCCGGATGCCGTCTCTCCGGATGACGTTGCGCTGATCATCTATACTTCGGGCACGACTGGCGATCCCAAAGGGGTGATGTTGTCGCACCGCGCAGTGTTGTCGAATGTGGTTGGCGCTCTCGCTATTGTGCCGCTGGAGTCACATCATGTGGTACTCAGTTTCCTGCCGGTGAGTCATGTGTTTGAACGCATTGTCATCTATACCTACCTTCTGGCTGGTGTTACTATTCACTTTGCAGCGACGGCACGGCATGCGCGTGTCCTGCTCAACCAGGTGCACCCGCACTACCTGACCACCGTGCCGAGGATCCTTGAGCAGGTTTACCGCACGTTTGTGTCGGCAGCCACCCGGGGCAATTATTTCCGGGCGTCGCTGGTGCAATGGGCCCTGAACCCCGGGCGGCACGGTTTGCTTCGTCGTTTGTTGACTCGCTGGTTGATCGCACGCCGGGTACGGCGCGTATTCGGCCGTAGACTCAAAGGAGTCCTCGTCGGTGGCGCCGCCACTGACACAGAAGTCATCCGGTTTTTCAAATTGGCGCGCATTGCTGTCCGCGAGGGCTATGGTCTGACAGAATGCGGCGGAGTTGCCACCGTCAACCGCTTCTCACCGGGCGGCAACCTTCCCGGGACGGTCGGTATTCCGCTGCCGGGGGTAGAGATCCGCATCGAGCACGGCGCGGATAGTCAAGAGGGTGAGATCCTGATCCGCAGTCCGGGTAATATGTCCGGATATCTGAGGCGCCCGGTCGAAACCCGCAGCGTGCTCACATCTGATGGGTGGCTGCGTACCGGTGATATCGGAGTGTTTGTGCACGAACGGTTCCTGCAAATCACCAGCCGTGCCAAGGACATTTTCAAGAACTCGTTTGGTGAGTACGTCATCCCGATGCGCATTGAACAACAGCTCAACCGGTCGCCCTTTGTGGACCAGGTCATCGCCATTGGATTTCAGCGGCCGTTCACCGCGGCCCTGATCCTGCCTGAGTTCGGTCATTTGCAGCAGTGGTGCCAACAGTCAGGAGTGCATTGGACTGCACCGATGTATATGGTCCATAATCCCGAAGTCCTGGAGCTCTATCAATCTATCATCGACAAGGTCAACCCTGCCTTGGCCAGGCATGAACGCATTGGCGGGTTTCGTCTCATCCACGATCTCTGGTCGGTTGAGAGTGGCTTGCTGACACTCAGCCTCAAGCTGCGGCGCGTGGCGATAGAACAGCGATACAGCAAGCTGATCAGCGAAATCTACAAGTAACCGATCACCACAGGATCTGTGGCGTGTCAGCGTCCGACATGAACGAGAAGCACAGAAATATCTGATGGCGACACGCCGCTGATACGGCTGGCCTGACCAATGGTCCGGGGTTTGATGGAGGTCAGTTTTTCTCGTGCTTCTGCAGACAATGAAGAAATGTTATGATAGTCCATGTCCTGATGCAGGAGCAATTCTTCAAGACGATTCATCTTGTCTACCAGCTCTTGCTCCTTTTGGATATAGCCGGCGTACTTGATGTCAATCTCGGCCAGCATGATCGTTTCTTCGTCATACTTGTCAAGCACCTCTGCCAGGGCCGGAAGGACTCTCCTCAGATCCACAAGATGTACATGGGGGCGACGCAGCAGGCTGATGAGTTTCATCTTTTGCGCAAGGGGCTTGCTGCCGATCCCGTTCAGGTATCTCTCTACTTCACCGGGCTCAACGCTGTGGGACGAGATAAACGATGCAATGGCGCTGGCGCCACGTTCCTTTGCACGGACACGCTCCATGCGGCCATCTGCACCCCGGACGCCGAGGGCGTGGGCGATGGGTGTCAGTCGCAGATCGGCGTTGTCCTGCCTGAGCAGAATACGGTATTCGGCACGACTGGTAAACATCCGGTAGGGCTCTTTGGTCCCCTTGTTGATCAGGTCATCAATGAGCACTCCGATGTAGGCCTCCGAGCGCTTGAGAATAAGGGGTGCTTCATCACAGATGGCCCGGTGGGCATTGATCCCGGCAACCAGTCCCTGACACGCCGCTTCTTCATACCCGGTGGTGCCGTTGATCTGCCCCGCAAAAAAGAGGTTCCTGACCAATTTCGTTTCAAGCGAGAGTGACAGTTGCGTCGGAGGGAAGTAGTCGTATTCAATCGCATATCCCGGACGGAACATCTTGCAGTTGGCAAACCCCGGGATCGTTCTGAGGGCCGCAAACTGTACCTCCTCAGGAAGCGACGAAGAAAACCCGTTGACATACACCTCGACCGTATCCCACCCTTCCGGTTCCACAAACAACTGGTGTCTGTCGCGATCGGCAAAGCGGTCGATCTTGTCCTCAATCGACGGGCAGTAGCGCGGCCCGGTTCCACGAATACGCCCGTTGAACATCGGTGACCGGTCAAACCCTGTCTTGAGGATGTCGTGGGTGGCGGGGTTGGTATAGGTGATATGACATGGGCGCTGGCGGACAAGCTGAGGCGTGTCGGTAAACGAGAAACAGCCCGGATCTTCATCGCCTGGCTGTACGTCCATCGCTTCCCAGTCCAGCGAACGCCCGTCTACCCGCGGAGGGGTGCCTGTTTTCATTCGGCCGGCCTCAAATCCGAGTTCGACGAGCTGCTCGGTAATGCCGGTTGCCGCCCGTTCGCCCGCGCGGCCTCCTCCAAACTGTTTCTCGCCGATGTGGATGATCCCGTTGAGGAAGGTGCCATTGGTCAGGATCACCGCTTTGGCAGAGATCTCGAGGCCCATCCCGGTGCGCACGCCGGTCACCCGGCCGTCTTTGACGATCAGCCCTGTGACCATTTCCTGCCAGAAGTCGATGTTCTCGTGGGCCTCCAGCATCTGACGCCATTTGGCGGCAAACAGCATGCGGTCGCTTTGCGCCCGCGGACTCCACATGGCAGGACCCTTCGAGCGGTTGAGCATGCGAAACTGGATCATCGTATGGTCGGTCACAATACCGCTATACCCGCCCAGGGCGTCGACCTCCCGCACGATCTGCCCCTTGGCCACACCTCCCATGGCCGGATTGCAGCTCATTTGGGCAATGGTTTGCATATTCATGGTCACCAGCAGCACACGGCTCCCCATATTGGCTGCAGCAACTGCTGCCTCACATCCGGAATGGCCGGCACCGACAACGATGATGTCGTATTCTGAAAACATAGCGGTATTGCTACCCGATTTCGGGCTGCAAAGTTACGAAAGGCCGGTTGCATCACACCGTGGCCGATGTGAGATCCGGGTTGTGATTATCTTGAGAACATGAATTCGCTACTGCTCCTGTGCTGCCTTTCGCTGACCATGGCTTGCAAATCCTCTGCCCAATCGGCCTCAGAGGAAATCAACCGGCAGGTCTGGTCTCCATTCATTCAGGCTTACAATGCCCTCGACGCTGAGGCCTTTATGAACGTTCATACGACAGACGTGATCAGAGTGATCCGTGACAGTAAGGAAATCCGCGTCGGCGAGGAATATGCCAAATCCATGCGCGCCAGTGCAGAGCGCAACAGGGCCCGCGGAACCGTCAGGTCGATCGAACTGTCATTTACAGAGCGCATCCACACAGACCAGTACGGCTTTGAGGTCGGTTACTACAAGGTCGTGAGCGCCTCAGGTGGTCAGCAGCGGGTGTCCTACGGCAAATTCCATGTCGTACTTAAAAAGGATGACGACCGGTGGAAGATCCTGCTGGACTCTGATACATCAATGGACAACAGCATCACAGAAGAGCAGTTCCTGCAGGGCGAGGTACTCACGCACTGAGATCAGCAACACTCCGGATCACAGCATGCGTCCACCACCGGCTTCGTGGCATTGATGGTGACACTGTAGATCCCGATATCCGACCGTTCGAATACCTTGCGCTCTTCCGCGGTCATGAATCTCTCGAGCAAGTCGTCATTGAGTACGATCTGCCGTTCTTTCATCACCCTGATATCGACAAAGCCGGCATTGGCGATGATCTCGAGGTACTCTGCGCGATCCAGGGCGCCGCTCACACAGCCGACGTACAATTCAGCCGCTTCGCGCAGGGCATCTGGCATCGTTCCCTGGATGACGATGTCGGAAATGGAAAAATGCGCCCCGGGTTTAAGAATCCGGTAGGTCTCGGCAAAGGCCCTCGTTTTATCCGGTACCAGGTTAAATACGCAGTTACTCACTACGACATCTGCCGTGTCGTTTGCCAACGGGATCTCTTCGATCTCGCCAAAACGGAACTCGACATTGCGGTAACCTGTCTTGTCGAGATTGGCATAGGCCTTGGCCAGCATGTCTTCAGCCATGTCGATGCCAATGACACGCCCGGAATCACCTGTCAGTGATCGTGCGATAAAACAATCGTTGCCTGCTCCGCTTCCCAGGTCAACAACCGTATCGCCTGCACGGATGCCTGCATATTCGGTTGGCAGACCACATCCCAGGCCGAGATCAGCTTCTGACACATATCCGTCAAGGGAAGCATATGATTCACCAACGAACGAACAATCATTTGTGTCGTCGCAGCAACTTTTATTGAGTCGGGCCAGGGCATTGTATTTGTCCCTTACCTCTTGTTTCAATTCGATTGCATCTTTCATTTTCTTAACAGCATTTGGTGACGCGCTTGATTCGCGCAAACAATTGATCAAGTGTCCGGAAGCAGCGCTCCCATTGGTCTTTGTCCAGGCAATAGCAGATGCTGGTCCCCTGGATGTTGCCCTTGATGAGTCCAGCCTTTTTGAGTTCACTGAGATGTTGCGAAACAGTGGCCTGGGCCAGCGGCAACACGTCCACCAGATCTCCGCAAATACAGGACTCCGTCCGTACCAGGTGCTCCAGAATGGCCACGCGCGCCGGATGACCGATCGCTTTGGCGAATGCAGCAACCGCATTTTGCTCATCAGTAAACGCTTCGGTTTTGGTCAGACCCATGTTTATCGATTTATTGCAATATTGCGATGAATAACTGACTTATGCAAGCCGGCAGAGAGATTTCTTGCAACTTTGTGTGGCCGCGGCGTTGGTTCCTGCATCTGAATACTTCTATTTTGCACTCACGTATGAGCACTCAAATTCTCGATACCGATCAGAAAGCTCTCGAGATCAACCTCGATGAAAGTGTGTACGGCACGTTTGCCGAGATCGGTGCCGGACAGGAAGTGGCCAGGATCTTTTTCAAAGTAGGGGCCGCGGCCGGGACCATTGCCAAAACCATGTCAGCGTACGACAAGGTGTATTCTGACGAGATCTATGGCGCAGAGCCCAGTGGTCGCTATGTCTGTGCTTCGCGGCTTTACAAGATGCTCGACCACGAGTACGGGTTGATGAATGAGCGTCTTCAGCATCAAAAGCCGGACACCAATTTCTTTGTGTTTGCCGACACGATCGCGGCGATCGACTACAAGCGCACTGTTTCAGGGCATGGCTGGCTGGGCCTGCGCTTCCAACTCCACCCCGACTCCGAGCCCAATGATCTGGTTTTGCACGTGCGTATGCTCGACCGCGACAACCAGCAGCAGGCATCTGCCATCGGAACGCTCGGAGTCAATGTCGTCTATGCGTGCTATCGCCTGCATCACGACCCGGAAGCACTCATCAAGTCATTACTCGACGGTCTGCGCGGTCGCATCAAAGTGGACCTGATCCGCCTCACGGGCCCCGATTTCACCCATCTCGACAATCGGTACCTGAGCTTGCTGCTGGTCTGGCATGGGCTGACAGAGGTCACCATGTTCGGGCCGGACGGGGAAAGCATTCACGGTTCGGAGTTTCTCTACCGCAAGTCATTGATGGTGGCTCGTGGTCATTACCATCCTCCTACCCTGGTGAGTCTCGATGTGCTGCGGTCCAGTTTTGAGCAATTCAAGGGTGAACCGAATGTCGACGGCAACCGCGCGCACATCATGTGCGAACTGCCGCTGGACAACCTGACTGTGGATGGCGAGATTTCGGTGGACGATTACATGGATCGCGCCAGGGCGCTATGCAAGCTGGGGCAGAGCGTCATCATCAGCAATTGTCCGAATCATCAGCTTCTGATCAACTACCTGGCTGACTTCAAGATCCGCCAGCTTGGTCTGGTCATTGGCGCGCGCGAGTTGCTCGAGATCATCAATGAAAAATACTATGAGAACCGTGACGGCCGTTTGCTCGTGGCATTCGGAGAGTTGTTTACGCGCAATATCAAGATCTATGTCTATCCCGTTTTGCAGGCTTCCGACGGGCAGCTCATGACCGGAAAGACACTGCCGGTACCGGAAGGCATTAAGTTCCTCTATCAATATCTTATTGACAGCCAGCATATCGTCGACGTCGAGGACTACAATGCGGACCTCTTGCATATCTTCCCGCAAAATGTGCTGCATCAGATCCAGGCTGGTGAGGAGGGCTGGGAGCATTTCCTGCCATCGGTGCTGGTAGATCTGATCAAGCGGGAAAACATGTTCGGTTGGAACGCCTCGTCGGCACCTGTCACTTCTTCAGAAACACAAACAACATGACGCGATCGCTTTTCGGGTCCTTGTCAGCATTGTCCATGATCTGGGGGTTGCTGTTTTGCATTGCATGCAATTCGTCGGCAGATGCCGATTCCAGCCCTCCCCTCCCGCCAGAGGACCCGCAGTTCACAGCGGATTATCTGATGGGGCATTTCGATCCGGCAGATCATCCGGATTTTGTGCTGATTGATTCGGCATATGCCGATCGCAGCGGGATGTACCTCAGACAGGATGCGTACACAGAGTTTCTGAAAATGCATGCCGCCGCGGCTTCCGCTGGTATCGACCTTCAGATCAGGTCGGCCACCCGGAACTTTGTAGCACAGAAGGGTATCTGGGAGCGCAAATGGACCGGTGAGACGAAAATCGAAAATGGCCTCGACGCCAGTGTCGCGTATCCGGACCCGGTAGACCGTGCCCTGGCCATCTTAAAGTACAGTTCCATGCCGGGAACCTCTCGCCACCACTGGGGCACTGATATTGATCTCAATGCATTTGTCAACAGCTGGTTCGAATCAGGGGAAGGACTGGTGTTATATACCTGGCTCGTTGAGCACGCCCACCAATTCGGCTACTGCCAGCCCTACACCGAGAAAGGAGATGCCCGGCCACATGGCTATGAAGAGGAAAAGTGGCATTGGTCGTTTGAACCGGTCGCCCGCACCCTGACCGAACTTGCCGCCGATTCTCTTGATGACGCGCGCATCACCGGATTTCTCGGCTCTGAAACCGCGCCCCAGATCGGCGTGGTAGACAAGTATGTGTTGGGAATCAACCCTGCCTGTCGCAACTAACTCTTGCGCGCGCCAAAGATCAGCTGGTCGATAGAAAACCGTCCGGGACCGATCAGGTAGATCACCACGTATACGACCAGGTACAACATGGCCATTTCACGGTCGAGGACAGGATCGTCGCTATGGACAAGGAAAAAGGCCACCGCCATGGTGATGATCAATGGAATCGCTGCCAGGCGCGTAGTCAGGCCGGCAATCAACAGTGCCGCACAGGCTACTTCGGCAAACACAGTGAGACCCAGCGATACGCCACCGCCCAGACCGAGAAAGTTGTAAAAGTCCGGCGCGATATCAGAAAAACGGACCATTTTACGCCAGCCGTGGCCGGCGATCATGAAGCCACCGAACACCAGTCGCAGCAAGAGCATCGCCCAGTCTCCCGTCGGGCTCAATGGTTTGATTTGCAGTATGCGCTGTATCCTGGCCATCGCTCAGGGATGTTGCTTCCATTTGATATTGCATCCTCCGCTCGGGTATTGTTGCGGGTTGACTGGCTCTCCCGCCAGTACGGCATCGAGCGCGGCCCGGAGGTCGCGGCCTGTCAGGGGCTTTCCGGTGCCAGGTCGTGCATCGTCCAGACGTCCGCGGTAAACCAATCTCAGATCTCCATCAAACAGATAGAAGTCCGGCGTACACGCAGCATCATAGTCCCTGGCTACCTCCTGGGTCTCGTCATAGAGGTAGGGAAAGGGATATCCCAGGTCTTCGGCGACTTCTTTCATTTTGTCCGGCCCATCCTGCGGATACGCCTCGACATCATTGGAGCTGATCGCGATAAATGCCACGCCTTGCTCCTGATATTCCCTGGCCAGGCGTACAATTTCCGGATTGATATGAACGACATACGGGCAGTGATTGCACAGAAACATGATCACTGTCGCCACCTCAGATTTAAGCTCTGTCAGGCTGACGATCTCATTAGTACGCGTGTCGAGCAATTCAAAATACGGGGCCCGGGTGCCCAGGTCGAGCATTCTAGATTCTGTATATGCCATATTGCAGTGCTTGGAGTTGTTGGTCGCGCAAAGATATCACATCAGTCAGGTTGGGTACAAGGCAGTCTGCCGGACTACCCTAAATCAGTATTTTAGTCGCCCGCAGCCACTCGATATGGCCAGAAAAAAACGCACATCTTCCAGTCGCAAGGCTTCTGCCAAACCGCGCAAGCGTACGAAACGCCGCACGTCTGCGGAGGCCGGCCCGTCGCACAAATGGCTGATCGCTGTTCTGTTGGTGGTGACGGGCCTGGCCCTCAGCCCAGTGCTGACCAATGATTTCATCTCCCTCGATGATGACAACTTCATCCTGAGCAACCCGGTCGTCCAGAACCACGATGTCGGCCAGGCACTGACCAAACAGCTGTTCACACCGCACTACAAGCCTCTCGTCTATCTTGGCTGGATCGTCGAGCATACGCTCTTTGGCAACAGTTCCTTTGTCTTTCACTTTAACAACTGGCTGCTCCATTTGATCAACACCTTGCTGGTCTTCCTCTGCTTCCGGACCATCGCCACCTTTTGGGAGCCGGTGCGTCCGCATGCCTTGTGGGTCGGCTTCTTTACCGCACTACTGTTTGGCGTGCACCCGTTGCACGTCGAATCAGTGGCCTGGGCAATTGAGCGCAAGGATGTGTTGTTTACCTGCTTTTTTCTGGGCGGGTTGTTCAACTACCTGCGCTATCTCAAACGAGGCCAACGCCGGTATCTCTACTTTGCCGGAGCCTTATACATCCTGAGTCTGCTCTCGAAGTCCATGGCGATCAGTCTCTTTGGGGTAGTCTTTCTGATGGACTGGGCCAGCGGCCGCCGGGACTGGAAGGCGATGGTCCTGGAAAAG
>JAWWBX010000034.1:0-22615 GCA_033720735.1 Saprospiraceae bacterium
ACTTTTGACAAGCCGAAATTTGTATCTGCTCAAAGGCTCCTGTCATCCCGATTTCAGCACGAATTTGAGCGGGAAACGGGGATCGAACCTCCCGACGCTGCGGTCGGGACAGGCGCGACCTGTCGCTCCAGCCTATCTCCTCAAAGGCTCGTTATTATCCAGACTTCGTCGGAAATTTGAGCGGGAAACGGGGATCGAACCCGCGACCCTCAGCTTGGGAAGCTGATGCTCTACCACTGAGCTACTCCCGCTTGCAGATCTTTCACCGATCCGATTTTGAAGATACAATTTCCGGATCAATAGCGGGCGCCCGGTTAGGTACCCACCGATGTGATGTCGCGCAATGTTTTGCCACCGATGGCCACCACCGACGGTTTGGGCATGGCATCACCCCCCTCCGGCCAATGGCTGGTCATGGCATCGAGGGAGGTGGTCATCTCACCAGGATGCTGAACACTCAGGAACAAGGTCTCACCGTCCGGTGCAAACCAGGGCCCGGTGAGTTCGGCATCCCTCGGCGCACTGGCCATTTGCAATACCTGGCCGGCCTGCTTGCCGGTACGAGGCACGAGGAACAAGCCGTTGTTCTTGAAGGCTGCGTACGGCTCGCGATGCATCAGGCTGCCGGAAATATCAGACGTAAACCACAGGTTGCCGGCGCGGTCAAAGGCCATGTTGTCAGGACACGCAAAGCCGGTTTCCTCGCCTCCGGCCAGATAGGTGTCCGGGATAAACTTGAGAGAGGCGTGATCGCCGTCAGCCTCCGAGATCTTGAGGATCGAGCCAAAGTAATTGCCGCGCGGCACGTTGTTGGTCAGGGCTACCATGACATCTCCTGTGAGCGGATCGATATCGATGTCCTCAGGTCGGTCCAGCGGCGTGCCTCCGATGAGTCTCGCTGCCTTGCGCAGATTGACCAGCACGTCGGTCTGATCTTTGAAGAACCGCTGAAGTACCGGCGAATGATGATGCACCAGCGGCATCCATTGACCCAACAGGACATTTGCGACGTACAACGTGCCAAAGGCCAGGCTGCCGGGCTTGGAGCTGACAAATTTGTAAAGGCACTGATCGACGGCATCATCACCCGTATACACCACCACCCTGCCGTCGGGGAGTTCCTTCATCGTCGCACATTCATGGGCGCAACGGCCCAGGGCCACATGTTTCTGGGCACTGCCGGTAGCGGGATCCACTTCAACCACCCAACCGTAGTGCTCAGGAGGATAGTCAAAGTACTCCGGCCATTGGCTATCCCCGGCGGGAAAGACGCGGCGTCCCGTTTTCTCATCGCGCTCTCCGTAGCACTGGTCGTAGTTCTCCTCGCAGGTGAGGATGGTACCCCATGGCGTCACCCCTCCCGAGCAGTTGGCAAGCGTGCCGATGGCATGATCACTTCCGTAGATCTCGTGAGGCCAATTGAATGGGATACGGGTCTGACCATGGATCCGGCGATTGACCGGATCGTTGTACACGACGCGCCACTGGCCCCGTTCGAATCGCACGCGCAGGATACTGCCACCCACATTGTATTGCTCGATCTCCACCTGTTCAAGTGTCTTGGTGGATCCTCCGACATGCCCGGAGACAAAGACCGGATCGATATATTCGTGGTTGACCCATAGGAAGCCATCACGCGGATTGCCTTTCTTGGGGATGAATGCGGTAAAATCGTTGTTGAAACCAAAGGTGTCAGATGCCGAGATGGCATCGCCCCATTTGATCAGGACGTGATATTCCAGGCCGGGAGCGAGGATCAGGTCATCTGCCCCGGAAGGTTTGATCCCCTTGATCAACCGCTGCTCAAAGTACCGTGCCAGATGGCTTGACGAACGCGCCAGTCCCGTCCCCGCAAGTGTCATTCCAAGCGTTCCTTTTCCCAGAAATTCAAGAAAGGTCCGCCGTTGAAGTTGTCTCGTCACACGCTGTTTTTGAAGTGAGCCCAAAGGTACGCAAATCGTGTTGGCAGGAGTTCGGCCCAGGCCGTTCACCAGCTTTGCCTACTTACAACGCACTCGAATGCAAAAGCCATATGACCGTTGTCTGCCGGGCGACACTTTTTCTATCTTTAGGACCAAATCAATTGGTGATCAACATGAGGGGATTGAGGCTCACTGTTCTGTTCTTGCTGGCAACATTTTTCGCACTTCCTGCACAAGCCACCAACTCGGTTGCGCGTGAGTGGAATGAGGTACTACTGGACGCGATCAGGGTCGATTTTGCCCGGCCCACTGTGCACGCCCGCAACCTGTTTCACACGTCCATTGCCATGTACGATGCGTGGGCTGTCTACGATCAGGTTGCCGATACCTATTTTCTGGGCAATACGGTCGACGGTTACAATTGCCCTTTTAACGGCATCCCGACACCCTCCAATGTTGATTCGGCACGGGAAGAAACGCTGAGTTATGCCGTTTACCGCCTGCTGCTGCACCGGTTCGAAGATTCGCCGGGAGCGGCGACCTCGATACCGGCTTTTCACGGTCTCATGCTCACTCTGGGCTTCGACACGGCATTTGTATCGCTTGACTATTCCGGGGGATCAGCCGCAGCACTGGGCAACTATATCGCCGATCGCCTCATCGACTTCGGACTCCAGGACGGTGCCAACGAGGCCAATGGATATGCGAATACGTTCTATGAACCGATGAATCCGACGTTGATCCCCATTGTTCCCGGCAACCCGGATATCATTCATCCGAATCACTGGCAACCGCTGACGCTCGACGTCTTCATCGATCAGGCCGGCAACGTTTATCCGGTCAACACACCTGACTTTCTCAGCCCCGAATGGGGCGTGGTGAGTCCGTTTGCCCTGACTCCATCCAACCTGAATATCTACATGAACAACGGCAACGAGTACTGGGTCTATCATGATCCCGGGCCACCGCCGTTCATGGACACCACCACCTCTTCGGGGCTCACGCATCAATACCGCTGGGGACATGAAATGGTGGCGTGGTGGTCGTCGCATCTCGATCCCTCCGACAGCGTGATGATCGACATCTCGCCGGCGACGTTTGGCAACACGCCGTATGATTCGCTGCCGACCAACTGGGCCGATTTTCACTCCTTTTTCGATTCGCTGGGAGGAGGACAGGTCATGAACGGTTGGGCTGTCAATCCGGTCACCGGCATGCCCTACGCGCCGAACATCGTGCCAAGAGGCGACTATACGCGCGTGCTGGCGGAGTTCTGGGCCGACGGGCCCGACTCGGAAACCCCTCCCGGTCACTGGTTTACGATTCTCAATTATGTCTCGGACTACCCCGGGTTTGAGAAGAGGTTTCAGGGTGTTGGTCCGATCCTTCCTGACCTGGAGTGGGACATCAAGACCTATTTTATCCTCGGTGGAGCCGTGCATGATGCCGCAGTGTCGGCCTGGGGCGCCAAGGGGTACTACGACTACCTGAGGCCGATCTCGGCAATCCGCATGATGGCCGATTACGGGCAGTGTACGGATACGACGCTGCCCAGTTATCATCCGGCAGGTTTGCACCTCGTGCCGGGGTATGTCGAACTCGTCGAAATCGGTGATCCTCTGGCCGGTGCCTCCAATGAGCACGTAGGCAAGATCAAATTGTACGCCTGGCGCGGGCCGGACTATATCGCCGACCCGGAAACCGACGTGGCGGGGGTGGGATGGATCCTTGCGGAGAATTGGTGGCCTTACCAGCGTCCCTCCTTTGTGACTCCTCCGTTTGCCGGCTATGTCTCGGGACACTCTACCTTTTCACGGGCCGCCGCGGAAGTGATGACCCTGATGACAGGGTCTGAGTTCTTCCCTGGGGGGCTGGGTGAGTTCTTCTGTCCGATGAACTCATTCCTGGTGTTTGAGGACGGGCCAAGCGTGGACATTACCCTGCAGTGGGCCACCTATCGCGATGCCTCGGACCAGACCAGCCTTTCCCGCATCTGGGGAGGCATCCATCCGCCGGCCGACGATATTCCGGGCAGGCTGATGGGGTATCAGATCGGCATCGACGCCTTCAATTTTGCCCTGCCGTACTTCGACGGGACGGCGGTCCTGCCGGTGGAACTGATCGATCTCGATGCACAGCTTCAGCCCGACGGCACGGTACGCGTCACGTGGCGAACCGCATCAGAAGTGAACAGCGACCGGTTTGTGGTGATGCGCAGCAAGAACGGGCTCAACTATAGAGAGATCGGTGAAGTCGCTGCTGCCGGTCAATCCAGCACACCACTTCAATACACCTTTGTCGACACGGATATCCTGAGAGAGCCGATTGCCTATTATCAGCTCAAACTGTTCGATCTGGATGGCGCCTTCCGTTACTCAGGGATCGTCTCGTGTACGCGTGACCAGAGCCATAATACCATCAGCCTGCAACCCAATCCCGTCGTGGAATCGCTGCTTGTTTCCTTGTCGGGCCTGGAAGCACAGCCGGTCACGATCGACATCCATCACGCCGCCGGAATCAAAGTACGTTCGAAAAGCGTGGATGCTTATACCGCCCCGATCGAAATGCAACTTGGAGATCTTCCCGGCGGGCTCTACTATGCGGTGATCTCTTCAGGCAACAACTGGAGTGAGACCCGCAAGTTTGTCATTCAATAAGCTCGCGGACATGACCTCCCACCTGGCACGTTTGTTTGAGCGCGATCTTGAGGCCTTGAAGCGGGAGATCCTTGCCTATGCGAATGAGCAGCATCTATGGGTCGTTGATGGCGGGATTGCCAACCCTGCTGGTAATCTGGCACTCCATCTCGCGGGCAATCTGCGCCATTATATTGGAGCCATGCTTGGAAACACCGGCTATATACGTGACAGGCACGCTGAATTTCACGACCGTGATGTGTCGCGCGCCGGTATCCTGGAACAGATCGACCTGGCAGCAGCGGACATCCGCGGTGTATTGCCTGGCCTGACTGAAGAGCAACTCCATGCGCCCTTCCCTCAGGAAGTCCTTGGCTACCCGATGTCCACGCAGTATTTTCTCATCCATTTGTACGGGCATTTCAATTACCATCTGGGGCAAATTAATTATCATCGCAGATTGCTCTCAACCCTGCCTCGCTGACACCACTGGGTAAGAACTGAAGTTTGACATCAATCTGAAACGGCATGAATCGCGTCCTGAAAGGTGTGCTAACGATCGTGATCATCGGGGTGATCGCCATGATCATTCTGTACCCGAAGATCGGCTGGCCCTGGGAACAGGAACCTGCCGCTGAACAAGCGGGTCCCGCTGCATTCGGCGCCCCGCGTGCCTTGCAAGTATCAGGCGTGGTGGTGCAACCCGAACGCCTGGTGGATCGCATCACCGTGACCGGGGAAGTGGTGCCAAATGAGTTTCTGGAGCTGAAGAGCGAAATATCGGGCAAGATCGAGGGCCTCTTTTTCGATGAAGGTAAACCGGTGCGCAAGGGACAGTTGCTCGTCAAGATCAACGTCGATGACCTGTTGGCACAACGTGAGAAGCTCAGCTACACCAAACAGCTGCGCGAAACACTGGAATTGCGCCAGCGGCAGCTCCTGGAACGCGAGGCCATCAGCCAGGAGGAATACGATCAGGCTCTCGCGGAATTGCAGACATCAGCAGCCGACATTGTGGTCCTGGATACCGAGATCGCAAAATCCGAGATCCGTGCCCCGTTTGACGGAGTCATGGGGATCAGACAAGTGAGCCCGGGTGCCTACATCACCTCCTCAACGATCATTGCACCCCTCTACAGCATTCAACCCGCCAAAGTGGAGTTTGCCGTGCCCGCCAAATACAGTGCACAGGTCAGCACCGGCAGTACCATCACCTTCACCACCGAAGGCGTACGGGACACCTTTGCCGGACGTGTCTATGCCCTGGAGCCGCGGATCGATCCGGCTACCAGAACCTTGCGCATCCGGGCACTCTGCGCCAACCGGAGCCGGCTGTTGCTACCGGGACAGTTTACACGCGTCAACCTGGTGCTGAGCGAGCAGGACAGCGCGATCATGGTGCCCACGGAAGCCGTAATCCCTGAGCTGGGAGGCACCAAGGTCTTCGTCCTTCGGCAGAAACGTGCAGCGGCAGTACCCGTCCAGACGGGTGTCCGGACAGATACGCATCTCGAAATCACCTCCGGACTGAGTATCGGAGACACTGTGCTCACCTCGGGTACGCTCCAGTTGCGACAGGGTATGGAAGTGAATGTCAATCTCTAGGGCATGAGCTTAGCATCCGTCAGCATCAATCGCCCGGTTCTCGCCATCGTGATGTCGATCGTGATCGTCATCTTCGGGGTGATCAGCTTCTTCCAACTGGGCGTCCGCGAGTATCCCGCTGTCGATCCGCCGGTGATCACGGTGAGTACCAGCTACGTCGGCGCCAACGCCAGCATTATAGAAACCCAGATCACCGAACCGCTCGAAGCGTCGATCAACGGGATCGCGGGGATCCGCAACCTCACATCGGTAAGCAACGACGGACGCAGCAATATCACGGTCGAATTCGGTCTTGAGACGGACCTTGAGCAGGCCGCCAACGACGTGCGCGACCGTGTCTCGCGCGCACAGCGCAATCTCCCTCCGGATGCAGAGGTTCCGACAGTGACCAAGGCCGATGCCAACTCCTTCCCGATCATCTTCCTCAATGTCGACAGCAGACAGCGATCGCTCCTGGACCTGTCGGCCTACGCAGAAAATGTCCTGCAGGAACGCTTTCAGACCATTCCGGGGGTGAGTGAAGTGCGGGTATGGGGATCAAAGCGCTACGCGATGCGCCTGAAAATGAAGCCCGAGCGTCTTGCTGCCTACCAACTGACACCGCTGGACGTGCTGAATGCTGTCAACCGCGACAATGTGGAGCTGCCCTCAGGACGCGTGGAAGGGCTCAACACCGAACTCACTGTCCGCACGATCGGACGACTCAATACACCCCAGCAGTTCAATGACCTGATCGTCAAGGAGGAAGGAGATGTGATCGTACGGTTCCGCGATATCGGCACGGCCGAGCTGGCCCCTGAAAATGAACGGACGATCCTCAAGCGCAACGGCATCCCGATGGTGCTGGTGGTGGTCAACACACAGCCCGGTTCCAATGCCCTGGAGATCTCTGAAGAATTCCACCGGCGCCTGGCCTTGATCGAAAAGGACTTGCCCGAGGACATCGAACTCAATGTTTCGCTCGACAGCAGCGAGTATATCCAGAAGTCGATCCGCGAGGTGCAGCAAACGATCCTGATTGCCTTCCTCCTCGTGGTCGGTATTATTTTTCTCTTCCTGCGTGATGTACGCACGACCATCATTCCGGTCATCACCATTCCGATCTCGCTGATCGGCGCGTTTTCACTCATGTACTTTGCCGGTTTCTCGATCAACGTCCTGACACTTCTGGGGATCGTCCTGGCCATTGGACTGGTCGTCGATGACACCATCGTAGTGCTCGAAAACATCTACAGCAAGCTGGAAGCGGGCATGCCTCCACGGGAAGCGGGGCTGGCAGGGACCAAAGAGATCTTCTTTGCCGTCATTGCAACGACAGTGGCACTGGTGGCTGTGTTCATGCCAGTCGTCTTTCTTGAGGGCCTCACGGGTCGTTTGTTCCGGGAGTTCGGAGTGGTACTGGCGGGTGCCGTCGTTATCTCTTCGTTTGTCGCACTCACGATGACACCCATGCTGTCGAGCCGGCTGCTCAAAGCGAAGAGTGAACAAAAGCACAACTGGTTTTACCGTAAGACAGAACCCTTCTTCGTGCGTCTCAACAAGGCCTACAACTGGTCGCTTGAGCAATTCATGGAATTTCGCTGGGTCGCCTTCATCATTATTATCGGGTCGGGCTGGATGATCTACTCCCTGTTCAATGCCCTGCCCTCTGAACTCGCCCCCCGGGAGGACCGCAGCCGTTACCAGATCATCGCTACCGGACCGGAAGGCGCCACCTTCGAATACATGGACCGCTATGTGGATGAGATCGTGGACACCGTCCAGACGCTGGTACCCGAACAGGACGCGATCATTTCAGTCACATCGCCCGGCTTTGGCAGCGGGTCGGTCAATTCCGCATTTATGTTTGGCGCGCTGAAAGACCCGGAAGAACGCGATGTCACGCAGGATGAGATCGCCCAGCGTATTACGCCTGCGGTCATGGGCAACACGAGGGCGCGCGCATTTGTCGCACAGCCGGAATCCATCGGCAGCCGTGGGCTGTCATCGCTGCCCGTTCAGTATGTGATCCTTGCACCTGAACTGGATTACCTGAAAGAGGTATTGCCGACATTCCTGGAAAAGGCCAATGACGATCCGACCTTCAGTTTTGTAAATGTCGATCTCAAATTCAACAAGCCGGAGATCACCCTGGAGATCGAACGCGACAAGGCACGCACCCTGGGGATCTCGGTACGCGATGTGGCTCAGACACTCCAGCTCGCGATCAGCGGCCAGCGCTTCGGCTTCTTCATCATGGATGGCAAGCAGTACCAGATCATCGGCCAGGTGGACCGGGAGAACCGTGACGATCCGTTCGACCTGCGCACCATCTACATCCGTAACAATCAAGGTGAGATCATCCAGATGGACAATCTGGTTACGCTCGAAGAGCAAAGTTCGCCTCCGCAACTGTACCGGTTCAACCGGTTTGTCTCGGCAACCGTTTCGGCCAACCTGATGCCCGGCAAGACCGTCGGCGACGGGATCGCAGCCATGGACCGGATTGCCGACGAGGTCCTGGACGAACGGTTTCAAACCGCGCTCGCCGGCTCGTCGCGTGAATTTCAGGACAGTTCCTCAAGCCTGTTTTTCGCTTTTCTCTTTGCCCTGGTGTTGATCTACCTCGCGCTTTCAGCCCAGTTTGAGAGCTTTGTCGATCCATTTACGATCATGCTTACCGTGCCGCTGGCGATTGCCGGCGCCTTGTTCTCGCTTTGGTATTTCGATGAGTCGCTCAACATCTTCAGCCAGATCGGCATGATCATGCTGATCGGCCTGGTGACCAAAAACGGCATTCTCATTGTGGAGTTCGCCAATCAACGCAAGGCGCAAGGCATGTCGATCCTGGAAGCGATCACCGGTGCTGCAAAAGCGCGTTTCCGTCCGATCCTGATGACCAGTTTTTCCACGGTCCTGGGGATCTTGCCCATTGCCCTTGCGCTGGGAGCCGGAGCGGAAAGTCGCGTATCGATGGGCATCGCGGTGATCGGGGGGCTCATCTTTGCCAGCATCCTCACGCTCTACGTGATACCCGCCACCTATTCCTTTTTCACGAGCAAGCACGCCAGGATGGAGCGCAAGTAAATACCATGACCATGAAGTACGTTCTCCTCGTCGCCAACCTGCTGATCGCCACCCACTCCGTCGATGCTCAGGAGTTGTTGTCGTTGCAGGACGCCATTGCCATCGGGTTGCAAAACAGTCACAATATCCGTATCGCTGCCAACGAGCGGGATATTGCTGAAAACAACTTCACCAGAGGCAATGCAGGGTTCCTGCCCGTGGTCAGCTGGAACGGCGGCCGCAACTACAGTCGTCAGAATGTCAACCAGGAGTTTATCAATGGTTCGATGAACGAGAAGAACGGTGCCACCTCGAATACCTGGTCGACGGGCGTAGACCTGCGCTGGACACTCTTCGACGGGATGCGGATGTTTCGCACCTACGACCGGCTAGATGCCCTGCGCGGCCTGAGTGCCCTCGACGAGGAACTCCAGATAGAGGACGCCATTTTTGCGATTGCCCTTGCCTACTATGATGTGGTGTTACAGGCGCAACGCGCCAACGTGTTTGACACTACCCTCCAGTTGTCCGGGCAACGGGTCGCGCTATCGCAGGTTCGCTACGAACTCGGCAAAGCTCCGAAACTTGACTATCTGTCGGCAATGGTCGATTACAATACCGATTCATCGGCGCTGGTGGTGCAACAGGAAGCCCTGACCCGCGCAAGACAGAACCTGAACCACGTGATGGGACGGGATATCGACACTGAGCTGATCACCGCCACCGAGATCACGCTCGATTCAACCTTGTCGCATGAGGCCATCCTGTCGCGTGCCCTGTCGGCCAACACCGCTTTGCGCCGGCTTGAACGCAACAGTGCCATCCTGCAACTCGAATCGGAAGAGATCAAGGCCGAGCGTTTGCCATCAGTCGATCTCAACCTCGGATATGCCTACAACAATCTGAGTTCACAAGCGGGATTTCTTCTGTCAAACCGGACCAATGGCCTTAACTATGGCTTGTCGGCGACCTGGACCCTGTTCAATGGCAACGACATCATGCGGAGACAGGAAAATACCCTGATCCTGCTCGACTCAAACCGGGAGCGCATCGCACAACTCAGGTTGCAGATCGAGCGCGACGTCGAGAGCGCCTGGCTGGATTACGAGAATAGTCAGAAACTCGAGAACCTGGAGCGTGCAAGCCTGGAAGTGGCCCTGGAAACTGCGGCCATTGCCCGTGACCGCTACAACCTCGGCAAGGCGACATTTCTCGAGCTGCGGGAGGCGCAGGTCAATACGGTTCGCGTCGCATCCCGCCTGTTCGATGCCCAATACAACATGAAGGTCGCCGAGCTGGAATTGCTGCGTCTGAGCGGATCGATCATACAATGATGCCATGACCGGGGCGGGTTTGCAGCCCAATTTTGTAGATTGTGGCACCTGCCGGTGAAGACCAATTTTTCAACACGCTGAACACATCGCAATGGACCTTTTCTCCTCTCTGGACATTGTCGTTTTTATCGGTTACCTGTGCATCATGATCGGTCTCGGGATCTACTTGTCCCGTCGCGGAGGCAAGCAATCGACCAAGGACTACTTTCTGGCCAGCAAGGCCCTGCCATGGTGGGCTGTGGGCGGGTCGCTGATCGCGTCCAACATCTCGGCTGAGCAGTTTATCGGGATGTCGGGCAGCGGGTACGTGGTCGGATTGGCAATCGCCTCGTACGAACTCATGGCTGCCGCCACCCTGATCCTGGTCGCCAAGTTCTTCTTGCCGGTTTTTCTGGAAAAGGGGATCTATACGATGCCTCAGTTCCTCGAAGAGCGCTTCGACAAGCGCGTACGCACCGGCCTGGCGATCTTCTGGGTCCTGCTCTTTGTCTTCGTCAATATCACTTCGGTCCTGTATCTCGGCGGGCTGGCCATCCAGAGCATCGTGGGCATCGACCTGATCTGGGGCGTGCTCGGGTTGGCCCTGTACGCGGCTACCTTTTCGATCTTCGGCGGTCTGAAAGCAGTGGTGTGGACAGACGTGGTCCAGGTGGTGGTGCTGATCTTCGGAGGGCTCCTGGCCAGCATCCTGGTACTGGAGGCGCTGGGTGGCGGATTTTTCAGCGGACTGGAGGCGCTGATCGATCGTGCCCCGGAGAAGTTTGACATGATCCTTGACAAGTCCAATCCCGAATACATCAATCTGCCGGGCATCAGTGTACTGATCGGCGGCATGTGGATCGCCAATATCTACTACTGGGGAACCAACCAGTACATTATCCAGCGCGCCCTGGCGGCCAAGAGCCTCAAGGAAGCACAGTTGGGCACCGTCTTCGCTGCGTTTCTCAAGGTCCTGCTGCCACTGATCGTGGTCATCCCGGGTATCGCCGCATTCGTACTGGGTGCAGACATTGCCAAACCTGATGAAGCCTACCCCTGGGTACTGAACAACTATGTCACTGTCGGGTTCAAGGGGCTGGCCTTTGCCGCGCTGATCGCAGCCATTGGCTCGTCACTCAGCTCGATGGTCAACAGCGCCTCGACCATCTTCACGCTGGACATCTACAAAAGCTTTGTGATGAAGTCCGACAAGTCGGTGCACGTGGCGAGTGCAGAAGAAACCGGTTCGGATGCATTGACCGATCAGGAGGACAGGACCCTGGTGCGGGTGGGCAAGGTCGCCGCGGCCCTCTCACTGGCGACCGGCATCCTCGTTGCTCCTTTGCTCGGCAACCTTGACCAGGCCTTCCAGTACATTCAGGAGTATACCGGCTTTATCAGTCCGGGCATCGTCGCCATTTTCATCTTTGGCATGTTCTGGAAGCGGACCTCGGCCGATGCCGCTTTCTGGGTCGTGGTGCTCTCGATTCCGCTTTCGGCCGGCATCAAATTCATGGCACCTGAGTTTCCGTTCCTCGACCGGATGGGTCTGAGTTTTGTCATCCTGAGCGTCCTTTTGATTGTCATCTCTCTCATGGGTAATAGAGGCACAGATCCCCGCGCCTTGTCACTGCGGCCAGGGTTGTTTAAAACCAGTACCACTTTCAATCTCATGTCAGTGGTCATCGTGGGGTTGCTGGCTGTGATTTATGCCCTATTTTGGTAGGGTACGCCAGACGATACCATGCATTTACTCAACCGGAACATCAGCATCGCACAGTTTGCAGTAGTGTTGTTGTGCATCCCGGTCGCCCACGGGCTCTCCACACCACCCGACAACGGAGAACCGGTCGTCACAGCCGGTACCATCATTGACCCGATCCGCATCGACGGGATCCTGGACGAACAGTCGTGGCAGACCTCCGTTGCCATAGACAACCTCACCACCACAGAGCCCGTTGAAGGCGGCATTCCAAGTGGTCGGACCATTTTCAGAGTGATTGCCGGACCCAGGGCGCTGGTGATCGGTGTGGATTGTCATTATGATGTCCCGGCAAACATTGTCAGTTTTTCCAAGCTCAGGGACGTTAGTTTGCGCGATGAGGACCACGTCCGTATCGTCATTGATGCGTTTCTCGACGGGCAATCAGGCTACATTTTTGGTGTGAATGCCAGTGGTGCCCGCTACGATGCCCTGGTGTCCAATCGTGGCGAATCGGAAAACAGTGAATGGGATGCCGTGTGGAATGCAGCCACTCAGCGCCACGCGACCGGCTGGTCAGTGGAGATCGAGATCCCGATCCAGAGCATCAGTTTTGATAAGTCACTTGACCGCTGGGCCTTTAATCTTGAACGGCGCATTCAGAGCAACCAGGAAACGATCCGTTGGGCCAATGCCAAAGTGGACCAGTGGTTTATCCAGACGAGCAGAGCGGGCTTCATTACAGGATTGCCAGAGTTTGACTACGGACTTGGGCTCAACATCCGTCCGTCGGTTGTCGTCAGCGGCAGCCGCGAGGCGCCATCTCCCAGTCACTGGACCGTCGATCCGGCACTGGATATCGGCCAGCGCATCGGTCCGAATATCCAGGCGCATGTGACGGTCAATACCGACTTCGCAGAAACCGAGGTCGACTCCCGCCGGACCAATCTGACCAGGTTCCCATTGTTCTTTCCTGAAAAGCGCACCTTTTTCCTGGAAGGTGCTGACATCTTTGAGTTTGGTTTCGGGTTGGGTGGTCGTTCGCGGCAACTCGTCCCCTTCTTCAGCAGGCGCATCGGCTTGTTCGAAGGGGAGCAGATCCCGATCGCCGCCGGGGCCAAGATCAATGGCCGGATCGGTGATACCGGATTTGGCGGACTGGCAGTCCACAGCCGGGCCCACCAGGGAGCCGAGTTCGACTTGCCAGCATCGACGATGGGTGTGTTCAGGGTGCGCCAGAATGTATTGGCGGAGTCGTCGGCAGGGGTGATTGCCATGTTTGGCGATCCCCAGGGCAGACCGGGCAGCTTCACCGGTGGTGGCGACTTTACCTTTCAGACGACACGACTGGCAGGCGACAAGAACTTCATTGCGGGAGTATGGGGGCTGCAGACCCAGCGACAGGACCTTGCCACCAGTGAGCATGCCTACGGCCTGAAGGTGGATTACCCCAACGATCTGTGGGACCTGTCGCTGACCTACATGCGCATTGGTGACGAGTTTGACCCATCGCTGGGGTTTGTGCCGCGTCACGGTATTCATTTCTACCGGATCGGTGCAACCTATGCACCCCGCCCCTCCTGGAAGTGGCTGCGCCAGATGCGCAACCAGCTGTTCCTGACCCTCTATACCGATCTGGCCGGCCAATGGGAGTCGTACAGCATCTTCACCGCACCGCTCAACTGGCGCTTTGAGAGTGGTGACCGGTTCGAATTCAAGTTTAACCCCAAAGGCGAGCGGTTGGTCGAGGGGTTTGAGATCGCCGACGGGGTGATGATCGATCCCGGGAAGTATCACTTTATCCGCTACAGTTTTGAGGCAGATCTCGCTGCCAAGCGCAGGCTGAATGGACGACTGGAGTGGTCATTCGGTCCCTTTTATGACGGCAACCTGCATGAGCTACGCGCTGATCTCAACTGGAATGTTTCGGCTCTGCTCACGTTTGAGTTCTCGGCGGAGCACAATACCGGCGACCTGCCCGGAGGTCAATTTGACCAAACGCTGCTGGGCACCAGGGTGCGCTTTAACGTAACACCCGATCTGCAGCTCAACAGTTTCATCCAATACGACACCGAGAGCCGCGAAATGGGCATCAATGCCCGCTTGCACTGGATCTACCATCCGCAGGGAGATGTGTTTGTCGTGTACAACCACAACACCTTCTACTCGCCATCCGAGGCGATGTTTTTGGGCAACCAGCTGCTGGTCAAGGTCAGGTATAACTTCCGGGCGTAGCCACAGGCACTTTCTTAATGACACACCTGATTCTGTGCCAATCTCTTGCCCCGCGCTTCAGCGCGGGGTTCGTGTGCAAAATCTAAGGGGTTTTAACCCCGCACCTCTTGGGCTAAAGCCCGTCAGTCCTGAACTTCAACACCCAGAAGGCCGTGGGCAAGAAATCCTTCCTGTGCATGCCACGTTCATCGCCGATGAAACTGCACGGCAGGCACCTCCCACGAGGCGGGATCACCCAGAATATTGCGCCGGGTACTGACGATCTCAAGGCGTTGGGGGATGACCTTGATCAGGATATAGCTGCTCCGGCCTTCGGGATAAAAACTCTTCCATTCATCTTTCCAGTAGCGTCGTTCGAGGGCAGCATCGTCGACCACCGTTGCGCGGCCCTTGATCACGACATACCCGGGGTCAGCGGGATCAAACCAATGCAAGGTCACCCGAGGATTGGCCCGGATCTGCGCCACCTTGCGGCTTTGCCGGTTGGTCCCAAGCCAGATCGTGAAGGTGCTGTCCGGAGGGAATGGGTCCATGGTTCTCGCGTCAGCCGTACCGTCCGCAGCTTGCGTGATGAGCGTGCAGTAGCGGATATCGATAATCATCCCGCGGGCTGCCGACAATAAAGCACTGTCCTGAGAAGTCTGGGCCTTTACGGGTGACGCACCATACACTGACATGGCGCTGATCATAACCAGGGGCAAGGTAAAACGCAGCATTCTCTAAAGGTACATCAGGCCAGATTCGTAATGATGCCCGGTGCAAACGGGCCAAACGGCCGTTTACCAGATCTTCACCCGCTCTTCCGGAGGCAAGTAAAGCTGATCGCCGGGTTGCACATCGAACGCGGTATAGAACTCAGGGATGTTCCGCACGACTCCATTGACACGGAAAGGCGCCGGGGAATGCGGATCGGTATTGACCTGGGTCCTTAACGCCTCATCACGGGATTTGCTCCGCCATGATTGGGCCCACCCCAGAAACACACGCTGAATACCGGTAAACCCGTCCATGACCGGGGCTTCCTTTCCTTCCAGGCTCATCTGGTATGCTTTGAGTGCAATGCTGAGTCCGCCCAGGTCACCGATGTTCTCACCAAGCGTGAACTCACCATTGACATACAATCCTTCCAACACCTCAAACTGATTGTACTGCTCGACGAGTAAGGCAGTGCGCTTCTTGAACTCTTCCCGGTCCTGATTGGTCCACCAGTTGCGGAGTGCACCATCGCCATCGAACGTGCTGCCTTGATCATCAAAACCATGGCCGATCTCGTGGCCGATCACCGCTCCGATCGCTCCGTAATTGACCGCATCATCGGCGTTCATGTCGAAGAACGGCGGTTGCAGGATCGCAGCCGGAAAGACGATCTCATTGAAGGTGGGATTGTAGTATGCATTGACGGTCTGGGGTGTCATGCCCCACTCGGTCTTGTCCATCGGACCACCCAGCTTGTTGATGTTGCGCTCGTATTCTGCCAATTCGGCGCGACGCAGGTTGCCAAACAGATCGTCCGGTTTGATCTCAACGGCGGAATAATCGCGCCACTTGTCGGGGTATCCGATCTTGGGGGTGAACTTGCGCAACTTGTCCAATGCCTGCTGCCGCGTCTCCTCACCCATCCATGCGAGTTCCCTGATGCTGGCTTCATATGCCTTGAGGAGATGGTCGACCATCTCGTACATCCGTTCCTTTGCTTCAGGCGGAAAGTGCTTTTTCACATACACCTTACCGACGAGTTCACCCAGGTTACCATTGACAATATTGACGGCACGCCGCCACTGTGGGAGCTGCTCTTCGGTACCATTCAACACGGTACCGTAAAACGCGAAGTTCTGTTCGTCAAATTCCTCGGAAAGCTGACTGGCCGCATCGTTGAGCACCGACCATTTGAGATACACTTTCCAGGTATCCATATCGGTACCGGGAATGATCTCCTGCAGCGAACGCGTATAGTCCAGCTGGGTAATGACCAGTTCTTCCACGTCTCCGGCACCAGCTTCGCTGAGCATGACCTCCCAGTCATAACCCGGCAAAACGGCATCAAGTGAGTCGGTCGGCACCGCATTGTACAGCCGCATCATGTCACGGGTCTCTTCCTTCCGCATATGTTGGCGGGCGATACGGGTCTCAAGGGCCATGATCACCTCCGCCTTCTGCCTGGTGTCGCGCATGCCTGCGAGGGCGAGCATCTTGTCGATGTGTTCGACATACTCCTTGCGGATCTCCGGGAAATTCCCATCGTTGCTGAGATAGTACTCCCGATCGGGCAGACCCAACCCCGCCTGCCAGCTGTAAAGAGCGTAGCGATCGGGCTGTTTCAAATCAGGAAAGACAAAGAGGTTCAACGGCGTTCCGTACCCCAGTTTGTTAGCATACGCGAAATACTTCGGAAGATCATTGTGAGATTGCAGTGCATCAATGCGGGCAAATTCACTTGCTAACGGACTGATCCCCAACGCATTCCGTTTTTCCATATCCATGTAGGAGGCGTACAGGTCGCCGACCTTTTGTTCGTCCGTATCCGGCTGATTTTCGGCTGAGGCCGACTCTTCAATGATCCGTTTGACATCCTCCTGGGACTTCTCATGGACCATCATGCCGATCCCATAGCTCGATTTGTCGGCCGGGATCTCCGTGTTCCTGATCCACGTGCCATTCACATACATGTGAAAGTCGTCCCCGGGTCGCACCGTGGTGTCCATATGCTGAAGGAGCAGTCCGGAATGGTAGGTGGGCTCTTCCGATGCTGGCGTTTCGGGCTCGGATGTACAACCCGGCACCAGACAAGCACTGGTCACTACCATGAGACACAGGTAAGTTTGCTGCAGTGTCATGATTCAGGATTTGGTTGAGCGATTGAGGGTCGTATAGATACGACATTTTCCAAACGATACCGGGGGCCATTCGATCATGACTCTCCCATTGACCGTCGATCGCTGTATTCCCTCTACCAGTGATTCCGGGCGCCCTGATTATTGAAGTGTGTTCGTTAGCTTTGGCTGGCACAACCATAAAATGATCACCGATGAGCAAATGGATCTTTGGCTTGCTCTGCGCCGTGATGGCGTGGGTGCCGGCAATGTCGCAAACGGACACTGACAACATGAAACTGCCTTACGAGCAAATCCCCGATCATCCGGACGTCTATCGCGCCGGCACCATTGCTGCCAGAATGGTCGATGGCCTCGGATTCCGCTACTATTGGGCAACCGAAGGGTTGCGTGATGAGGACCTGTCTTACAAACCGAGTGCAGAGGGGCGCACGACGATGGAGACGCTTGACCACATTTACGGGTTGACCAGGACCCTCCGCAACGCGGTGGAGCGCAAGGTGAATGACAGTGCCGATCCACGCCCGCAGCTGGACTTCGCGGCCATGCGCAAGGCCACACTCGAGAATATCCAGGTTGCCGCAGACATTCTTCGCCAGAGCAGCGACGAAGACTTCGATTCGTTCGAAATCGTGTTCAAGCGCGGTGAGCGTACATCGGAGTTTCCATTCTGGAATATGCTCAACGGACCGCTTGCGGACGCGCTATGGCACACCGGGCAGGTCGTACTGCTGCGCAGAGCGTCTGGCAATCCCTTTCCCAGCGGTGTCAGTGTTTTTTCCGGAAGAAAGCGCAACTAACGCATGACGCCGGATGCTGCAAGAATGCAGTAACTTCGGAGCGCAACATCCAGAATGCATCCTCACTCCCTGTTCGTTTGGTCAGGTCTGGCCGTTCTGATGTGGTGGTATTGGGCCGTCCCTCACCCCACACCGCTGATTGCGTCGTCTTGCGATGTGTCGGTCGACGCAGGCCCCGATACCAGCCTTTGCCCACCGGGTGGTACCTATACTCTGAGCGGCACCATCAGCGGCAATGCTGTTGCCTGGATGTGGACGCCAACCTCCGGACTCAGTGACCCAAACAGCCTGAATCCCATCGCAACGGTCAACGGAGCTGTCACCTACACGCTCACCGCCTTCGCACACGATACCAGTGCAAGCAACCTGGTGGTGAATGGGGACTTCTCTGCAGGCAACACAGGCTTTCTCACCGACTACAACTATGTCGCAGATCAGCCCGGCTCGCAGACGGAGATGTTCCCCGAAGGCACCTACACGGTCATCAACAATCCGAACCTGGTACACACGGGCTTTTCGGCCTGCGGTGATCATACCGGAGGTGGCAATATGATGGTCATCAATGGCGCAGCAAGCTTTCAGAATATCTGGTGCCAGACCGTGAGCGTGTCGCCGAACGGGTACTACGATTTCTCGGCGTGGGTTGCTTCGGTCAATCCCAGTTCACCTGCCCAATTGCAGTTCTCGATCAATGGGCAACCCATCGGTGATATCCACAATGCCACCTCCACCTTATGCCTCTGGCAGCCATTCAACGCGGTATGGAGCTCCGGGCAGGCCACCACTGCCCAGATCTGCATTGTCAATCTGAATACACAGCCTTCCGGCAACGATTTCGCGCTTGACGACATTTCGTTTATCGCGCTCTGCAGCGCCAGCGATGAGGTCATGATCGACCTGATCCAGGAAGAGGCGCCCGTACCGGATATTGACGGCCTTGCAAACCTGTGTACGGACGACATCGCCGGATATCAGGCTATGGTCCCTGACACGCCACAGGTGTTGTCGTACAACTGGATTGTCGACAACGGGCAGATCCTGAGCGGCCAGGGGACTGATTCGGTCCTGGTGCAGTGGGATGGCAGCGGGGAAGTCTGCGTGGAGGTCGAGACCCTTTGCGATGTCAACCAGAATTGTTTCCAGGTTGCCATTGAGGAACTGCCTGACTATCCCGTGATTGACGGCCCGTCCTTTCTCTGTCCCGGCGACACTGTATTGTTCCTGAGCATTCCCGCCGACAATGTGGACTCCATGCACTGGATCCTGCCAGAGGGGTTGGTGCTGGTCGAAGGACAGGGCACACCCACGCTGACTGTCGCCTGGCAAGGCACGACCGCGCAGGATCTGTGCCTGGAAGTGCTGAATGAGTGCGGTGTAATGACTGCGTGCCTGCCCCTGGAGACGGAAGTGCCGGAACCCGTTACGCTCGACACGCTCATCTGCGATGGCACCACGTTTTTTGTAAATGGGACCGAGTACGGAGCAGCCAATTTGTACGGGGAGGAGTGGATGCTATCACAAAACGGTTGCGACAGCCTGGTCATCGTGGTCGTCAACATTCAAGCAATGGATACGGTCTTTTCCCAGCAATACACATGTACAGCCACCGATACGGGCACTGTCTCACAAATCGTCCCGGGGGCGATCTGTGACACGCTGAAGGTCATCCGCACGGTACTCGCCCATACGGATACCACGCATTTGTTTCTGAGTTCCTGCAACCCGCAGGATACCGGGATGACGTCGCAATCGTACCTCAATCAACTCGGGTGCGACAGTACCGTCATCACCATCGTGCACTACGCGGCGTCGGACAGCACCTGGCTCAGCCTGACCACCTGCAACGCCACAGATACCGGAACGTCTGTGACCACCTGGCAAAATACGTTCGGGTGCGATAGCATTGTCGTGACTTCCATCGCCCTCCTGCCATCAGACACGACGTGGTTGGCCGCGTCCGTATGTGCAGCCGGGGATACAGGGACGACAATCCAGAGCATGATCAACCAATGGGGCTGTGACAGCGTGGTCATCGCCATCGCCACGCTGGCCGGGCCGGACACGACGCTGCTGTCCGTCTCTTCGTGCTTTCCCCAGGACACCGGCGTGACCACGATCATACTGACGAATCAGGCTGGATGCGATAGCATGATCATCCGGGAAACGACGTACACGGGCAGTGATACGACGTACCGAGCGACAAGCACCTGCGTCCCGGCAGATACGGGTGTGACTGTCGAGGTCCTCACCAACCAGGCCGGTTGCGACAGCGTCGTGGTGTTGAACACCGATCTGCTGGCTCCGGAATATTGCAGTATCGAGGCTGACTTCTCTTTGATACAGCCGGCATGCGCAGACGATCCTGCTCTTCTCCTGCTCACCCCGCTGGCCGGGCAACTCCCGTTCCAATTGGCATGGGTACATCAACCCAGCGGCACTTCCGGGATGGCGTTGATCGATTCTTTCACGACTGATACCGTTCCACTTTGGCTCAGCGGTGCGTATGCGATCCACTTCCTGTCCGCGAATGGCCTGGTTCTCATGGACAGTCTCACCGCAGTCTTTCCGCCTGCCCTGGAGGCGATTGCGATGGTCACATCAGACTTTGGAGGATACGGTGTCTCATGCCATGGCCTGGCAGATGGCAGTGCCATTCTGGAAATCACCAGTGCGGGCACGCCGCCACTTGCGGTACAGTGGTCGCACGGCGATTCGGTCCTGCATGCGGTCGGGTTGAGTGCTGGTGCGTACACAGTGCGCATCACTGATGCCCGAGGTTGTGTCGCAACGGACTCGATCACCATCCTGGCGCCTGAACCACTGCATGTCGACATCGACTATCAGGACGTGTCCTGCTTCGGTGATAATGATGGCGAAATCCGTGTGAGCGGGATTGCGGGTGGTGTCCCACCGTACACGGTTGCTGTTGACGGTCTTCTGCTTGACGGACCAATGGCCGGCGACCTTGCTCCCGGGGCCTATGAGGTGGTTGTACGCGATCGGAACGCATGCGACACGACCATCCAGGTGGAGATTGCGGAGCCACCTGATTTGTGGATTGACCTGCCCAGCGACACGACGATTTTTGCCGGAACATCGCTCTCCCTGCCGGTTGATGCATTTGCGATCAGTGCGCAGCCGACAGTGATCTGGACGCCACCGGTGTGCGACGGCTGCCTTGAAGTGGAGGTCACGCCACATGAGACGACGCTGTATGCCGTTCAGCTTCTGAATCCGTACGGGTGCGACGTGCGCGACAGCATCCTGGTGACGGTGATCCGGGATGTCCGCTATTTCATACCCAATGTCTTTTCTCCCAACGGGGATGGTGTCAACGATGAGTTCTTCATAGCGGCAGGCCCCGGCATCACCGAAGTGGTGCGTTTGACGGTATTTGACCGCTGGGGCGAGATCGTTTTTCAGACTGATCGCACACCTCCCGGTATTCCCGAGCATGGATGGAACGGCACCATTGACGGTCGTGCCCTCCTGCCGGGCGTGTATATCTACACTGCCATGCTGCAGACGCGCACGGGAGAAATGCTGCGGGTACACGGAGACCTCACGCTTGTGCGCTAGCCGGGAACAGGTGGATGATTGCTGCGGATTGCGGAAACCACGGTTTCAGAATCGTTGTAAATAGTGCCCAGGATTCCTCCAAGCTTGTAGTTGTCAAAACCAACGAAATACAGCCCGGCATGATAGCCAGTGCCGATCGGGCTCAGCGGATACCCCCTCGGGTCGAGGAATCGATCCATCTGCTCGATCAGGTCGGCCAGACAGGAATGGTAACCGGTGGCCAGGATCACGCGATCGATCTCCAGCGTTTCACCCGTGATGGTAACAACGCCCTGTTCGGTAAATCTGGCGACTTCATCGATGACTGTGATCCTGCCTTCCTTGATTGCGCGGATGGTCCCGATGTCGATTACCGGGGTCTTACCCGTTTCGCGCAACTGGACCGCCGGTGGTTTCCGCGATCGCTTCAGGCCATACTTCGAAAGATCGCCGAAGTACAGGCTTTGTACTTGCGCACCGATCCATTCACCGATCCCAAAGGGCAAGCGGGCCAGGATCCGGCCTGTTTCCTGGACCGGACGTCCATTGAGATCACGCGGAACGATATTGACCGGCCCACGCACGGAAATCCAGGTAGGCACGCCGTGCTCTGCGAGGTCGAGGGCAATTTCCGCTCCCGTGTTCCCCATTCCGATCACCAGTGTCTTCCGGCCGAGAAAAGGTTGCGGGTTGCGATAACCGATCGAATGGGTGACCGTACCCCGAAATGCTTCCTGACCGCGCCAATGCGGAATGTTGGGACGCTGGTTGACGCCCGTCGCAATGACCACGCGCTCTGCGATGCGCTGTCCCCGATTCGTGACGAGTTCCCAGCCGCCATCGTCATGGCGACGGACGGACGTCACCTCGGTATCAAACTCGGGCTGGATGGAAAAATGGCGCGCATAATCCTCGAAATAGGCGACGAGCTGGTCCCGTGACACATAGGTAGGATAGTCGGCAGGAAA
>JAWWBX010000035.1:0-22338 GCA_033720735.1 Saprospiraceae bacterium
GCCAGGTTACTGTCCCGTAGAGTACCACAAATCCGGCGAATGCGCTGACAAGTACTGCCTCACCGATCCTGAATCTGCTTGCGTTGGGAAGATCCTTTTTGTCATAGATCGTGAATTGGAGAATGATCCGCACCAACCAGTACAGGGTGACGAATGCGTTGAATCCGATCGAGAGGGGGTTGGGACTTGTTAATTCTTCGGTAGCCAGCACTGAGATCAGACCAAAAAAGACATGAATCGCCAGGATGTAACCGGCATACGTCCAGAACATCTGCCGGATATGGCTATGGACATTGCGGAGTTTTCCTCGCCAATCCATCAGCTGCGGGATGAACAACGAACCCGCCACAAGGACAAAATGACCGATTCCTCCCAGAATGATGAACAACTGCAGGGTGTTGATGTCCATTCGGAGCTTTTCATATTAAACAAACCACCCGGTGAAAGGGTCAATGGGGCCTCAGGAAACCTGCGCGGGGCGTCTTTGTCTTTTTTCTACATAAACGAACACCTCCACTCTCATCTCTTCACTCTGAACTCGTCTGCCTATCTTCGCAGCGCAAATGAAACTGATATGGAAACCATGACGTCAGCCAGAGTAGACAAGTTCCAGGCTCACGATTATTACGCGATCGACGAGCTGCTGTCGGAGGACCATCTGCTGGCCCGCCAGGCCGTGCGGGAGTGGGTGGGACAGGAGGTCATTCCGATCATCGAGGATTATGCCGAGCGTGCCGAGTGCCCGACCCATTTGTTCAAGGGACTTGCCGAGATCGGTGCCTACGGACCCAGCCTGCCGGCCGAATACGGTGGCGGAGGCATGGATGAGATCGCCTATGGCGTGATCATGCAGGAACTCGAGCGGGGTGACTCGGGCGTGCGGTCGATGGCTTCCGTGCAGGGATCGCTGGTGATGTTCCCGATCTATGCCTATGCCAGTGAGGAGCAGAAGCGCAAGTATCTGCCCAAGCTGGGGTCAGGTGAATTGATCGGCTGTTTCGGTCTGACCGAGCCGGATTTCGGCTCCAACCCGGCGGGCATGCTCAGCACGATCCGCGATGACGGTGATGCCTATGTGCTGAACGGAACCAAGATGTGGATTACCAACTCGCCGGTCGCAGATCTGGCAGTGGTCTGGGCACGTGACGACGAAGGCAAGGTACGCGGGATGGTGGTCGAGGCCGGCACGCCCGGCTACTCGGCACCGGAGATCCACGGCAAGTGGTCCTTGCGCGCATCCGTCACCGGAGAGCTGGTGTTTGAGGATGTACGCGTACCCAAGGAGAATGTCTTCCCGGAGATTCGCGGGCTGAAAGGCCCGCTCTCCTGCTTGTCAAAAGCCCGGTACGGGATTGCCTGGGGGGCGATCGGCGCGGCGATGGATTGCTACGATTCCGCACTGCGCTACAGCCTGGAACGCGAGCAGTTTGGCAAGCCGATCGGCGGGTTTCAGCTCACCCAGAAGAAACTGGCGGAGATGATCACCGAGATCACCAAAGCCCAGCTGCTGGTGTGGCGACTCGGCACATTGGCAAATGAAAAGAAAGCCACGCCGGCCCAGATCTCGATGGCCAAGCGCAACAATGTCATGATGGCGCTGGAGATCGCCCGCGAGGCAAGGCAGATCCACGGCGGCATGGGCATCACTAACGAATATCCGATCATGCGGCACATGATGAACCTGGAAACCGTGCTCACCTACGAGGGGACGCACGACATCCACCTGCTTATCACCGGGCACGATGTGACGGGGCTGAATGCCTTCAAGTAGCATCTTACTTTGAAATAGCATAACTTATAGGGAGTCCCCAATGCGTTGGATGATGACCCCTTTCGCTGCAATTGGCCCAATCCTTTGCGTTTTACTTGTCGGATTCCTGGTCCCATCAGCCGGGATCAGCCAGGAGGTGATCAAGATCCAGAACGGGTCGTTTGAAGCAGAACCGCGCGCCGGCGGCATCCAGCATGCACCGCCCATTCCCGGATGGGAGGACTGCGGCGTCAAGAAATTTCCAACGACCTCGCCGGTTGACATCCACCCGCACCCTGATGCATGGCAAGTCGACGGAGCACCTGCGCACGGAAAGACATTCCTCGGCCTGGTCGTACGAAACAATGATACGTGGGAGTCGGTGGGACAGGAGTTGTCAAGCCCGATGCTGCCGGGGGTATGTTATCAACTTGATCTTTCACTGATGCGCTCCACCGTGTATATGGGTTTGCGTGACTATTCCGGACCGGCCGATGAGCCGCCGCGGTTCATGCGCCCTTTCCTGACCCCGGTCGTGGTGCGTATCTGGGGCGGGAATGATATCTGTGACAAGCAAGCCCTCCTTGCTGAAAGCGAGATGATCGATCATACCTCCTGGGAAGTCTATCATACGATCATGCGACCAAAAGAGAGATTCCAATACCTGCTATTGGAAGCCTTCTACAAAACCCCCACGATTGTGCCATACAATGGCCATGTCCTGATCGACAACCTGTCCGACCTGGTGCCGGTAAATTGTCACGATTAGCCCACAACAAATGGCACCTGCCTGCCGTTTATCGAACAAATCCACGCAAACATCGGAAGCTCATATCGGGATCGTACATTTTCATTAAATTTCCCGGTCCGAATCAGGTACAAACTCTGCGTTATTTCGCGTTAAAAGCATACATGAGGAAGGGTACTCACATCTTGCGGCTTGGACTCGCCGGCGTGCTGACAGTAGCGCTGCAACTCCATAGTGTGTCCGGGCAGGACGACGTCAGGCTCAAGAATCCGTCCTTCGAAGACGTGCCCCGGGCAGGCGGCGTCAACTACAGCGGACCGATCCGCGGGTGGCACGACTGTGCGGTAGCAGCATTCCCGGGAGAGTCGCCGCCTGACATTCATCCCCACCCGGAAGCATGGAAAGTGAATAAGTCGGCCGTCGACGGACAGACCTTCCTCGGACTGGTCGTCCGCCAGAATGATTCCTGGGAGTTCCTGTCGCAAGCGTTATCATCTCCCCTCGAAGCAGGGCAATGCTACCAGTTTAGCGTCTACCTGGCCAAATCGGAAACCTATATGGGACTGCGGGACTACTCCGGGCCGTCCGATGAGCCGCCGCGGTTTATGCGCCCTTTCCTGACGCCGGCCGTGCTGCGCATCTGGGGCGGAAGTAGCTTATGCGACAAGGATGAGTTGCTGGCAGAATCGGACCCGGTCGATAACCTCAAGTGGAAGATTTACGGGTTCAAGATCGAACCTACACAATCCCATCGTTTCATCATTTTCGAGGCCTTCTACAAAACGCCGACCCTGATCCCGTACAACGGGCATATCCTGGTAGACCACGCATCCGCGTTCGAGCCGATCCCGTGTGCGCAGGATATCGTAATTGAGGAAGTGGAACTCCCGGAAAGTGTCAACCGGGCACCCGAGGTCTATCCGACACCAGTGCCCGCGGAACCTGAACCCGAACCGGACGAGGAGATCGATGTTGAGGAAGAAGCAACGCCCCCTCCGGCTGTGCCAGCGGTCACCGAGGAAGAGGCCCCGCGGATCCTCAATGACCTGCAACGCAGCAAGCTGCGCAAGGGACAGACCATTCGCATCGACAAGCTGTACTTCAAGGCCGACTCCTCACGGATCGAAGAAGAGTCGTTTGAAGTGCTCGATGAGCTGTACAAGTTTCTTGCGGGGAATACGGATGTGGTGATCGAGTTGGGCGGGCATACCAACACCAAACCGGGTCATGATTACTGCGACAGGCTCTCACGGGCGCGGGCTAAGGCGGTCGCTGACTACCTGTTCGAACGTGGCGTGTCCCGGGATCAGATTGTCTACAAAGGCTATGGCAAACGCCAGCCGCTCATCTCAAATGACACCTACAGCCTGGCTGCGCAACGCAAAAACCAGCGGGTCGAGATCAAGATCCTGAGCCTCGAAGGCAGGGGCTAGCCATAATTTTAATTACTCTTCTTCTCCCGAGCGTTCCATCCGCTTGGCGTCGCGGTCGTACGCCCGGATAATGTCCTTGACCAGCCGGTGCCGCACGACATCCTCGGCGTTGAGGAAGATCTTGCCGATCCCTTCCAGATCTCCCAGCAAATGAAGTGCCTTGTGCAGGCCACTGTGCTGCTGGCGCGGCAGGTCGATCTGTGACAGGTCGCCGGTGACGATGCATTTGGCGGAAGGGCCCAGGCGGGTGAGGAACATCTTGAGTTGTGTGGTGGTCGCGTTTTGCGCTTCATCGAGGATAATGAAAGCATTGTCAAGGGTGCGGCCGCGCATAAAGGCCAGCGGGGCTACCTCGATCACGCGGTTGTCCATAAAATATTTGAGTTTTTCGATCGGGATCATGTCGTCGAGCGCGTCGTAGAGCGGGCGGAGGTAGGGATCGATCTTTTCACGCAGGTCTCCCGGCAGGAACCCCAGGTTTTCCCCCGCTTCGACGGCTGGCCGCGTCAGGATGATCTTCTTGACCTGGCGGTTTTTGAGTGCCCGCACTGCAATGGCGACCGCCGTATAGGTTTTACCAGTACCCGCCGGACCGATGGCAAACACGATGTCCTTGTTGTTGCACAACTCGACCATCTGCATCTGATTCGGTGTCTTGGCACGAATGGCCTTCCCGCTGGTACCATAGACAATCACCTTCTCGGACCCGCCCGCAGCGTGCTGGTACGAGTGCGTCCCGTCCAGCATGTCCTCGACCGTACGCAGCGGCAGCTCATTGTGCTCGCGCAGAAAGCGCACCATGGATTCAAACTTGGCCTTGGCTTTCTGGGTGTATTTCTTTTCACCGGACAGCCGCAACTGGTTGCCGCGTGAAGTCACATGAAGACTGGGAAACGCTTGTCTGAGGAGGTTGAGTTTGGTGTTGTTTTCGCCGAATAGTTCCAATGGGTCTACTCCGTCGACGGTCAAAACGATTTCGCTCAATACACTCAATTTTAGATCAACTTATTAAAGATAGAAATATTCGTAGGACTGGATCGCTCAGCGGATTTCATCCAAATGCAGTTATTTTAGCGCAAACAGATTCGCAGACCGGACAGCGCGCATGGCTATCCTGACACTGACAACCGATTACGGCACTTCTGATCACTATGTCGCGCACCTCAAAGGTCACTTGCTGCGGGCATACCCCGGTTTCAATTTGGTCGATGTCAGTCATAACATTAAAAGCTTCGATATCGTTCAGGCGGCGTTTGTCCTGAAGCAGGCCTACCCCCCGTTTGCCCCCGGGACCATCCATCTGGCGCTCGTTCACAACCGCACTGCGGAGCAGGACCTGGTCTGCGTACAACGCGACGGGCAGTACTTTATGATGCTGGACAACGGTATGATCACATTGCTGTTTGATGAGATCACGACCTGCCACCGGCTCGCACGTCCCGATCACCTCGGCCTCAAGGAATGGATCGCCCGTTGTGCAGCTGATCTGCAAGCCGGCAAGGAACTGGATGAGATCGGGCAGATCACCGAGAATTTCCAACGGCGCATCCACCTCAAGCCAGTCGTGACCTCGACCTATATCCGGGGTGTGGCCATCTATGTGGATCACTACGACAATATCATCTTCAATATTACGCGTGACCTGTTTGAGTCGGTTTGCGCCGACCGCGCGTTTGAATTGTTCTACAAACGGCACGATCCGATCACCGTGATGCATGACAACTATTACGATGTGCCGGTGGGCGAAACAGTTTGTCGTTTTAACAATGCCGGATACCTGGAGCTGGGCATCAATATGGGCCGGGCGGCATCCCTCCTGGGCATCAAGGTAGACGATGCCGTGCAGATCCATTTCAACGAATGACCATGCTCAAACGGATTGTATCGATGCGCTTTCGGGCCGGGGAGGAGGAGCGCTTTCTCGAGATCTTCGCGAGCAGCAGAGGTCAGATTCGCGGATTTGCCGGATGTCAGTACCTCGAATTGCTGCGTGACCGGCACGATCCGCAGCGTTTCTTCACGATCAGCATCTGGCAGGACGATGCGGCATTGCAGGCCTACCGCCAATCCCGGCTTTTTGCCGACACCTGGGCGGCCACCAAAGCCCTGTTCGCAGAACGTGCACAGGCCTGGAGCACCGACAGTATCGATTTACAGGCATGAACGCACCGCCCACACCGGCCATGACGATCAATGATGTCCCGGTCTACTTCGGGGATGTCGCAGGTTTGCCTGATGTGCTCTCCAACGACTATTCGTCGGTGCATATCCTTGCTGATGCGCAGACCATGCAGTTTTGCGCACCGGCGCTCCGCAGTTTGTCGTGGCCAGCGCCAGCGCACTGGATCGCAATGCACGCTGGTGAAGAGGCCAAGAACCTGGATACCTGCCTGATGGTCTGGCGGCAGCTGACCGATCAGGGGGCAGATCGCCACAGCCTTGTTGTCAACCTCGGGGGAGGGGTCGTGACCGATCTGGGTGGGTTTTGTGCGGCCACATATCTGCGGGGCATCCGGTTTCTGCATATCTCCACTTCGGTGCTTGGAATGGTCGATGCAGCCATTGGTGGCAAGCATGGGGTCGATCTCGACGGATTGAAGAACTATGTCGGGGTATTCGCTTCGCCGCAACTGGTGTGGATCGACCCGGCATTTCTAAAGACGCTACCGGACCGCCATGTACGCAACGGGCTGGCAGAGGTTATCAAGCACGGTTGCGTCGGTGACCCTGATCTGCTCGCGATGATACACGGCGACCTTTCAGGGATGGCCTGGGATGACTTGTTGCTGCAGTCGGTGCAGGTAAAAAAACAATTTGTCGAAGCTGATCCTGCTGAACGCGGCATCCGGGCGGCGCTCAACTTTGGTCACACAATAGGTCATGCCCTCGAGACGTTCGCCCTTGAGACCGGTTACGATTTGCTGCATGGTGAGGCGGTAGCCCTGGGAATGCTCGCGGAAAGTCAGATTGCACGGGAAGTGGCAGGTTTGCCGGATGCGGCTGTCGATCGGATCAACACGGCGGTACGGCAAGTGTTCCCAGAGCTCGGCACGCCGGCGATCCCGCCGGAGGTCCTGCTGGAACTGATTGGCAAAGACAAGAAACGCCGGTCGGGGCACGTGCATTTCGCCCTGATCTCAGCACTGGGAGTGCCTTCGATCGGTCATCAGGTGGCACCCGATCTGATCAGGAGGATGCTGTCATATGATTCATAAGTCGTATACCTCTTTTACGGTCCGGCTTCGTTAATTTTGCCATTCGGATATGATCAAGCTCAAGATCAACCAGCAAAACCATCCATACGCCAGATGGATCCGCCGCATGTGGCTGGCGGCCCTCGGACTGGTGGGCCTGGTCATTCTGTTTTTTGTCATCCTGTCATTCCAGGATCTGCCGGATTTTCAACAACTGGAGAATCCGGATTTTCAGAAAGCGAGCCGCATCTACGACAACCAGGGCTCTGAGTTTGGGAGATACTATACGCAAAACCGTGTTCCGGTAACGTTCGATGACCTCAATCCGCATCTTGTTGATGCTCTGATCGCCACTGAAGATGAGCGATTTTACGGTCATGCGGGGATCGATCTGAAGGCTCTGGGCCGTGCGGTATACGGGGTGATCACAATGGACGGGAAGGGCGGCGGAAGCACGGTGACCCAGCAACTTGCCAAACTCCTCTTTGAACGCCCGGATTTTTCGGGCATGGGCAAGATCCGCCGTTATGGCACCCTCATTATCACCAAGTTCAAGGAGTGGATCACCGCCGTCAAGATCGAGCGGAGTTATACCAAGGAGGAGATCATCGCGATGTATCTCAACAAGTTTGACTTTATCCATGGGGCTTACGGGATCAAGGCGGCGTCCGAGATCTATTTCGGCAAGCAACAGGAAGACCTGCCGATCGAAGAAGCAGCCACACTGATCGGGATGCTCAAGAACCCTTCGCTCTATAATCCCCTGCGCTGGCCAGACCGCGTTGTGGAGCGGCGCATGGTGGTGCTCAAACAGATGGAGCGCAACGCGTTTATCACAGCCGAGGAGTACGATTCACTCAAAGTCCTGCCGTTGGACATGTCCAATTTCAAGCGCCAGACGCATGCCGAGGGGCCGGCTCCCTACTTCCGCGCCGAACTGGCCAAGTGGCTCAAGAATCTGCTCGAACGACCGGAGTACCGGAAGCCGGATGGCAGCAAGTACAACATCTACCGGGACGGCCTCAAGATCTACACGACCATCGATCTGGAGATGCAGGAGATCGCCGAACGCGAGATGCGCAAGCACATGGAGACCGTGCAGAAGCGCTATTGGCGGATCTGGCGCAACCGGGATCCATGGACATACGATGCCGACGCTGCCCAGCGTCAGATCAGGCGTACGGCCCTCAACAACCTGATGCGCTTTTCTGATCGCTATCAGAACATCCGCGACAGCCTGATGGCTCCGGTCCTGATGCAGGTCACCGAGCGCATGGATGTTTCGCTTTCAGACTGGGATATCGAGAATCTGATCGAGGAGGAGAGCCGCAAGGGACACATCGCAAGACTGGTTGCCCGTAAGACCATTTCATCGGGGCGGGCGGCAGGGTATCGCAAGGTCCTGGAGTCCGATGTTTGGGAGGAGGTCAAAACACAGTACGCTGCATTCCAGGAGGAAGTGGATCGGCAGTTCGGCACGAAAGTGCCGATGCGCGTCTTCGCCTACAACGAAGCAGGTGAAGTCGATACGGTCATGACACCACTCGACTCGATCCGATATCACCGCCAGTTTCTTCAGACCGGCATCCTGGCCCTGGACCCGCGCAACGGACAGATCAAAACCTGGGTCGGCGGCATTGATCACCGCTATTTCCAATTTGATCATATTCAGATCAGCCGCCAGGTGGGCTCTACGTTCAAACCGTTTGTGTACGCAACGGCGATTGCGTTGCAAGGCTTTTCACCCTGTTTTCCGGTCGTCGACCAGCCGTACACCATCGCCCCCGGTGATGGCCAGTTTGGCCTCCTGGAGCCGTGGACACCGCAGAATGCCGACGGTAAATACACGATGGAAACGTTGACCCTCTATGACTGCCTGCGCGACTCGCGCAACACCTGCTCTGTCTTTCTGATGCAACAGCTCGGCAACGCCAACGTGGTGAGAGGACTTGCGCACAACATGGGAATCGACAGTTCCAGGGTGCGGAGCGATGGTGAGTACCGTCTTCCCAATCAACCCTCGATCTGCCTGGGATCGGCTGACCTGTCAGTGATGGAGATGACCGGTGCCTATGCCACCTTTGCCAACAACGGAGTCTACAACAAGCCCTTCTTCGTGCTGGCGATCGAGGATGAGCATGGCGCCGAGATCTACCGAGCGATCCCGGAAGAACAAATGGCCCTGCCACCCAAAGCCAACTATGTCATGGTCGACATGCTGCGGTATGCAGGCACCAATCTGGGAGGCATCCGTTCGCCCGTGGGTGGCAAGACGGGGACGACCAATGACTATGTCGATGGGTGGTTTATGGGTATCACCCCTTCACTGGTCGTTGGAACGTGGGTGGGAGGTGAAGACCCCTGGATCCGATTCCTGTCACTGGCCAACGGACAGGGCAGTGTGATGGCCAAGCCATTTTTCAGAGCCTTTATTCAGGAAATTGAGCGTGCAGACAATGTGGATTTCGAGCCGGATGCCGATTTTTACTTTCCACCGGGAGGACCGGACATCGAAATCAACTGTGAGAAATACAAAGTGATTGACCGCAGTCGTGAAATCGAGTCGTTTGACGACGGCGAGGTTTTTCAGGATGAGTTCGAGGACGGTCACCGATAAGTCTCCCACCCCTGACAATTGTTGAGATGCAAGTGTATGACGCGTAGACAACTACAATGGGTATGTATCGGACTTCTCGCTGCAGTGGCCTGGGGGTGCGTGCCAGCAGACGATCATGTGACCGTGCCACCGTTTGAGCTGGATTTCCGGCGCGCTGATCAACAGCGCTTGCTTGATTTTCAGGACCGCCAATTGGTCGATAGCCTCGTCCAGTACTTTGACCATGTGGATCCGTCGTTGAGATACCGGGCAGCCATGGCGTTTGCGTCGATGCGCGACAGTACGGTGATCCATGCTCTCGGACGTCTCCTCACTGATCCGCAGGAAGAAGTGCGCATGGCGGCGGCCTATGCCCTGGGGCAGTCCGGCAGTCCGGCTGCCGAGGATATCCTGGTGCGCAACTTCGCTTCCAACGACTCCGCCCGGCAGTATCTGCGATCCAATGCTGCCATTCTGGAAGCTGTGGGCAAGACTGGCTCGATCGGGACCCTGCGATACCTCGCGACGATCCAGACCTATGACCTGGAGGACAGCATCCTGATCCTGGGGCAGGCACGCGGGATCTATCGCTTCGCCTTGCGCGGGATCGTTGTGCCGGAAGGCACGGCGGAAATGGTCGACCTGCTCGCATCCACACAGTTGCCCATGTCGATCCGGGTCACGGCAGCCAACTATCTCTACCGCGCCAGGGACATCGAGACGGCACCGCATTTGCCTACCCTCATTCCGATGTTCGAAAGTGACCCCGATCCACGCATTCGCATGTGCCTGGCAGTGGCACTCGGCAAGTCAGCAGATGTGCAGGCTCGAAGAGTGCTTGAGCGGCGATTCAGCCGGGATACAGACTACCGGGTGCAGTGCAATATCATTCGGGCTCTGGAGTATTTTCCGTACAACCAGGTCAAGGAACTGGCGTTTGCAGGACTGCAGAATGCCAACCTCCATGTGGCCAGATCGGCAGGCCAATACCTTGTGAACAACGGCACACGCGCCGACGCACTGCGGTACCGGGCGATCTCCAAAACGCAGTTGCCGTGGGAAATCAAGTCGCTGATGTATCAGGCGAGCAACAAGTTTCTGTCACCGAGTTATACGATCACCAAGACAAATATTAACAACGAACTGCAGGAGTGGCTGCGCCGGTCAAAAAATCCGTACGAGAGTGCATCGGTCATCGCGGCACTGGCGGCCGACCCGACCAATTATACAGCCCTCTACCAGCGGGGCATGCAGGCTGACCATCCGGCCGAGAGGACCGCAGCCATCGCAGCGATTGGCGAGATCGGCACGCGTGACGACCTGAACCTGTATTTCGGGGGTCAGACGAGTCGCGTGCGCCAGCAGATTGCCGGTTACCTGGCCGACGCCGTCGAGACAGGCGATGTGGCGATGACTGCGGTGGCAGCCGGCTACCTGCGAAACGACGCGCTGCAGCGTGCGGCAACCGCCTACCTCTCCACCCTCGAGGCAGCCCTCGACAAGATCACGCTCCCTGATGCCATCGAAACCTACAACGCACTGAGTGCCTGCATTGCAGAACTGAAAGGAGAGGAGGCTCAACCGAAACAGGTCGGCTTCAATCATCCGATCGACTGGAGCATAGCTGGCGACTTGCGCGATACCATCGAAGCCGAAGTGATCACCTCCCAGGGTACCGTCAGGCTGGCGCTGTTTACGGAACACGCGCCCGGCACAGTGGTCAATTTTGTTCGGCTGGCGCGCGATCGCTTTTTCCACGGAAAGAACTTCCACCGGGTGGTGCCCAATTTCGTGATCCAGGGTGGCTGTCCCCGCGGTGACGGGTATGGCAGCCTGGACTATACGATCCGGTCTGAGTTGGCTCCGGCGTATTATGACCGGGAGGGCTACGTGGGCATGGCGTCGGCCGGCAACCACACCGAGTGTACGCAGTGGTTTGTAACCCACTCACCAACACCACATCTCGATGGTAACTACACGATTTTCGGCTCGGTGACCGGTGGCATGGATGTCGTACACAACATCCAGATCGGCGACGAGATCCGGGAAGTCAACATCCTCAACTGACACTCCGGTCAAGATTCGTAAATTCCAGACCGAATCACACATTATGACCGAAACACGAGAGCAACTCAAGTACACGCCGCTGGCCAGCCGTCATGAGGAGCTGGGTGCCAGGATGACCGGTTTTGCCGGCTACTACATGCCCGTCGTCTATTCAACGATCCAGGAAGAGCATCTGGCAGTGCGCAAAGGGGTCGGGATCTTTGATGTCTCCCACATGGGCGAATTCATCGTGCGTGGAAAGGAAGCGCTCGACCTGATCCAGCTCGTCACCAGCAATGATGCTGCGAAACTCGAGATCGGCGATGCGCAATATTCGTGCATGCCAAATCACCATGGCGGGATCGTCGATGACCTGCTGGTCTATCGCCTCCCGGAAGACATGTGTGCGGAAGGAGAACAGGCATTCATGCTGGTGGTCAACGCCTCCAATATCCAAAAGGACTGGGATTGGATCCAGGAGCACAACCAGTTTGACACTGACCTGATCGATATTTCCGGTCAAACCGGATTGCTGGCTGTACAAGGACCAGGCACGACTGCCCTGCTGCAATCCCTGACGGATGTCGACCTGGCATCCATCCCCTTTTACAAGTTTAAGAAGGGCACGTTTGCAGGAAAGGAGAATGTGCTGATATCGGCCACAGGTTATACGGGGTCGGGCGGGTTTGAGTTGTATGCACGTGATGCAGACCTTCCGGAGATCTGGGATGCGATCTTTGCTGCAGGTCCGGTCACACCTGCAGGCCTTGGTGCGCGCGACACGTTGCGCCTGGAGATGGGGTATTGCCTCTACGGTAATGACATCGATGACAGCACCTCCCCGCTGGAGGCAGGGCTCGGCTGGATCACCAAGACCAAAAAAGACAACTTCAACTCTGTCGAGTTCTTTCGGGCGCAACGCGAGAATGGCGTAGACCGCAAACTGGTCGGGTTTGTTGTCGACGACCGGCGCGTGCCGCGGCATAACTATCCGATCGAGGACGGGGCCGGCAACCCGATTGGCCGGGTCACGTCGGGCACGCTTTCACCATGCCTGCAAAAGCCGATCGGTATGGGTTATGTCCACACGGAGTTTGCAACTCCCGGCACTGAATTTGTCATCAGGGCCAATCGCAAGGAGTTGCCTGGTAGGGTGGTCAAGCTCCCATTCTATCAAAGAGAAAGTTGACCGGGTTTTTGAACAATTTGAGGACCGACACTCTTTAATACAGTGTTTCATCGAGGATTGTATGCACCTGACCGAAGCCAAGGCGAAGTTTATCGAATCCTGGGGCAAACTGGGAAGTAACTGGGGCGTGAGCAGGACGATGGCGCAGATCCATGCCTTGCTGATCGTAGCCAAAGAACCATTGTGTGCCGATCAGATCATGGAGGCGTTGAAGATCTCGCGTGGCAACGTCAATATCAACGTACATGCCCTGATCGACTGGGGTCTGGTGCAAAAAGTGCTGAAACCCGGAGATCGCAAGGACTACTTTCAGGCGGAAAAGGATGTGATGCTGATGATGAAGCAGATCATTCTGCACCGCAAGCGGAAAGAGCTTGACCCCATGGTCAAAGTGCTCAACGAGATCAGCTGTGTGGAAAGCCAGTGCCCCGACTCAGCCGAGTTTTGCCGGATGATCAAAGAATTGAAGCGGTATTCCGAGAAGGCGGACAAGACCCTCGATACCATCCTGACTTCCGAGTCCAACTGGATGTACAGCGCGTTCTTCCGCGCCGTGACCTGATCCCGTCATGCATCCGTTCCGCATCGAAGCTTGCGTCGAAACACTCCAGCAGGCCGTACACGCCCAGGCGATGGGGGCCCATCAGATCGAACTGTGTACCCAGCTTGACCAAGACGGGCTTACGCCCTCCCGCGCATTGATCCGGCAGGTCATGGCCGCCGTCGACCTCCCCGTAAAGGTCATGATCCGGCCGCGTCCGGGGAACTTCGTTTACTCGCGGGACGACCGCGAAGCTGCGATCAGGTCTGTGTGTCTCTGTCTTGAGGAGGGTATCGGGCGCATTGTGACCGGTGCACTGACACCTGACGGGCATTTGGATCTGGATTGGATCACCGCATTGGCGGCATGCGGGGACGACCTGCGTATCACCGTACACAAGGCGATCGACGCCTGTCAACGACCGCTTGAGGAGGTGCGCAATCTGACGCAGATCAGCTCGGTTGACAGCATATTGTCCTCAGGGGGTGCAGCCACCGCCCGTGCCGGGGCGCCTGTGCTGCGGGAGATGATCACCGTTTCCGGAGACCGGCTCACGATCATCGCGGCAGGTCGTGTTACTTTTGAAAATATCCATGACGTGCACGATTTGATCGGTGCGTCCGTTTACCATGGACGGCGGATCGTACCCGGGCTTTTGTAATGTGTTTACTACCTTGATCGCCCCGGCTCTCAGCCAAATGCCGGACACACCATGACCATCTACCCTTTCCGGCCCATCTTCCCCAACTTTCAACTGATCGCATCGGCAGATACCTTTTTTGCCACGGTCAAACATGAGTTTCCGGCTTATTGGAAAAGCGGATTTTTCAGCGAAGCGGACCAGGAGGCGCTGTTTGTCTACGAGATCACCGGCCCCAACAGACACTACCTGGGCGTGGTTGCCTGTACGGACATCCACGACTATCTCGATGGGCGGATCAAATGTCACGAAGAAACCCTCGCTGCGAAAGAACGATACATGACCAATCTGCTCCTCGAACGGGAAGCCATGATCAAACCGGTACTGCTCACGTATCCCCGCAACCAGGCGATTGACGACCTGGTCGCAGAGGTCAGATCAGGTGAGCCCGTGCACGCGGTCATCTTTCGCGAGGAGCAGCAGGAGCATCGCCTGTATGCAGTCGAGGATCCGGAGCAGATCCGGGCCTTCCAGCGCATGTTTGCTGAGCAGATCGCACGCGCGTATATCGCCGATGGACATCATCGCTGTGCGACCGGTGCCAGACTGTATGAGACTGTCCCCGTGGATCAGCGACGGCTGCGGTATGCACGCCTGTTGTGCCTGTTCCTCCCGTTTGACCAACTGATCATCCATGACTACAACCGGGTGATCGAGATCCTGCACGAGATCTCACCGACCGTGTTCCTGGCCAGGGTCTCACGCCTTTGTCATATCCATCATCTCAAACAGGCGACCAAGCCGCGAGCCAAGCACGAGATCACGCTGTATCTCGATCGGGAATGGTATCGCCTGCGGTGGAAGAAGTTTGTCCTGAAGCAGTATGCAGATCGATTGGTGGTCCTGGATGGCGAGATCCTGAACAATGAAGTACTGGGTCCGATCCTGGGCATTGAGGATGTGCGCAACGATCTGCGCTTGCGCTATGTGGAAGGTATCAGTGGTATCGAAGGCGTCATTGAGAAAACCCACAAAAGCGCTTACCGTATCGGATTCTGCATTTATCCGGTCGCTATGGAGGAACTCGTCAAGGTGGCGGATGCGGGTGAGACCTTGCCGCCCAAAAGCACCTGGTTTGAGCCGAGGGTCAAGAACGGGCTGATCTCAACTGCACTCTGACAGACGTCAAATTCATCACGAATGAGAAAGATCACCTGCGACCGCTTGTATCCCGTTGCGCAACCACCGATCGAGAATGGTGTTGTCGTGGTAGCCGATGATGGCCTCATCCTGCAAGTCGGCACAGCCATTGATTTTGACCGCTCGGAGCTGGAGTATCACCGCGGGGTCATCGTGCCCGGTTTTGTCAATGCACATTGTCACCTGGAGCTATCGCACATGAAAGGGAAGGTGCCGACCGGCACTGGTCTGATCCCATTCATCACCAGCGTCGTGCAGCAGCGTTCCGCCACCAGCGAAATGATTGCCGAGGCCATTCGCAATGCAGACGCCGAAATGTACCAGAACGGGATCGTGGCGGTTGGTGACATCTCCAACACCGCGGATACGTTTGCCCGGAAGGCCGCAAGCCCCATCCGCTACTACACCTTTGTGGAGATGTTTGATTTCCTGCAGGATGATCAGGCAGAGCACTGTTTTGAGCAATATCACGCGGTGTTCGAACAGTTGACATTGCCGCCCGGGCATCGCAAGACCTGCGTACCGCATGCACCCTATACCGTCTCGCCTTCACTTTTTGCGAAGATCAGGACATTCAATACCGGGCCGCAACAGACGGTGAGCATCCATAATCAGGAAATGGAAGCGGAAAACGCCTTGTTCCGGAACAAGACCGGCGCCCTCATCCCGTTTTACGAAGGATTTGATCTATCGCTCGCGCATTTTTCACCCATCGGTGCGGGCTCCATCCACTATGCGCTGATGCACCTTGATCCCGATCAACGCACTTTGTTCGTTCATAATACGCTTACGACAGAGGAGGAAGCCCGCGCAGCCCATGCCTGGAGCGAGCACGTTTACTGGGCAACCTGCCCCAATGCCAATCTTTATATCGAGAATCGCCTGCCGGACTATGCGGCCTTGGGCGCTGCCGGTGCCAGGATCACCATCGGCACTGACAGCCTGACATCCAACTGGCAGTTGTCGGTTCTCGAGGAAATGAAAACGATCATGCGTTACCAGTCGTTTATCCCGTTTGACGAGATCCTGCAATGGGCCACGCTCAATGGTGCCCATGCACTGGGATTTGCCGAAACGTTGGGCAGCATTGAGGCTGGCAAGAGGCCGGGACTCAATTTGCTCGAGATGGATGCAGCGGATCCCGTGCTCACGAACGGCACCTCGGTTGTGCGGTTGGTGTAAGGCCTGCACCCGGTAAAACAAGGGGCAAAAGCCCTATCTTGACCCTCTTTCATGCGCATTTTCAGGAACATATTCAAGGGCGGTGAAGCGAATGGCGAAGACCCCCCGGTGCGTTTCGGTCGCTACAGTGATGCCTACAAGGCCGAAGAGAAATATGACGCCTGGGATCGATCGCTGGCACTCTTTGAGCAGGGAGACTATCAGGCAAGCTTTGCAGAGTTTTTTGTTTATCTCACCGATGACCAACAAGATAATGTCAGCACTACCGTCCGGGATGGGAAGCTGCAATTTGAGCTGCTGCAAGGTTCGAAGCTGATCGAAGGGGAGGTGGGCGACGAGATGATCCGGGCAGAGGCCAAAGTGGCGCGCGCCGAGACGCTCAATATTGGTTTTCTGCGACGGATGATCGAGCAGAATTTCCAGCTCAAGTATAGCCGCTATGCCCTGGATGACCAGGACAACCTGACCCTCCTTTTTGATTCATACCTGCTGGATGGTTCGCCTTACAAGCTGTACTTCGCCCTCAAGGAGATCGCGGTCAATGCCGACAAGCAAGACGACCTGCTCATCAAGGAGTTTGACTCACTGCAACCGATCAACACCGGGCATTTGCAACCCGTGAGTGACGAGCACAAACAGGTGAAGCTGGCTTTTCTGCGACGCAAGATCCAGAGCGCCCTGGATGAAATCGACAACGGCCGACTCAATCCCGAGCAGTACGCCGGCGGGATCGGATACCTGCTGCTCGACCTCGCCTACCGCCTCGATTACCTGATCAAACCTGAAGGCAGCATGATGGAAGCCTTCGAACGGATCCATCGACTCTACTTCTCGCAGGAGCACAAGTCGCCCCTGGAGAAGAACATCGCCATTCGGAAAGAATTTGACGAGATCCTCGCGCGCGACGATGAGGACATGAGCCGCGAGCTGTACGACGTCTCGGCATCCTTTGGCATCACCAGTCCGAGCACCCACGAAGAGCTGGTCAACTTTATCGACGGGGAGATCCACCACATGGACTGGTATGCTGAAAACAATCATACGACCGTGGCAATGGCTATTCCGGGGTACATTACCGGGTACGGTTTGTTCAACTATGCCTTTCCGCCTCCGGTACGACAACTCCTGCACTTGTACTATCGCATCACCGAACCAGAGTACTTCGCTGCGCTGGGGTTTCGCGAGACGTTTGTTGATGCGGCCGGCCGGCCGCATCAACGTGCCATCCGGCGTGCGCTGCGCAAGGTCGAGGAGGCCAACAGGCACCGTTATCCGAAATTGCGCATCGATCCGCGCGTGCTGGATGATCAAAGCTGGACCGCCTTTGCCAAATCCTATTTCCTGATGTTGCGCGGACTGGACCTTACGAAGAACAAATAACGATGGATACCAAAGCCATCATTGAACGCTTTAGAGGGGCTGTCATCCAGATCGCTACCCCGTACTCGACCGGTACCGGCTTCTATCTCGCCGATTTTGACCTGATCGTCACCAACGAACACGTGGTCAGGGACAACAGCCAGGTCGTGATCGATGGCCAATCGTTTGAGAAGCGCCTGGTGCGCGTGCGCTTTTTCGATCCACGCTACGATCTGGCCTTTCTTGAAGCACCGGTACAACACACCATGCCGGGTGTTGAGCTGGCAGACGCGGCAGATCTGGTGGAAGGTGAACGCGTGCTGGCCGTCGGTCATCCGTTCGGACTCAAGTACACGGCCACCCAGGGCATCATCTCGAATACTGCGCATCAGCAAAACCAGATCAACTACATCCAGCACGACGCTGCCCTCAATCCCGGCAACAGCGGCGGCCCCCTGATCGATGAGAACGGGGAGGTGATCGGGGTCAACACCTTTGTCATCCGTGATGGAAACAACATCGGCTTCTCGTTGCCGGTGGGTTACCTGCGCCAGGCGCTTCAGGAGTTTACCAAACACGATGGAGCCACTGGTGTACGTTGCCACTCATGCGAAAACCTGGTGTTCGATGATACCGCCGAAAACGGGTATTGTCCGCACTGTGGCACGAAGATCAAATTGCCTTCGGAGGTAGAGCCCTACGAACCAGCCGGCGTCAAGAAGACCATCGAAGATCTTTTGGCGGAACTCCAGTACAATGTGGAGCTCTCCCGCAAGGGGCCGAACAATTGGGAAGTACAGAAGGGAAGCGCCAAGATCAACATTTCGTATCACGAGAAAACCGGCCTGATCGTGAGCGATGCCTTCCTTTGTCGTCTTCCCAAGACGGATATCAAGCCGATCTATGAATACTTGTTGCGGCAAAACTACCAGGTCAAAGGATTGACTTTCAGCGTGAAGGGGCAGGACATCATCCTGTCACTCCTGATCTACGACCGCTACCTCAACATGGACACCGGCAAGACCCTGTTTGCCCATATGTTCAGTCAGGCGGACCATTACGACGATATCCTGGTGAACGAATATGGCGCTTCCTGGAAAGCTGATTCCTGAAAAATCGCGGAACAGTTTTTGCCATGGATCTCAGGAGGAACCTCGGCCGGTATGTACTTCAGCAGGGAAATCGGCGGGTTCGGCTGGTTCAATGCCCCCCTCATCAAGACGGACACACACCTGTGGACAAGCACGGGTTAAATTCGATGCGACCATGAACAGTCTGAGGTGCCGATGGCAGAATGGATGGCAGGCGACATATCACGCTAATTATCAGCCTGATATCTTAACAGTTGAATTGGGCAGAATTCTTATTTTTACCGACGCTCTGAATTGAAGTGGGATGAAGAAAATTTACCTATTGATCCTTGGAGGAATGATGATGCTGGGTACGGACGTACTTGCGCAGGACATTCACTTCTCGCAGTTCTACCAGTCGCCACTGACGCTCAACCCGGCGTTGACCGGTGTCATGAACTGTAATACCCGCATTGTGGGCAACTACCGCAACCAGTGGTCGCCGGTCATCCCTGGCAATGCCTACAACACGTACTCCGTTTCGTACGATCAGAAGCTTCCGGTTGGCCGGTACGATAATTTCGGATTCGGTCTCAATCTGTGGGGTGATGTAGCAGGACAGCTGGATTTCCAGACGCTCACGGCTAAACTGAGTGGTGCGTATGCGCGGCGCGTGGCGGGTTCACGACGCCAGTCACATTATGTGGTCGTGGGAGCCGAAGTCGGACTTTCTCAGCGCAGTGTGGACTTCCTGAAAGCGCAATGGCCAACCCAGGTCGACAGTGACTTCAATTTCGATCCGTCAATCGATCCGGGAGAGGACTTCGCCAATATCGACGACCAGTTCCTGTTTGGTGACATCGGACTCGGCGTCTTGTGGTTTTCAGTGCTCGATAAGGCGTCCAGCTTCTATCTGGGCGGTGCTATCACGCACCTCAATCAGGCAAACCTGTCGTTTTACAACAGCGATATCGTATCCTATTTCACAAAGGCCGTGATCCACGGTGGTGGCGAGTTTCCACTGAGCGGTGGTCGCGTTTCGGTCTTGCCGGGAGCGGTCGCGTTTTTCCAGGGCCCCTCCTTGGAGATTAATGCCGGTGCAAGCCTGCGGTTCTACATGGGCTCATCGGTGGAAGATCAGTCGTTTCAATTGGGCGCATGGTACCGGATCGGTAATCATTTCGAAGAGGCCTTCACCTCCGATGCCCTGATCCTGTCGACGCGCTTTGACTATCAGAACTTCGGAATCGGGTTTAGCTACGATATCAACGTTTCAAGTCTGCGGCAGGCAAGTAACGCCAACGGGTCATTTGAGTTCTCAATGGTCTACCAGATTTGCGGGCCACAGAACAGGGGCGTATATTGTCCGAAGTTCTGACGGGACGGTTTGTCCTGTTGACGTTTGCACATCTCCCCCTTTGTAATCCGTGAACATTATGACGGTCAGGAACTGGTCTGCATCTCCGTGATGGAGACCGGAAATTATGAATGAAGAATCATGAAAAAATCAGTTGCACCAACTACGGGGATCCCATCGAGCAATAGTCTGGTCAAAGGGACACGTGTCGAGGGTCAGATGTATACCGAAAGCGATATTCGTATCGACGGAGAACTCGTTGGCTCGCTCAAGTCAAAAGGCAAGGTGATCCTGGGAGCCACCGGCAATATCAAAGGTGACATCCACTGTGTGAATGCGGTCGTTGAAGGTCGCTTTGCCGGAACACTTGTCGTGCAGGAACTGCTCCAGGTGAAAGAAACGGCACATATCGAGGGAGATGTCAATACCAACAAGCTGATCGTCCAGTCAGGTGCTGTATTCAATGTCAACTGCAGCATGGGCGGCCAGAAGGTCAAGGATCTGAGCGCTGACCCATCCAAGCCGGTTGAGCTGCACAAGCTCTCCAAGGTGGTCAACGAGTCGTGACCCGCAAACCGCTGTTCGACCAGAACAAGACCAGGGCATACCTCAAATATTCGGGCATGGCATTGCAGTTCTTTGCGCTGATCGCCATCGGTGCATGGCTTGGTCAGAAGCTGGACGCCCGCTTGAACACCTCCAAACCCTTTATCACGATTTTCCTTATTTTGTTTTTCTCGACCGGCTATTTCATCAAACTCTATAAAGATCTGACACGCTAACGCACCCCTTGCATGACCACCAAAACATTCTGGTCACTCCTTGGTGGCACCATCCTCATTGCCGGTGCGCTCCTTCTGCTTCTTGACGTGCTCCTGCCGCAGTCTGACGCTGTTTCGCAGTTTACCATGATCTGCACGGCTGTGTTCGTTCTGATTAACGTCCTGGCCTACTATCTGGGGATCGGCGCCGCACGAAGCGACAACAAGTATCGCTTTATTCATCTCATGATGATCCTGATCCTCGTCAAGATGATGATTTGCGTCGCGCTCGTCCTGATCTACGTCCGCATCGGCCAGCCGGCCACCAAGTTGTTTGTGATCCCGTTTCTGGCCATCTACATTATCTTCACCATTTTTGAGATCTACGTGCTCCAGCGGGTGGCCCGCATCAAACCAGGTAGCGGATCCGGCGGGCAGGAAGTACAGATTTGAGATCACCATGGACGCAGATACCACTCACCATCTGTTTGAGGCGCTGGTCAACGGCGCGACCGCGATCAATGTCTCTGTCGAAGACCTGGCCGCGCTCGATCTGATTGCGCTGGATGCGGCGCGCTGGCATGTTCGGCACGGGCAAACCGGCTACCGCGTGGAGGTCGTAAAGGCCGACTACAGTGCCAGGTCATTCATCCTGCGCATCGGACACAAGGAAGTGGCAGTCGTGCTCACGGATGTTGTGCAGCGACAGGTCGAGTCAATGGGCTTTGAGCGCAACAGCGGCAAGCACGTCAATGAGATCACCGCCCCCATGCCCGGCCTCGTTCTGGACGTGCGTGTCAAGCCCGGTGATCACGTCGAAACTAACGAACCACTGGTGATCCTGGAAGCGATGAAAATGGAAAATGTGCTCTCAGCTCCGCGCGACGGGGTGATCGCGGATGTGGCGGTCAGCCAGGGAAGTACTGTCGAAAAAGCCCAGGTGCTCGTACGGTTCGCGTCGTAAACCGTCCCCCTTCAGCCTGATTCAGATATTCGAGTAATGTTCGTCGAAGAAGTCCTTGTATTCTTCCAATGACTTGCGACGGATGATCTCCCGGTAATTGTGCTGGGTCACCGGGAGGATGTCGTACTCAGCCCCCGGTGGCAGGAACTCGGTGCGGTACTTTTCGACATTGCGGAAGTACTGCATGGCACGTTCGGCATTTTTGAACGACCGTACCAGGATCAAAGACTGGCGTGTAGAAGGATCGAAAACAAGACTGGAGATCTTGAGCCGGTCCAGCTGGTGATATTTCTTGTTGTACTCCGAGA
>JAWWBX010000036.1:0-22227 GCA_033720735.1 Saprospiraceae bacterium
ACATCCAGAATGCCTATGTCCGCATCCGTTCTGTGCTGCGCAAGGCCGGAGAGGTCGGGGAGGAGTTAGGCGAAGGGTATATCCTGGTGCAGGCAGAGCGCGACCTCATTGCGCTGATGGGCGCTTACCGTGAAGTCGTCGAGCAGGCGGCCGAGCAGTACAATCCCGGGCTGATCGCCAACTTCTGCTATCAACTGGCCAAGGACTTTCACCGTTATTACCATGAATACCGGATCCTCAACGCCGAAACGGATGCTGCCCGGGCCACCCGGCTGATGCTGATCACCCGGCTGGCTGCAATCCTTGAGGCTGGAATGGACCTGCTCGGCATCCAGATGCCGGAACGCATGTAACATTACTAGATCACGCAATTGAACCATGGAGAGAGAACCGCAGAATTTTATTGAGCAGATCATTGAAGAGGACATTGCTTCCGGCAAGCACGGAGGACGCGTACACACACGCTTCCCACCGGAACCCAACGGCTATCTGCATATTGGGCATGCCAAGGCCATCTGTCTCAACTTCGGGATCTCCGCGAAGTACGGAGGAAAGACCAACCTGCGCTTCGACGATACCAATCCGGTCACTGAAGAGACGGAATATGTTGAGAGCATCAAGGAAGATGTCCGCTGGCTGGGCTTTCGATGGGATGCCGAGCTGTATGCTTCGGATTACTTCCCGCAACTCTATGCGTTTGCTGTCCAGCTGATCAAGGCAGGCAAGGCGTACGTGGACGACTCGACCAGCGCGGAGATGGCAGAAATGAAGGGTACACCGACCGAGCCGGGTACCGAAAGCCCTTACCGCAACCGGTCCGTCCAGGAGAATCTGGATTTGTTTGAGCGCATGAAGAATGGGGAGTTTGCTGAAGGGTCCCGGGTGCTGCGTGCCAGGATCGATATGGGTTCACCAAACATGCACATGCGGGATCCCGTCATGTATCGCATCAAGCATGCACGTCACCATCGCACAGGCGACGAATGGCACATTTATCCGATGTACGACTTTGCCCACGGCCAGTCCGATTCGATTGAGGGCATCACCCATTCGCTGTGCACGCTCGAGTTTGAAAATCACCGACCGCTGTACAACTGGTTTATTGAGGAGCTGGATATCTTCAGATCGCGCCAGATCGAGTTTGCCAGGCTCAACCTCAACTACACGGTGATGAGCAAGCGCAAGCTGCTGCAACTCGTCAACCTGGGTCATGTCAACGGGTGGGACGATCCGCGCATGCCGACGATTTCGGGCATGCGTCGACGTGGCTACACACCGGAATCACTCCGGGCATTCGCCGAAGGTGTGGGGATCGCCAAACGCGAAAACGTGATCGACATCTCCCTGCTGGAGTTTCGCGTGCGTGAGCACCTCAACAAGGTGGCACCCCGGGTCATGGTGGTGATCGATCCGGTCAAACTGACGATCACCAACTATCCCGAAGGTCAGGTGGAGGAACTCACCGTCGAAAACAATCCTGAAGATCCCGATTCCGGTCATCGCGAAGTCCCGTTTTCACGCAACCTGTATATCGAACGCGAAGACTTCATGGAAGATCCTCCCCGCAAGTTTTTCCGCCTTGGTCCCGGTCGGAATGTGCGTCTCAAGTCGGCATACATCATTCATTGTGAGGATTTCCGGACCGACCCTGAAACAGGCAGGGTAGAGGAGATCTTCTGCACCTACTATCCCGACAGCCGCAGTGGATCGGATACGAGTGGGATCAAAGCCAAAGGGACCCTCCACTGGGTCTCACGTGACCATGCGGTCCCGGCTGAGGTGCGAATGTACGACCGTCTCTTTATGGATGAGAATCCAGCGGGCCACAAGGACCGCGATTTCCTTGAATTCCTCAATCCGGACTCAGTGACCGTGTTACCTGAAGTATGGTGCGAGCCCAGACTGGAGGGGGTGGCCCCGGGAAAGCGGTTCCAATTCCTGCGCCTGGGGTATTTCTGCGTCGATCCTGATTCCGGCCCCGGCAGATTGATCTTCAACCGCACCGTATCACTGCGCGACACCTGGGCGAAGGTGCGTCAGGGATGAGCCAAATCAAAGGGGCCGCTGCCTTGGCAGCGACCCACTTTTGTCGGGAATGGCGGGATGGTTGTACTACCACCAGCGCCTGTGAATGTGGACCACCTTGGTGGCGCCATTGCCAAAAGTGACCTGGGCAAGGTTGTCACACCCCCCATTTTCGTAGCCAAAGTCGAGCGTGCGGGTGCGTGCGCCATTGAGTCCCTCGACGGTCATGTCGACCATGCCTTCGGATACCCAGCGGCAGTCGCGGTGCTTGATCAAAGGGAGGACAATGTCGACAGAGAATGACGTCCCGACCCTGTTGACGCCCTGTGCGGAACCGGTGATCTCAAAGACGTCGTCCAAAACATCATCCGTATCACCACCGGCAATTTGTGTTTTGACATGACTGGCAGTCCATGAGGCGGTGGCACCTCCCGGAAAAATCAGGGTGACCTCGGCAAAGCGCGTAAACGTGACATTGCCGTCATCATCAGATCCCGTGTTGGTAAGCACCTTGTACCCGGTAATCTGGATGTCGTCAATCATGAAATTCTCAAATGTCACCGTCCTTGCAGCACCGGCTTCATTCATCGGTGCGCTTTGCTCGATCACGATCTTGCCGCTCCGTACATGACCCCGCGGTCCGACACAGCTGTCGCCAAAGTCGATAGTGACCACGTTGGGAAACGTCCCGCGCGGATTCCGGAAGGTGATCTCCGGGCAGTCGCCACCGGGATCCCTCGTGGCCATCGTCGCGTCGATCAGGTCTTCGGTATCATCAACGAGATACCCGAGAGATGTGAAATCCTCGACAGAAGTGACAGATTCATCCTGGGGAGCGACCTCGCTCTCCTGATCGCATGAACTCAGTGTTATCGCCAGCACGAGTCCGAATAATGCAATACGCTTGTACATTGAAATCGAAGTTTTGAGTTGATGAAATGAAGTTGAAGTACTGATCAGAATTCCGTTCAACCACACCATTGACTCACTCTGGGCACACTGGTTTAATCAGCACTTGCGATTTTTTGTCTCGCGTCGCCCACATTACACCCGGCATGCTATCTTTGTGGCCGATGAGCAGGGGCCGTGTAATACTTGCCGACGAGCGTTTCGCACTCACCATCGAGCGGCTGTGCCGGGAGCTTATCGAGAATTACGGCGATTTCAGTGATAGTTGTATTGTGGGGATCCAGCCCCGGGGGATACAGATGTCGGACCGGATCGTCAAGCGGTTGCGCCAGCTGGTCAGGGCACCGAAGTTCGACTACGGCAAGCTGGACATTACCTTCTATCGGGACGATTTCAGGACACGTGACAAACCGATCTCCGGCAGTACGACCGAGATCGACTTTCTGGTTGAGGAGAAGCGCGTACTGCTCATCGATGATGTCCTCTACACCGGACGCACTGTCCAGGCGGCACTCACGGCGATCCAGCATTACGGGCGGGCCGGGCAGGTGCAACTCATGGCGATGATCGACCGGCGCTTCAACCGGCATCTTCCGATCCAGTGCGATTATGCGGGGTTGATCGTGGATGCCCTTGACGAAGCGTACGTAAAAGTCGAATGGAAGGAAACGGATGGGAAAGATCAGATCAAACTCTTTTCAAAGCCAAAGTAGGATATGGCGCAGGATCAACTGAGTACCAACCACGTTCTGGGCACCAAATACCTGACGACCAATGATATCCACCTGATCCTCGAAACTGCCGATCATTTCAAGGAGGTCATCAACCGCCCCATCAAGAAGGTGCCGTCGCTGCGCGACGTAACCATCGCCAACCTGTTCTTCGAGAACTCGACCCGAACCCGCATTTCGTTTGAGCTGGCCGAGAAGCGGCTTTCTGCCGATGTGATCAATTTCTCGGCCTCGTCAAGCTCCGTCAAGAAAGGCGAAACCCTGCTCGATACGGTCAACAACATCCTTTCGATGAAGGTCGACATGATCGTCATGCGGCACCCTGCTCCCGGCGCGCCGATGTTCTTGTCGCAACATATTGACGCACACATTGTCAATGCGGGTGATGGTACGCACGAGCATCCGACGCAGGCCCTTCTGGACGCTTTCTCGATCCGTGAACGACTGGGTCCGCTCAAGGGGAAGAAGGTCCTGATCGTCGGCGACATCATGCACAGCCGCGTCGCCATGAGCAATATCTTCTGCCTCCGCAAGCTGGGTGCGAAAGTGCGCATCTGCGGCCCACCCACCCTGATCCCCAAGCACATCTCCAAACTGGGTGTGGACGTGACCTACGACCTGCAGTCAGCACTGGCCTGGTGCGATGTGGCCAACATCCTGCGCATCCAACTCGAACGCCAGGACATTCGCTACTTCCCCTCGCTGCGTGAGTACGCACAGTACTTCGGGGTAAAGAGGTCGATGCTCGATCAGCTGCGCAAGGAGATTGTCATCATGCATCCCGGCCCGATCAACCGGGGAGTCGAGATCGAAAGCGAGGTGGCGGATTCAGACCACTCGATCATCCTGCAACAGGTGGAGAACGGTGTTGCTGTGCGGATGGCGATCCTCTATCTGTTGGCAGACCGCCGCTCTTAACACAGCTGCGCAGAATCATCCGGAGCGAATTTTCGTTATTTTCAGTGAAGATAGTTTGCGTATGCGGGGAATCTACCTGTCTCTCTGCTGGCTCCTCTGTGTCAGTCTGCTGTCTGCTCAGGCAGATTGCGACAAGGTCATCCTCGTGGACAACAAAGTCAGCGGTACACACCTCCTGAAGACCGATTTTGTCAAAGTCATCGTACGAGGCAACTACAGCTATCACATTGGTTTTGAAAGTGATGAACTCGGGGTATTTGCCGTGGTCCACAGCATCAACGGCGGTGTACTGAACCCCAACGACGAGATCATCTTCATGGACCAGGCACAGGAGCGCAGAAGGTACCGCTTCGTCAACCGCGGTTCGGTCGTGAGCGTGTTCGGATCGCCCGCCCACCAAAATTACCTGAGGCTCGATGCGGACGCTGTCGAATGGCTCGGCTCCAGGATCATGGCCACCTTCTACGTGGTCAATCATCTGTCCAACTCAATGCGCAAACTGACCCCGCCCAGGTCGCGGCAGGAAGAACTGCGGATGGCCGCAGCCTGTTTTCACCGTCGCCTTGATCCGTCCATGGTGCCCGAATCGGCCGAGGTCGCCAATGTGTTACAGCAGACAACAACCCCGGAGATCGGCCCGGGGCTCACGGCACCCCCGAATCCGTCGTTAGCCGAATCAGCAGAAGTACGTAGCCTGGAGAATCAGCTTGCCAATGTCAAACGACGATTGCAGGAGGAGATCAAGCGCGAAGAGGAACGCGCCAGACAGATCATGAACCAACTGCAGCAGGAAGTACAACTTGCCAGAGAGAACGCAGAACAGCGCAAGGCAGAGTATGCGCAGGAGGTCGTAGAGGCCCGGCAACGATCCTCGGCAGCGATTGCCGAAGCCAATACCGAATCGGCCGAGCTTGTTGCAATCTCCCGTACCAGAGCCTCCAGGGCTGTGGATCGCTATGAGGCAGAAATCGATTCGGCGCGACTCACGGCCATTCAGGAGATCCAGGAGGCAAAGCTTCGGGCTGCCCAGCAGGTGCAAGCCATTCGTGAAAGGGCACGTGAGGAAATACAACGCATCAACCGCGAACTGGAAGAAGCACGCACCGCGTATTCCGATGAGATCGCGACAGCCCGCGAAACGGCCGATCTGGAGATCGCCAAGATCCGCGAACAAACTGCCACCGAAATGCAACGTGCCCAGATCGCGCTGCGGCAAAACAAACAAATCACCGCTGAGGAGGTCGCCAGGTCCCGAGAAAATAGCGCGGAGGAGTTGGCCCGGGTCCAACAGCAACTTGCCCTCGACATCGGACAGGCACGTGAACGCGCTGCGCTGGAAAAAGAACGGTTGTCCATTGAGCTTGCAGAAATTCGGAGAGCGAATGCCGAGGCAAAGGCTCTTACCGTGCAGTCACATCAGCTGGAACTACAGGAACAACGTGAGAATGTCGCCGAAGAAAAGGCGCGGATGTTGACGGAACTGGCTGAATTCCGGCAGCAAATTGCCGAAGAGATGAGTGCCTTGCGCGAGGTCAGCCGTTCCCGGGCAGCGGATTGGGAAGCAGAGCTGCAAAGCGAGCGTCAGGCGTATTCCGACAGTTTGAAACTCGTCAACGAACGCAGGCGCGCCGAGATGCAGAAGATCGCACAGCGCGTCGCTTCGGCGTATAGCCGCGCCGACCGGGTGATGGATTCGCTCGAACAGGAACTCATCACCCGGATCGCCGAAGAAAAGGAACAGCACCGCCAGGTGCTGACGCGCATCCGGTCGGAGCTTGACTCAACCCGCAATATCGCTGTCAGCGAAAAACAGGCGATGATCCGCGACCTGCAACGTACCAAAGCCAGGATCGACTCGCTCAAGGCGGCAAGCCAGGCGGAGGCAATGGCTGAGATCGCCAGGATCCGCAGTACCTCCAGTGAGGAAGTTGCAGAAAGCCGGCGGCGGGCGCAAGCAGTGATCGCACGCAATCAGGCGGCCCTTGATTCGGCAAGGTCCACGTATGCCAGGGAGATCGTCACCGCACGTCAACAGGCCGAAGAGCGAAAGCGCAGTATCAGCGATGACCTCGTGGCGCAAAAGGCAGAGTTGGAGGAAAAGTATAAACAGGAGTTGGCCAGCAATATCGAAGAGGTCACCACCATGCGTAAACGCACCAGCGACGAGCTGCTGCGGATCGAACTGGAAGTGGCTGATGAAAAAGCCAGGCTGGCCAGGGAAGTGGCGGAAGCCGAATCCCGGGCGGCCATCCAGGTAGCTGAAGCGCGTGAACGGTCCGTCCAGGCAATCTCCGAGGTGAATCAAGCAGAATCCGAGGCACGCCGCAGGGCTGTCGAACAGACGCGCCGTCTGAAGGATTCGTTGCTCATCGACTACCAGACCATGCAATCCGAGATCGCAGCACAAATCGCCGAACGGCGTCAGCAAGCGGCCAGAGAACTCGAACAAGTCTCTGGGGAACAGGAGCAGGCCCGCCTGCAGGCGATGGAGGAGATCGCAGCGGCACGCGAAGAGAGCGGAGAAGCTGTGCGGCTGGCCAAAGAAAGAGCCCTGGAGGAGATCAATGCAATCCAGATGGCAACGGTGCTGGAGGTCAACGATCTGATGCAGGAGCGGGACAGCATCCTCACCGCGCTCAACGCAGATATTGTCCAGGCCCGGACGCGGGCGCGGGCACGGATCGACTCGATTCACCGGACAACCGACGAAGAGTTGTTCTCCATCATCCGCGAGACAAACGAGAAAAAATATCAGTACATCAACGACGAAGAGGAGCGCAGACTGCAAGCTACCCGTGAACTTGCCGAGATCGAACAATCGCTGACCGACGATATCTACGAGGCCAGAAAGGAGGCGGCGGCCCAGATCAACCAGGTCAAGGACGACGCGGCCGAAGCGATCCGCAAGTATCAGGCCGAGATCGCAGCGGAGCAGGGCCGCCTTGACAACCTCAAACAACAGGTGAAGGAACTGGAGGAAACTCTGCGTGAGCTCGAAAAACAAATTCGTGAAAAGAAAAAAGGCAACAACTAGCTATGCAGCCCGTTAATGTTGCGTTAAACTGCTGAGCCTCAACCAGTGCATTGCCATTTTTGCATTTCTTCGCCGTTTCGAAAGATGATGCCTCTACCACTACACCGGATCGGACTGGCGGTTGTGTTCCTGCTGACAGGCCTTCATTTGCAGGCCCAGGGATTCAGGATCACCGTCGACGTACCCGGATTTCAGGAAAGCGAGCTGTATCTCGCGTACTATCTGGCTGACAAACAATACGTGCAGGACACGGCGGTGAGACAGGGCAGCACCTTTGTCTTTGAGGGGCCTGATCCTCTTCCAGCCGGCTTTTATCTGGTGGTTTTTCCTCCCGACAACGCCTACTTTCAGCTGCTGGTAGAGAAAGAGGACCAGGACATCCGGGTGCAGGTCGATCCTGCCCGCAAGCAACGCCCGGTGTCCATCAAGGGATCGCCGGAATCGGAGCGGTTTTACGCATATGTAGACTTTATCTCGGCCCGCCGGCCGGAGGCAGAAGCGTTGCAGGCCCAGCTCGAGGGTTCAGATGGTGCCAGGCGACAACAGCTGGAAAAAGAGCTCGCAGAGCTCAATGACGCCGTTGATGCCCGGCAGATTCAGGAAATGCGCGAACGCCCCCGGTCACTGACGGCCATGTTGATCGCCGCGAATCGAGAGATCACAATTCCCGAGTTTAGGGGATCGGAGGAAGAGGTCAACGAACAGCGATATCAGTATTACCGCAAACACTATTTCGATCAGATCCCGTTGCGGGACCCGCGTATCGTGCGCACCCCTTTCCTCCATGAGAAGATCGATTATTTCATCAACAAGCTGACGGTACAATCCCCGGATTCCATCAGCCGGTCGATCGACTTCATCTTGTCCCAAATGGATCCTGACGGAGATGTGTTCAAGTTGTACCTGGTGCATTTCCTCAATACTTACGCCAAGTCCAAGATCGTCGGAATGGATGCCGTCTATGTCCACATCGTGAATCGGTATTACGCCAGGGGAATGGCACCCTGGACCGATGAAGAGCAGCTCGGCAAGATCATTGAAAATGCGCGCAAGCTGGAGCCCATTTTGATCGGCAAGATCGCGCCGGAAATTCGACTCCAGGACCAACAGGACCGTTCTGTCACTCTGCACGGCGTCGATGCGCCGTATACCGTGCTGTATTTCTGGGCCCCCGACTGTGGCCACTGCAAGAAATCGATCCCCGAGCTTGTCGAGTTCTATCGGGCATACCGGGACAAGGGTGTGGAAGTTCTGGCAGTGTGTACCAAATTGCGTGACGAGGTCGGTGATTGCTGGGAGGCTGTTGACGACCGCGGCATGGATATCTGGGTCAATGCCGTCGATCCCTTTCTGCGCAGCCGGTACAAACAGATTTACGATGTGCGCGTCACGCCCAAGATCTACGTGCTCGACCATGAGAAGCGGATCGTCATGAAGAACATCGGCTCCGAACAGCTCCCGCAAGTGCTGGATCACCTCCTGGAGAATCAGCAATAGCCGTCTGACAGACAGACAGCATTTTCCCGTACTCAACAGTTTTATCTCAAAGGACAGTATCTTCGGATACAGCTTATCAGGAACATGCGCCTTACGACTCTCACGTGCTGCCTTGCCATCCTGTTTGGTATTCAGACAGTGGCCGGACAGATCAGCAGACAACAGAAGTCTATCTTCGGTCTGAGTGCCTTGGCTGGCGTCAATCTTACACAAGTCGATGGTGACAACTTTGCCGGCTTCGACAAGTTTGGACTGGCGGCCGGACTCAAGGGCATCATTGAGCTCAACCGCCACTTCGACCTCAACGTGGAACTCATCTACAGCGAAAAAGGCAGCCGGTTTGAGAGCGCCCAAAGTATTGCCCGCGGCACCAAGGACCGCCAGATCAAGTTGTCCTATGCGGAAATCCCCATGCTGCTGGTGATCAAACTCAAAGCGCCTGATGCCACGACCAGTTATCATCTGCAAGCCGGTGTCTCGGTCGCCCGGTTGCTCAATACCAGGATTGAAGAACCCACCATCAAGGCCCCCCTGGAGTTTGACTTCAGTAGTATTAAAGACGAGTTCGATTCAACTGAGCTGAATGCAGTACTGGGTGTCCATGTGCGGCCACCCGGCAATTGGGGGTTTGGCCTGCGATACAGTGGTGCTCTGACCAAGTTCTATGAGGATCCTGATGCTGCCCCCATCGCAGGCAACCGGGAGATCGTGGAGTTCTTACGCAATTTTCAGCTCTCACTCCTCATGACCTACCGATTGTGACCGCAGGTTGACGGTTACCGGTCGATCCTTGTATTTTCCGGGATGTATTCTTCGATCAAAACACCGACGCTCTTGCTGGATCAGTCGCGCTGTATCCGGAATATTGAACGGATGGTAGCCAGGGCGCAGAGAGCGGGTGTCACGCTGCGACCGCATTTCAAGACACATCAGTCGCGAGTCATCGGACACTGGTTCCGGCAGGCAGGTGTCCAGCAGATTGCCACGTCTTCATTGGGGATGGCCAGGTACTTTGCCGATGACGGGTGGCAGGATATCACGGTCGCTTTTCCCGTGAACCTCCGCGAAATCGAACTCATCCGCTCGCTCGCCGCCAAATGTCGTCTGCACCTGCTGACACTTGATGAGGATGTCATTAGCCAGCTCGACCGTCAACTCGACAGTCCGGCCGGGCTGTATCTCAAGATCGATGTGGGCACACATCGCACGGGAATTGATCCGAACGACCTGGAAACCATAGACCGATGTATTGAGGCGATCGTCAGATCCACGCATCTCACCTGGCGCGGTTTTCTCGCGCACGCGGGGCACACCTACGACGCACGTTCACCGGCCGCGGTAAGGGAGATCTATGCAGAGACCACGGCGCCATTGATCGCTCTGAAGGAGCGATATGCCGCGGCATTGCCAGGCGTTCAGATCTCCTATGGCGACACACCTTCGTGTTCAGTGATGGACAGGTTTGACGGGATTGATGAGATCCGGCCAGGCAATTTTGTATTCTATGACCTGATGCAGGAGCAGATCGGCGTATGTACCCACGATGATATTGTCGTGGCCGTTGCCTGCCCTGTGGTGGCCCTGCACCCGCAGCGCAACGAGGTGATCGTGTACGGGGGCGGGATCCACTTTGGCAAGGATGCCCTCCTCGATGACCAGGGGCAACGGTCTTACGGGATGGCGGTATGGCCTCATCAGAGCTCCTGGCGCATCGCCGGTCAAGAGGTGAGGCTCAAGGCGTTGTCGCAGGAGCACGGCGTTGTCTCGATGCCAGGGGGCATCCCGCAGGAGGTCAGCCCCGGGAGCCTGCTGTTCTTTCTGCCGGTACATTCGTGCATGACTGCCCAGTGCCTCGGCCGGTATACGATCATTCCCGACGGAACGACGGCAGATCATTTTGCCGCAGCGCTTTGATCAGATCCAGTCCAGTTTATCCACCGTACGATCGCTGATTGTCGATCCCGTGTGGCGGGTAGTGACGGGCTCGAAGAGCACGACATCCGCACCTTGCGGTCCGGTTCTGGGTTTGTGCTCGACACCTCGTGGCACCACGTACATTTGGCCGGCCCCGACCACTACGGTCTTGTCGCGAAAATCCAGGAACAGCTCACCACGTACTACGAGGAATAATTCATCTTCGCTTTCGTGGGAGTGCCATACGAACTCACCATTCAGGCGTGCCAGTTTGACATAATGATCATTGACACGTGCGGCGATATATGGCGTCCAGTATGCCGTGATGCTGGTCAATTTTTCCTTGATATCTATTGCCTTCGTCATGTCAGTGATTTCAATAAAAAAAGCCCGCCGGAGCGGGCTCTTTTTTGTTATTTGTATTTAGACTGGACGCCTCTTCCGCGTTTCCATTCCGCGAGGCCGTAGGCATAGCCACGTCCCGAATGCGAAACCTTCACCAGCATCTCGCGCTTATTGGCGAGTTTGTGCAGGCTCTGGTTGATGCGCCGGTAGAGATCCTGTTCTGAAAGTTTGTCCTTTTTACCCTTCTGACTTTCAACTGCTGCTTCCAGAAAATCCGAAAAGACAGCGATTTTCTGACGCTTTGCGAGGGTTTCCAGTACCAGGTTGTCCCATTCAGAAAGACGGTACCCGCCTGTGCGCTTGGGAGCTTTGCTCTTGGCTTTGGTGGCTTTGGCTTTGCTCTTGGCGGCTGCAGGCTTGTCTGCCTTGGCCTTTGGTGGTCTTCCGCGGCGCTTTGGTGCCGGTTTGGTTTCCGTCTTGGCTTTTGGCGGCCTGCCACGGCGTTTCGGTGCCGGCGCGGCTTCTGCCTCTTTTTTGGCTTTCGGCGGCCGGCCGCGGCGTTTCGGTGCAGCGGGTGCGGCATCTTCGGTCTTGGCCTTTGGCGGTCTGCCGCGACGTTTTGCAGTAGCGGGTTTCGCAGCTTTGGCGGTTTTCGCCTTGCTGCTGCGGGACGTGGTAGCTGGTGCCTTTGTCACTGATTGCTCAAGATCCTTGATGATGGACTTGACGCTATCAGATCGATAGGCGAGTTGGCGTAACTCAGACTCGTATTGAGCGATGAGTTGTTGTACCTCCTCTTTAGTCAGTTTCATGTTTACAGTGTTTATTTCAAAATTGAGATGGCCGAAATTACACATTTAAAGCCGGATCAATATGTTTTTGACTGTTGCGGTAGTGTGTTTTGGAGGTTTTGATGCAACCATGTTTCAACGTGCCATAAAAAAGACCGGAACTGCATTGCAATTCCGGTCTTTCACCAGTCGGATTTCGTCTTTGTGACGTCAGTGCTTTTCGATTTTCTCGAGGTGTTCGATGCCGTCGAGATCAAGCATTTTACCGAGTTTGCCAACTTTTTTCAAGTCAATATTGCCGCTGAAGCTCATCAGGGCGAAGTCGTTGGAATCGCCAACCAACAGGAGCAGTTCGCTGACGATATCGCCACTGCTATTGACGGCGATATACACATTTTCATCACCCCGGGCAGACATCAGCTCCTCGAAGTTGTTGGCGTCGATCTTCTTGCGTGCTTCGTTGTAGTAGCCCATGGCACCGTCGCCCTCGAACGTCAGTATGCGTAACCCTTTGAGTTCTTTGACGATTTCCATGACTTCAGGGTCGAGGTCGTCACTTTCGATCTCGATCCTGGACACCAGGTCAAACATCTTTGGACTGATGTAGATCATTGAGAATCGCTCATCATCCACGTATTGTTTAAAATGCTTGGAGATGGCATCGGACTGTGCTTGCACGGTCATGGCGAGCATCAGGAAGGCAAAAGCCGAAATGAATATCCGTTTCATTGTTAGTGTTGATTTCAGATGTTGATCAAAGATTATTTCAGTATTTCAGTATATGGTGTCGCGCGTGCGATCTGCGCTTGCGCTTGCTTCTTTGATGCATTCAGTTTTTGCGAGATCAGCAATAACGCCTCTTTCGCCTCGGCGTAAGCCGCATTGGGATCCTCAAAACTGTCATTGGTCGTTATTTCCTCTTGTGCCAGATCGGTACTGTTCTGACGCTCCCGTTCAATAAAAATGCCGGCGGTGATCAGCAGGAGGATCACAGCGGCAACCGCCATCAATCTGATGATCACGGGGCGCCGAGTCACCTCCACCGGTGGGAGCACCCGGGGTGATTCGATGCCTGACTCCAGCTTGAGGAACAGGAAGTACGCCGTGGTCTGGTCTGCATGCTCCGGATGCAGGACGAAATAATTCCTCAGCTCCCGTTCCTCTTCAACCGTTGTTTCCGTCTTCCAGTACTTCTCAAGAAGCTCCTGTATGCGAGGAGGATAATCCATAATTTGATGTATTGATAAGTGTTTCCCTGATTTTATTCCTTGCTCTGAACAAGTTGACCTTGACTTCATCGACACTGACGTCGAGTACTTCCGCGATCTCTTTGTATTGCAAACCTTCGATTTCCCTGAGATGAAAGATCATCTTCTGTTTCTCGGGCAAAGTGTCCAGTGCTTTTCTGAGTATTTGCATCATGTTCTGCACTTCTGCCGTCTGATAGGGAGTCGGTCCGCCCGACGGTGCAGCATAGGCCACGGCGTCGAGCTCGGTGGTTTGTTTTCTGGCCCTGATCTTGTCGATGCACAAATTCTTGGTGACGCGCATCAACCAGGCTCCGCCGTTCGACATCCCGGCCAGGCCATCCCTGTTCTTCCAGCATTTGATGTGCACTTCCTGCACAACATCTTGTGCAAGGGCGTCGTCGCCCAGCATGCGCCGGGCCAACCGGAAAATCCGGTCCTGGTATTCTCTGAAAAGTGCCTCGTAAGTACTTTGTTGCATGTTCGCTAAGGTGACGTGTTGCTCAATCAGTTTGTTACAAAGGTGGGGAGAAAGATCTATCCACCGTTGCATCAATTCGCAGGGTAGCTGCGTTTTATGAGGTAAATTGGCACCCCTGGTGACGCTCCCGACGGAATGATGAAGAAGATTGACACCTTACTGATCCGGAGTTTCGTGCCGCCGTTTGTGCTGGCATTCTTCATCGCCATCTTCGTGTTGGTCATGCAGTTTCTCTGGAACTTCATCGACGAGATCATCGGCAAAGGGGTTTCCACGATTGACCTGGTCGAATTGTTGTTTTATCGCTCGCTGTCGCTGTTTCCCCTCGCGTTGCCGATCGGAGTGTTGCTCGCGGGGGTCATGGTCTTTGGCAACCTTTCGGAGAAGTACGAATTGTCCAGTCTCAAATCAGCAGGGGTGTCGCTGTTGCGGATCATGTTGCCGGTGATTGCACTCGGCGGGCTGGTCGCCCTGTTCTCGATCTTTTGCTCTAACACGCTCATCCCGCTATCCAATCTCAAGTTTCAGTCGCGACTCTATGATATCCGCAACCAGAAACCGGCGCTCAGCCTGGAAGAGGGGGTGTTCAATGATGATTTCCGAGGTTTTTCGATACGGATTGGCAAGAAATATCCGGACAACCGGCGCATTGAGGATATCCTGATCTATGATCAGAGCAGCAGTACACGCCGCCAGTACAGCATGTTGCATGCAGAACGGGGTGAGATGTTCATTTCCGACGACGGTCGTGATTTCGTGATGAAACTGTATGACGGCATGCAGTACCAGGAGTTGCAACGCACCACCAATGCGCAGGGATTTCCCTTTGCCCGCACCGCATTCGACGAATGGACCAAGCAATTTGATCTGTCAGAGTTTGAGCTGAGCTATACCGACGAGGAACTCTTCAAATCTCATCACTCGATGAAGAGTGTCAAGAAACTCCTTTACGAGATCGACACAATTGAGGTCCAGTACGCACGGACCCTGGAGCGTGGGTACCACGACTTCAACAATGTTTTGACCAATCGTGTCAAAGCAGGCCTGGTCAAACCAGATACGATGGCGGCCATCCACAGCCAGTCCAACGGCAGGGATACGCTGCGGCCTGACGACAGCCGGGTTGCGGGGAGCGGGTCAGAAACGCCTCTCGAGATCAATGTGACACCACAGAGGTCTGTCCAGCCCTCACGGGCTGCCCGGGCGGTCTCCCACCAGTCGGCACTGATCCGCGTGCTCGATACGATCGACCGGCAGGCACCCTGGAGCAGTGTGCTGGCTGCCATACCGGCGGTGACCAGAAAGCAATACGAACGCACGGCACTGACCAGGGCGAAAAACCTGCGTGACAACAGCCGCCGATTGATCACCACCCTGGAGGTCATCAGCAGCAACCGCGCGATGCACATCTTCGAATTACACTTCAAATTCAGCATTGCGGCAATATGCGTGATCTTCCTGTTTATCGGGGCACCCATGGGGGCCATTGTGCGCAAAGGGGGATACGGGTATCCGCTCCTGGTAGCCATCATTTTCTTTACGCTGTACATCATTCTGAACCTGATGTTCAAGAAATTTGCCGAGACAGAATCGTTGCCACCGGCGCTGGCCGCCTGGGCACCCTGCATCATCATGCTGCCGATCAGCATCTATCTCACCCACAAGGCAATGAACGACACCAAAATGCTGGACATCAACCGATACCTCAAACCGCTGTATAAACGCTTTGCCCGGAATGCCGAAGCCACACAGACCTAGTGCGCTGCCATTGTGGCTGATTGCGTTTCTGCTTGTATTCGGGATGTCAGTCAGGCTGGCGACCCAAAAAGGAGACACGATCCTGGCCCTGGACCGGATCCATTCCCCTGAGTTGGACGTGTTCTTCGTCACCTTCACCCACCTTGGCGATGCTTTGCCGTACTGGGCGTTCAGTATCCTTCTGCTTTTCGTGCGCGTGCGGTATGCCCTAACTACGGCGCTGCTGGGCATCTCCACGCTGCCGGTGACCGGGTCTCTGAAGGCCGCCTTCGGCCACCCGCGCCCATACACGTGGTTTGGCGAAGCCGATCTCCTGCATTTGCTCACACCTGTCGAACGGATCACGCTTTACGATGCCTTCAACAGCTTCCCGTCCGGACACACGCTGGCAGCCTTTACCCTGTTTACGTTTCTGGCTTTGATCGCACCCAGGATCTGGCAACAGGTAGCCTGCATCACCATTGCCGCATTTGTCGGTATTTCGCGCATGTACCTGCACTTCCATTTTCTGGAGGATGTGTTGTTTGGAGCGTTGTGCGGGACGGTACTGGCTGTGGCCGGCTAATCTCTGCAGGATCGTTACCTGCGTCCGCTGCAGAAACTGGACAGACCGCTTTTCAACCTGAGAAGGTAGCGGGGTTACTCATCCTCTTCGAAGATCTCGTTGAGTTCGTTTTCCACGGTTCTCAGCTTTTCGCGACAAAAATCCACAAGTTCGCGTGCGCGGCGCAGCTGGCTCGCCAGCTGGTCGAGCCCGATCTCGTCCTGCTGGATTGACTGCAGGATGTGATGCAACTCGGCGTATGCTGTTTCGTATGTGAGTTCCTGATTATCCATCATTCACAGTGCTGGTGAATCGCCCGGTCGCCAATTGTGTTTCGACCTGATCGCCGGCCGACAAGGTACTGACATCTGTGATGACCTCCGCATTCCTGGTGGTGATACTGAATCCGCGCTTGAGGGTGCGTTCGGGGTCCATGGCGTGCAGGATCTCGCCAGCATGGGTCAGGAGCTGTTCAAGGGCCTTCACACGCATCCGACTGAACTGTTGCATAGAGGGGAGGATCTGTTGGATCCGCGTCCGTTGGACACTCAGCATACTGGCCGGCGCAGTGCGCAGTGCTGTCGTGAGCTGGCCGAGCCGTGCCGATGACCTAGCTACCCGTTCTCGCGCCTGACGAAGGATCTCCTGGTACATCGCCGTAATTGTGGCATCAAATTGCAAGTTGATCTCGATGAGGAAGTCTGCTACTGCTGTCGGTGTTTTGAGTGCGGTATGGGCGACCACATCAGCCACCGTCTGATCGACCTCGTGGCCGATCCCGGTAAATACGGGCACGGGACATCGCGCAATCGCCCGTCCGATCTCAAGGCTGTCGAACCCCGACAGATCGATTCTCGATCCTCCGCCGCGAATCAGCACCACGCAATCGAAGTCGTCGGACCGGTCGCTGACCATGCCCAGTGCCGCACTGACCTCGGCTTCAACCAGCTGGCCTTGCACGGCGACCGAAAAGAGCTCCGCGTCGTACCGGTAGCCATAAGCATTGTGCGTGAGCTGATGCACGAAATCCAGGTAACCCGCCGCCTGACGCGTGCTGAGTATGGCAATCCGCTGTACCACGGCCGGGATCGGGAGTGCGCTGTTGCGCCCGATCTGGCCCTCCTCGTGGAGGATCTTGAGGATCTCCTGTCGCTTTAGTTCCAGATTGCCGAGGGTGAAGGTAGGATCCAGGTCTTCGACCATCAGTTTCAGACCGTAGCGCTCGTGGAAATCAACCCGCACCCTGATCCGCACTTCGACGCCGTCCTGCAGCACCTGGTCGACGACATCTCCAAATTTGCGTTTGATCCAGGAAAACTCGCGTGCCCAGATGACCGCTGCACTCTGCGCTTTCAATGCTGCGCCGTCCGCGTCCTTCTCGATCAGCTCCAGGTAGTGATGACCCCGCGCCTCCTTGATCTGCGCAATTTCGCAGCGCACCCAGAGTGCGTCTTCGAAATTGAGCGCGATGACACGCCGGATATGTTCGTTGAGTTCAAAGAGTGAGAACGTTTCCATGGCCGGGATCAGGTTCCGGTTTCCCCGAGGACTTCGCTGACGATATCAGCTGCTTCCTTGAGCAGTATGGCCGACCGCACTTTCAGACCGCTCTCATCGATGATCTGTTTGGCCTTGTCGGCATTGGTGCCTTGGAGGCGCACGATGATGGGTACGTCAATGTTGCCCATGTTCTTGTATGCATCCACTACGCCTTGTGCGACACGATCACATCGGACGATGCCCCCGAAGATATTGATCAGGATCGCCTTGACGCTGGGGTCCCTGAGAATGATGCGAAACCCGTTTTCCACACGCTCGGCATCCGCCGTCCCGCCTACATCGAGGAAATTGGCCGGACTGCCTCCTGAAAGTTTGATGATGTCCATGGTCGCCATGGCCAGGCCTGCGCCATTGACCATGCAGCCGACGTTGCCATCAAGTTTAATGAAGTTGAGACCGTAGCTTTTCGCTTCAACCTCGGTCGGGTCTTCTTCCTTTTCATCACGCTTGGCTGCCAGGTCGGGATGTCTGAACAGGGCGTTGTTGTCCAGGCTCACCTTGCAATCTACAGCGATCACTTCGCCATGCCCGTTGATCAGGCAGGGATTGATCTCGATCAGGGTGGCGTCGGAGGCGGTATAGGCCTCGTAGAGCGCACCGACAAACTTCACCATTTCCTTGAAGGCCTGTCCGGTCAGCCCCAGGTTGAACGCTACCTTGCGCGCCTCAAACGGCTGCAAGCCAAGGTTGGGATCGACCTGCTCCTTGAAGACCAGGTGCGGCGTCTCTTCTGCCACTTTTTCAATATCCATCCCGCCTTCCGTCGAGTAGATCATCACATGCTTTGCCGTCGCACGGTCAGTCAGGATCGAGAAGTAATACTCTTTGCAGTCGTCAAAATTTGGAACATAGCTATCCTCTGCGACCAGGATCTGGCGAACAAGTTTGCCGGGGCCGTTCAGGCCACCCGGTGTTTGTGGCGTTTTGAGCATCATGCCCAGAATGCTGCCGGCGTGTTCCGCGACTTCTTCACGGGATTTGGCCAGTTTGACACCTCCGCCCTTACCCCGTCCTCCGGCGTGGATCTGTGCCTTGATCACTGCAAACGGGTTGGGTGCATTCTTTTGTAATTCGTCATAAGCATCCAGGGCCTCGTCCACAGTGGTTGCGACAATGCCGCGCTGTACCTTGACCCCGTACTGGCTGAGCAATTCCTTGCCCTGGTATTCATGAAGATTCATTCTGATGCGTTTGAATGGTGCAGCGCAAATCTACAAAAGCCTTGTGGCACCCGCGTGTGCCGGCAAATGCCACATCCCTTCAACCGAAGATCGCTGTCTTCCCGGCTATTGGATACTGAATTTCCTGCTCAGGACACCTTCTTGTGAACGGATGTGCAGGACATAGAGACCGGCCGGAAGTGCGGAGACGTCAATGCTCTGCGTCCACGGCTGATCACCAGGGATCTGTACATCTGTCAACCGGGTCATCACCCGGCCTGCGAGGTCAATGACCTGGATCTCTGCCGACAGCTCTGACGGTTGTTGGAGAGTGATGACAAGTTGGCCTTCGCTGACCGGATTTGGATAGGTATCGAAATGCGTGACACCAGGTATCGTGCGCACGGCGGTCGACGTTCCTGTTTTGAAGTTTTGCGTCTCGGACCAGCCTGCATCTGTTTGCGTTTCATTGTACGGCCAGACTTTCCAGTAGTAGGTGCGATTGGCTTCCAGTTCTTCAATTTCGAATGATGATCCTTCCACGATGTACCTCTCGGGCTCAAGGCTGAAGGTGGAGAAGCGGTCGATGATGAACAGGTAGTGCGTGGCACCGGGTACGTCTTCCCAGTCGAACTCTACCTGCTGGAATGACGGCGTCTCTTCGCCATTGATGGGGTAGTTGTAGGCTACCGGGTCGGTCACCGGCGTTTGCGTTGGCACATAGCCTGTGCGCAGGTAGGCGCGACCCGGACTGAAGAAGTCACTCTGCACCAGGTTCATCTGTGTCGGCGTGAATTCGTACTGGGGGCAGTCGATAAAGTAACCCATGATATTCATCTCCATCGGGTCCACGACATCGCCCTGCGGGTCCATGATGTCCAGGTTGAATTCCGCACATTGATCACCGCCTACTGACCATCCAAAGCCGAAATTGTAGTCAGGCGGCGTGTCACAGATCAGGTCACCGGCATTTTCGCAGTTTGATCCGTCCTGAAACTCCACCCGCAAGCTGCTGATACACGGACTCCAGATGCTGGAGACCGGGTTGCCGTGCGTCTCCTCGTCGTACGGTTCGCAACCCCAGCCCAGATGCGGATGCGGGAGACTGAAGAAGTGGCCGATCTCATGTCCGGTCGTGCCGGAAAATCCGTCGACCTCGCTCTTGCGCACCACGATCCAGTCATTCACACCGTCGTAATAGCCCAGGCCAATACCCGGGGTGCTGCCACCACTATCCGCGTTGTTGGTGATAAAAATGTCCATGGCGTTGGGGTCGCGCACGAGCTTCATCTGAAAGATCGCGGTGGGATGTGACGGTTGATTATAAATGAGATCGTGTTCCTTGTAGCGCCATTCATCAAGGTAAAACACCATTTCCTGTGGAGCATAGAGGTTGTTGAGTGAGGCGAGTTGCTCGAGGATCTGCTCTTCACGCGGGTAGCCGTTGCCGTTGGCATTGGCAACAAGAATAAACGTGATCGGCACATATTTCACCACGGGGCTGCGCAACATCAGTGGTGCATCGGCAAGGCGTTTCTTGTTGGCCATGATGCGCTCAACCTGCGCTTCGCTGTCCGCTGTTCCGCAAAAACCCCGGATCTGTGCTGTCGCCAGTGTCGAGAGCAGCATTGTGATCGCAAGGACGAGTAAACATCTGGTATATCGTACCATCCGACTGATTTTAAAGTATTGATGCAAAGCTATGAAATTCAAGCGTTAGGCGCTGCTGTCAGCAAGCCCCCAGTTGTGCTAATCTTCCTACATTTGCAGCACATTTTACCTAACATTCATCACACCGTAAAAGGTCAATCGACATGAGTAAAGTTACCGTAGTGGGAGCGGGCAACGTGGGTGCGACGGTCGCCAATGTGCTGGCCCATCAGGATATCGTGCGCGAAATTGTTTTGCTCGACATACAAGGCGACCTCGCCCGCGGCAAGGCGCTGGATACGTGGCAACAGGCGCCCATCGACTACTACAGCACACGGGTGCATGGCACGGATGACTATGCTGATACGGCGGGATCGGACATCGTGGTAATCACCGCTGGTGTGCCGCGCAAGCCCGGGATGAGCCGGGACGACCTGATCTCCACCAATGCCAAGATCGTCAACATTGTCACCCGCTCCATTCTGGAGCATTCTGACAGCCCGATCATCATTGTCGTATCCAACCCGCTCGACGTCATGACCTATGCGGCCCACAAGATTTCCGGGCTGGACGCCTCGCGGGTGTTCGGAATGGCCGGAATTCTGGATACTGCACGCTACCGGGCATTTCTGGCCACAGCGCTCAACGTCTCGCCCAAAGACATCCAGGCAGTCTTGATGGGCGGGCATGGCGACACCATGGTCCCGCTACCACGCTATACGACCGTGGCCGGTATTCCCGTCACCGAATTGATCGACCGTGCGGAACTTGACGCCATTATTGCACGCACCCAAACCGGGGGAGGAGAGCTGGTCAAACTGATGGGCACTTCGGCATGGTATGCACCTGGCGCAGCCGCAGCCCAGATGGTCGGATCGATCGTACGCGACGAAAACCGGATTTTCCCGTGTTGTGCATTGCTCACCGGGGAATACGGACTTTCAGACATTTTCCTGGGCGTGCCGGTGAAGCTTGGCAAGACCGGCATTTCGGAAATGATCGAGCTGCAACTCAACGATGCAGAAATGGAGATGCTGAAGACCTCTGCAGAACATGTGCGTGGCGTGATCGATGTCTTCAATGGCATGGGGATCGTCTGACAAACAATATTGTTTCCTGATGACCGTTGGCAAGGGGATGAAATGGATGTATTGCATGGCCCTCTGCCTGTCGACTGTCGGCTTCGTTCACCTGGTCGCCCAGCCGCTGGAGGAGATCGAGCAGGAACTGGCCTTTTACGCCGATGTCCTGGTCAATGCCGACCGTGCCGCTCATCGGGTCTCTGCCAACGAGCATTTTCATCCCAGGTTTGTCGAACTGATGGCGCGACCTGAAGCCAGAGACTATCCTTTCTCATCACTCACATGGGTCACCCAGGTCACACCTGCTGACAGCAGTTTCAGGATCTTCTCGTGGCAGCTGAAGCTTTCGGAAGAGCAGTACCGGTATCACGCTGTCATCGTCCCTTTTGATCCTGACCGCCCGGTCATTGAATTGCATGACAAGCGCAGCCTGCGCTCGGAATTCGGACGCCACGATCCGCAGACATGGTATGGTGCCCTGTACTACGGTATTCAACCATTTGTTCTGGAGGATGGCAAAGTGGCCTATATGGTCCTCGGCTTCAACGCCAAAGACGCGCGGACCAATCAGAAAGTTGCGG
>JAWWBX010000037.1:0-22119 GCA_033720735.1 Saprospiraceae bacterium
GCTGTCCTCTCAGATGACGGCAAAGCCTACCTGCTTACGGGCCAGAAAATGTGGATCTCTAATGCCGGATTTGCCGACGTCTTTATTGTCTTTGCCAAGATCGATGGAGAGCATTTCACGGGCTTTATTGTGGACGCTGACACTGAAGGGATCCGCCTTGGTGAAGAAGAGCACAAAATGGGCATTAAGGGGTCATCAACCCGCCAGGTCTTCTTTGAGAACGCCCGCGTGCCGGCGGAGAATTTGTTGGGAGAAAAAGGCAAGGGGCACCTGATCGCATTCAATGCACTCAATAACGGTCGCTTCAAATTGGGAGTGATGGCGTTGGGTGGCATGAAGGAATGCGTCGACACCGGCGTGCGCTATGCGAATGAGCGTGAGCAGTTCGGCAAACCGATCTCCAGTTTTGGTGCGATCCGGCACAAGATTGCCCGTCAGGTGATGCTGTCGTACGTGCTCGAATCCGCGGTATACCGCGTTTCGGGGATGATGCAGGAATGGAAAGCCCGGCTCCTGGAGGAAGGTGAGTCGTACGGCCAGGCACAACTGCTCAGCGCCAAGGAGTACGCAGTCGAATGCGCCATGATCAAGGTACTCGGCTCTGAATATGTGGATTACAATGTCGACGAACTGGTGCAGATCCATGGCGGGTATGGGTTCTCGGAGGAGTACCCGGCGGCACGCGCCTACCGCGACGCACGCATCAACCGGATCTATGAAGGGACCAATGAGATCAACCGCCTGCTGATGGTGAGCCAGATCCTCAAGCGTGCCTTCAAGGGAGAGATCGACCTGGTCGGGCCCGCCTGGGAAGTGCAGAAGGAATTGCTGCAATTGCCGTCGCGTGACCAACCAGAGGGGCTGCTCGGCTACGAGGAGAAAGCGGTGCGCGACTTCAAGAAGGTGCTGCTGATGGTGGCGGGTGCGGCTGCCAAGTACCAGATGGATGGCAAGCACGATCTCCGCGAAGAGCAGCAGATCGTGATGCTGATCGCAGATATCGCGATGGACGTCTTCATCGCCGAATCCACCTTGCTGCGCATTGCCAAACTGCAGGCTGGCGGGGCGATCATGGAGAAAGATGTCCGCCTGCAGATCCTGAAGTTGTTCCTGCACGAGGCTCAACAACGCATTACCAACAGTGCTCAGGACGCGCTGGCCTCCTTTGCCACCGGAGATGAATTGAGCATCATGCTGAAGGGCGTGCGCCGTTTTACCAAGTACCCGCTGGTGAATGTCAAGGAAATGCGGAATGCGGTCGCCCAGGTCACGATCGACCAGAACGCGTACCCTTTATGACCGGATGTGAAGTGGTTGTTCCGGATCGTTCAGTACACATTGATGCGCCTCTTCCGATCAAACGTACTTCTGCACGCTTCTACCAGGCCCTCAGTTGCTCCAAGCTACTTTGACTTAGTTGATTAAACAGCTCGTCCAGATCATCAAGGAGCTGCTTTCTGTCGGCCAGAACCTCTTTTGAAACTTCCGGGGCAGTTGAATAAAATCGCAGCCAATCTCGTTTGATCTCATGCAACGCTCTTTGGGTTTTATAGACATGCAATTCATTTATTCCGGGACCCAGTATTGATCTTGCTATTTCCAGTGTTAGTTCAAGATCAGGCAGCTCGGATTCAGCCATCCTCTCAAGTGCGATAATTTTATCTTCGTTGTCTCCAGCTTCGAGGAAGTCGTATTGCTCCACTAAGAGTCTTGTTATGAACAAAACAAGGTTATCATAGTACGACTCAGAATAGTGACCCTTGACTACAACCTGATAATATTGATTCACTTCATGTAACGTATGCTCATCAACATTGAAGACATAACTATGAATTTCCTCCAACACAGCCTCTGGTAATACACCTTTCAATTCCATACGATCCATCGGGCTTGTTTCGGAGACCTGATCATTGGAACATGCAAAACAGCATGTTACCGCAATTAAAAATGAACTAGCCAGCCTCATAATATTGGATTGAGTTCATGAATCGTATCTATTGACAACATCCTCCACCCTTCTGTGCATCATCAGGGTCTATCGATCCTGAAGCCTCCGTATCCAACGTCCAGGCGCCATCGTCCGGAACCCATACATTGAGGTATCCCGACAAGGCTGTACCCGAACAGCAATCCTGACCACTTGCAACATTCCATGTGTGTTGATGGATCTCCCCAATCAATTCTTCTTTGCAAATCCAATCTTCTGTTGGTGCATTCGTCAAGGAAAGAAAAATTACTGCCAAAATCCCGTATAAAACTATCAGCATGTCAGTTAATTGATATTTGAATTAGAGTATCCGCTTCAATTAGTTTGGAATAGTGTCCGGGCAGCATAAATCTTGCTCATCATTGGTTGTAGTGTAACCATCCAGGATTCGAGAACCCTGCTCATTGGGTATATACGTCAGGGTAACTCCGGCATCAATTTGAGTTGATGAGCAACAACCGCCACCAGCCCCAACCAGCCAAATATGGTGGATTAGTTCACCGCTTCCTCCATTCTGGAAGCACGAACAATACTTGGCACTCAATAATGGAATCACTAGTAATACAACAAACACACCTGTTGCCAAGTCACGTATTATAGAATTCATTACACCAGGACTTTGTTACAAGTTAAGGGGGGGGAGTCCAGCATGTCAAGTCCCGGTCCTCATGTATTGAGTCACTCGATTGTGATTTGCGGATTCATCGGTGCGTTCCACGAATTGCAGTTTGAGCCAAGGACTGACGCTGACGACATCGTGTATGACGACATCAGGTGCACCACTGCAGCGGGACTTTTTGAACGCAACGGCATAGCAAGGATCCGATCGCGAGGAGCAGAAGGCGATCTGAAACGAGTCGCTGATGATCGGGAACACGGATTCAATAATGTCACTGTACGCCACACCGCACCGCTCGTAACCTCATCTTCACCAACGGCCGTTCCAACTTCCGCAACGGGCTCATCCGGACTGTTTTCCGGCTCATGGGCTTCAACACCCTCCGCCATGTGGGAACAGCCGACCACTTGCATATCTCTATCTCCAGTCGTGATCTGCCGGGGGCGATTTGAATTGCTGATTGTTGATTGCTGATTGTTAATTTGATGCGATACAATCACTTACTATGTGCAGGACAACAATCTCCACAATACTACTCCTGGTTTGGTGGTGTGCCACCAGCTTCGCACAACCGGTAACCAGCGGCCCTGAAGCGGGCACGCTGATCATCATCGGTGGTGCCGCACGCGATACGGTCTTCGTCAACACGTTCATGCGAATGGCTGGTGGTCCGGATGCACCGATCGTGGTGATCCCGACGGCGCAGGAACAGCCTGGAGGAGCCAATGGCGATCTGGAACGGGTCGGCGACTATTTCCGGGAACACGGATTCAATCAGGTCACCGTACGCCACACACGCGACCGGGCAGTCGCAGACCAGGATACCTTCGTCGCGCCGATCCATGCAGCTCGTGGGATCTGGCTGACCGGCGGGAGGCAGTGGCGGCTGGTGGATGCCTATGCCGGCACCCGCACGCTCGAAGCGATGTGGGATGTCCTCAAGCGCGGTGGTGTGATCGCCGGATCATCGGCAGGCGCCACCATCCAGGGATCTTACCTGGCACGTGGCGATACCCGGACCAACACGATCATGATGGGCGATCACGAGGAAGGGTTTGGGTTCATCACCAACGTTGCCATCGACCAGCACACCCTGGCACGCAACCGGCAATTCGACATCTTTGAGATCCTGGAGGTACATCCGCATCTTCTCGGCATGTCGATCGACGAGAATACGGGCATCGTTGTCCAGGGCAATACTGGCGTAGTGATTGGCAACAGCTACCTCCTGATGTACGACGGCACCGAGTGGAATGATGCTACCCGTGAGTATGAGCCGGTGCCGATTGAACGTCGTCCGTTTCACACCTTGCGGAGAGGCGATGTCTATGATTTTGCCAAACGGAAGGTGGTTAAAAAACGGTGACGACAGCTGGCGAATATCCATTTGCCTCAGATAAACGAAGAGCGCCCCACTAGACATGTGCCAAATTTCGCCAACCTGTCCCCCTCCTCGATCCCAAATTCGGGTGTGGCAAAGCGTTCCTGCCACGAGGAGGGGGATCCAGGGGGTGGTGAAATACAGAACTTTCCGATCTTCACGACAGCAAATCAGCAGATCATGCAAGGCAGAGTCGAATGGATGAGCATCAGGCCCGAGCGCAAGCAGCCGGTCAGGCCGGTTAACCACGTCCACGCAAGCACCGAGGATGGATTGCAGGGAGATCATCCTGTCAAACCACACCGGCAGGTCACTCTGATCTCACAGGAGGCGCTGTCTGAAGTGGCAGCACGGCTGGGCACCGACCGGGTCGACCCTGCTGGCACCCGGCGCAATATTGTGCTGAGCGGATTGGATTTCAGCCAGCTCGAAGGCGCCAGCATCCGGATTGGCGGTGCAGTGGTGGAGATCACCGGTATCTGCCACCCGTGCGAGCTGATGAACAAGAATCTTGGCGAGGGGGCGAGGGCTGCGATGGCCGGCTACTCGGCCGGGCTGACGGCACGGGTCGTCCAGGATGGGGATATCGCTATCGGAGATGCAGTGGTTGTCACCTGATCGTTATCTCTTGGCTCCCCTCAGTTTCAAGATTTTACACATCGCCAACACATTTATAACGATTTCTTTAATACATTCAGGCATCCTATCACGCCTTAAAAGCCTGAATGAATGAAACGATTACTCCTGACTTGCCTGATGGTAGGCCTGGCAGTACTTGCGATGGCGCAAGTGACCACCGCCACCATGATCGGCACCGTGACCGACGAAAGCGGTGATGGCCTGATTGCGGCCACCGTCGTCGCCACCCACGAACCTTCCGGAACCCAATACGGTATTACGACACGCGACGATGGCGGCTATACCCTGCCGAATCTGCGGGTTGGCGGTCCCTACACCGTGGTTGTGAGCTACGTTGGCTACCAGGAATTCCGCGAGGAAGAGATCTACCTGTCACTGGGACAACGCTTTACGCTCAACGTACAGCTCCAAACGCAGGCCACCCAACTTGGTGAAGTGGTCGTCACCGGCGAACGCTCCGCGGTCATCAGCAAGGACCGCACCGGCGCGGCTACCAACATTGGCAGCGATCAGCTTACGCAACTTCCCACCATCTCGCGATCCGCATCCGATTTCACCCGCCTCTCACCCGCTTCTGACGGGAACTCATTCGGCGGCCGCAACGATCAGTTCAACAACTTCTCGCTGGATGGCTCCATTTTCAACAACCCGTTTGGCCTGGATGCAGCCACGCCGGGAGGACAGACAGAAGCGCAGCCGATCTCACTCGACGCAATCGACCAGATCAACGTCGAGCTGGCACCCTACGATGTGACACAGGCCGGTTTTACCGGTGCTGCCGTCAACGCCGTCACCAAGTCCGGTACCAATACTTTCAGCGGCACGGTGTTCGGATATTACCGGAATGATGGTCTGACCGGATCGAAGGTGGAAGGTGAAGATGTCGCCGTCGCCGACCTCGACCAACTCCAGGCGGGCTTCAGCCTGGGTGGCCCCATCATCAGGAACAAGCTGTTCTTCTTCGTAAATGCAGAAGTCGACAACCGGGACGATCTCGGCACCACCTGGGTGCCCAGCGGAGCCAATACACCCGGGCAGGTCTCACGGGTCACACTGGCCGACATGCAAGCAGTCTCCAATGCATTGCAAAATCGCTTCGGCTACGACACCGGCCTGCCGTTCGGCTACACGCACGAAACGGAGAGTACCAAGGGTATCGCCAAACTGGACTGGGCGATTAACCAGAGCCATACCCTGACCGCAACGTACAATTTCCTCGATGCCAGCAAGGACAAACCTGCGCACCCTTCGGCCATCGGTCGCCGTGGACCCGACTTCACCACGCTGCAATTCGAGAATTCGGGCTACCAGATCACCAATAAGATCAGCTCCGGCATCCTCGAGTTGCGCTCGGTATTCGGCAACAAGTTCTCCAACAAGCTGCAGGTGGGGTATACGCGCTTCGAGGACAGCCGCGATCCGTTTTCGGAGCCCTTCCCTGTCATCAACATCAACAAGGACGGTATCCGCTACATCGTCGCCGGTCACGAGCCTTTCTCGATCCACAACCGGCTCGATCAGGATGTGTTCCAGTTGACCAACAACTTCAACATCTACTCAGGCGATCACACGATCACCGTGGGGACCAGCTTTGAACGGTTCAATTTTGACAATTCGTTCAATCTGAATTTCTACGGAGGCACGTTTGACGCCGGTTACGAGAGCGTAGCTGCCTTCCTCGACTCTGTCAACACCGGCGCATTGGATGCCCTGGTAGCTGCGGCACAGCAGACGTTTGAAGACAACGGCGGTGACAATGGCGTGGAAGGCGAAGGTTGGTCTCTTGCCGAAACCAATGTTGGCCAGTGGGCCATCTATGCGCAGGATGAATGGCAGGCCAACGACAATCTTCGTCTGACCTTTGGGGTGCGTGTCGATATCCCGCTTTACTTCAATACGGATGAGCTGATCCAGGAAAATCTCGACCGGCAGTGTTGCTATGCCCCCGAGATCACCTGGTTTGACGGAGAAGGCAACCCGCAACAGTATGATCATACTGTGCTTCCCGACAACACCCCTCTCATCTCGCCACGCTTCGGATTCAACTGGGATGTCAATGGCGACCAGTCGCTGCAGGTGCGTGGTGGGTCAGGTCTCTTTTCGGGCCGCCTGCCATTTGTCTGGATCGGCAATCACGTGGCCAATCCGAACTGGTTTTTCTACAACTACACGGATACGGACTTCAAATTCCCGCAAGTGTGGCGTACCAACCTGGGTATTGACAAGACCTTTGGCGAGGGATGGATCGGGACCCTGGACCTGATGTATACCGACGACGTGAATGCCTCTTTTGTGCAAAACCACGGGATCAAGCCGCCGACCGGGACGTTGTCCGGCGTAGACAACCGGCCAATCTATACGTTTGCCGACCGCGCAGTGTTCGAAGGTCTGGGCTTCCCGCTGCCGGTCAACAGCTATGTCTTTACCAACACGGATGTCGGTTACAGTTTCAATGCGACGGTGCAGGTACAACGGCAGTTTGACGAGAATACCCACCTGATGCTCGGGTACAACTACCTCAAAGCCGAGGACGCCAGTTCGATCGAGGCCGAGATCTCGAGTGATGCCTACGACCGCAACCCGGCCCTTGGACATGTCAACACTCCCGTGGGTGCTCCGTCGCTGTACGGCGCCAAGCACCGGTTTATCGGCTCGTTCTACAAGACCTTCGACTGGGGTGGCAGTGACCGCACCAGCACCACGATCGGTGCCTTTTTCTTCTACCAACAGGGCGGTACCACACAAAACGACAACACCGCCGACTTCCGGTTTAGCTACACCTACTCCGGTGATATCAACGGGGATGGTTCCGGACTCAATGACCTGATCTACATCCCCACCGACAGTGAACTGGATCAGCAACAATGGGCGAGCAGCGCAGACCGCGAGGCCTTCCGCGACTATATCGAACAGGACGAGTACCTGAGTGAAAACCGCGGGCAGTATGCCGAGAAATATGCCATTCTGGCCCCCTGGTTCTCACAGTGGGATCTCAAGATCATGCAGGACTTTACCATCGGGACGAGTGCAAGGCCCAATCACGTACAGGTCAGCCTTGACATCCTCAACGTGGGCAACCTGATCAGCTCGGACTGGGGCGTGCGGCAGCTTCCGAACAATACACAGCCAGTCGGGGTGTCGGTCGACGACAACGGTGTCCCGACCTACTCATTCGATCCGGATCTGAAGCAGACGTTTTCTCCGGACTTCAGTCTGTTGTCAAGGTGGCAGATGCAACTCGGGTTGCGCTACATCTTCTAGTCAGATCGAGCGGAAGACAGAAAACGTGCGGTAAGGGCAACCTGCCGCACGTTTTTTTTAGATATCAAGTTTGTAGCCGATGCCTTTCAGGGTCTTGATCACATCTCCGCCGATCTTGTCGCGCAGCTTGGAGATGTGCACGTCGATGGTGCGGCTGGCGATGCTTTCCGAGTACCCCCAGACCCGGCGGAAGATCTCCTCCCGTGAAAAGACCTTGCCCGGCTGCGAGCTGAGGAGCATGAGGATCTCAAACTCCTTCTTGGCCAGGGTGAGGGCCACGCCGTCCTTCGACACTTCGTAGCGTTCAGGGTCGATCTTCAGATCGCCCAGGTCGACTGTCGAGACCCCGTCTTCGTCACTTCTCGAGCGACGGCGCATCAGTGCCTTGATCCGTGAGAGCAGCAACCTGGGGCGGATCGGCTTTTGGATATAGTCGTCAGCCCCGGCGTCCAACCCGGCAATCTGCGAGTACTCCTCGCCCCGGGCGGTCAGAAAAGCGATCAGGGTCTGATCCAGCTTCTTGTTCTTGCGCAATTCGTAGCAGGTCTGCACACCATCCATCACCGGCATCATGATATCCAGCAAGATCAGATCTGGCTGCTCGGCATCGGCCAGCCGGATGGCATCCTGCCCATTGAGGGCGGTGTAGGTCTCAAAGCCTGCGTTGTCGAGGTTGTACTGGAGGAATTCCAGAATGTCCGGCTCGTCGTCGACGATCAGGATCTTGGCTCCGGATGACATAAAGGGTCGTTTGATCGTGCTTTCGACAAAGGTAAGTCTCACTCGACAGAAACAAATTCCAGTGTTACGCGTGTGTAAGCCACGGCTGCATCCCTGATGACAGGTATTATCATATTGCACTGATTGTCAGTTATTTACATGACTTGATACCAGGCTGTAAAATTTCGGTAAAAATCATTTTGGACCCGGATCGAGATTTAACGAAAGCTTGATCTCGATTAACAATGCCCTTGGACACGCCCGATACCTTCGCAGCCAAACCAATCGCTTTTCTGCATTCACCAAAATTTCAATAGCCATGAAGAGAATATTACACAGCGTGACATGTTGCTTCTTATTCACCGTTGCGTTCGGACAGGAGACGATCGTGATCAAGGATGAAGATGTCGGAGCTGGAACTACCAACTGGACCAAAGACCATGTTTACCATCTGGACGGATACGTGTTCGTGCCGGAGGGCGGCACGCTGAATATTGAAGCGGGTACCATTGTCAAGGGACTCAATTCGCCATCCACCGGAGACAACGCCTCCGCTCTGATCGTCGCCCGTGGTGCGCAGATCTTCGCCTGCGGCACGGCCGACGAGCCCATCATCTTTACTGCTGAATTTGACGACCTGAATACCCCCAATGACCTGACCAAGAATGACAAGGGACTCTGGGGGGGACTCATCCTACTGGGGTCTGGCATCGTTGGAGTCGACGGTGGCGTACAGAATGTCGAGGGCATTCCCAGCACAGAGGGCCGCGCTGAGTACGGCGGAAATAATAACTCCGATAATTCGGGTAAACTCTGCTATATCTCCATCCGCCACGGAGGTGCCAAACTGGAGGCCAACAATGAGATCAATGGCCTGACCCTCGCCGGGGTGGGCAGTGAAACCGAGATCGACCATGTCGAGGTCTATGCCAACCTCGATGACGGCATCGAATGGTTTGGAGGAGCCGTGAATGTCAGGAATGCCGTGGTCGCCTTCTGTGGCGATGATAGTTTCGACTGGGATCAGAGCTGGGACGGCAAAGGTCAATTCTGGTTCAGTCTGCAGGATGAGATCGGGAACCGCGCGGGCGAATGGGATGGCAGTGAGCGGGCAGACCTCGGCCCCAAGGTGATCCCGGTGATCTCACACTGCACCTTGATCGGTGCAGGGCCTGTGAGTGCGAATGAGGACAACAACGATGCGCTGCGCATCCGTGACGATGCCGCCGTGCAATTGCACAATTCGATCCTGACCGGCTTTGCCCGCGATGCCATCCGCATCGACAATGACAACCCGGGCGCGGATTCGTGGGACCGCTTCTTGAATGGGGACATCCTATTCAACAACAACGTATTCTTCGACTTTGGCGGCGGCATGTCCTTCGATGAAATTGCGGACACGGACGGTGGCGACCAGGCGGCCCTGACCAGCCATCTTGTTGAGAACGGCAATGTGATTGCTGATCCAGGACTGGCGGGCATCACCCGAGACCCCACCGGCGGGCTCGACCCACGGATCAACGGCAACGGTGCCGCGTTCCTCAAAGGGGTGCCTGTCAATGATCCCTACTTCGAAGATGTCGACTATGTGGGCGCCTTCGACAGCGAAAACAACTGGGCTGAAGGATGGACCGCACTCTGGGACAACGGCTACTTTGGGGATCTTGTGTCCGCCGTTGATGACCCCGTCCTGTCACCAGTTGATGCGATGATGCATGTATTCCCGAATCCGGCTTCATCCGTAGTCCGGATTGCCTTCGACCTGGAACAACCTGCTCAGTTGCAGGTTGCGCTCTACGACATGTCCGGCAGGTTGTTGTCCATGACCCCGGAACGTACTTATCCGGCCGGCTCGCACCACGTGGAAAGCCAGATCGGCTCGTTGGAACCGGGCATTTACCTCGCGACGCTCAGCAATGAGATCGGGATTCTCGCCCGCCGGGTGCTTGTCAAACAATAATCCGTTCAGCCATGCTTACACGATTCATATTCTGCATTGGTCTGATACTTCTTTCGTTTCTGCAAGGAGCAGGTCAGGGCACGATCGTCGGCACAATCACCGACCAGTCGTCCGGAGAAGTACTCATTTCGGCCTATGTGCTTGCCATAGACCGCCAGGAGATCGTCACCTCGGACTTCGATGGAAAATACGCACTCTCATTGCCGGAAGGTGTCTACGCATTGCGTGTGACCTATATCGGGTTTGCTGACAAGATCATCACCGACATCCAGGTAACGGACGGACGTGTGACCTACCTTGATCTTGCCTTGCAACCCGATTCTGAGGAGTTGGAAGAAGTCGTTATTTCGGCACGCGCTCTTGAACGCAGTGAAAACGCCGTGCTGTTGTTACGGAAACGCTCAGACAGGATTCAGGACGGGATCTCTTCACAGGAGATGTCCCGCCTGGCAGCCGGTGATGCGGCGTCGGCGATGACCAAGGTAACCGGCGCAAGCGTTGAGGACGGCAAGTATGTTGTCGTGCGGGGACTTGGCGATCGCTATTCGATCACGATGCTCAACGACCTCCCCTTGCCCAGCATTGACCCCTATCGCAACAGCGCCCAATTAGATCTCATCCCGACTGATCTGCTGGACAACATCATCACCTCCAAGACCTTTACCCCGGATCAGCCAGGAACCTTCACCGGTGGAAGTGTCAATATCAAAACCAGAAGCTTTCCTGAACAACAAACCCTTACTCTCTCGTTGTCCACCGGTGTCAACACCCAAAGCTCTTTTCGCGACGGATTTCTGACGCATCCCGGAGGGCGTCTGGACTGGCTGGGCTACGATCGTGGTTTACGTAAACGACCAGTCATTCTCTCCAGTGAGGCGTTTGCGCAATACAGCGATCAAAATGCCGAACTCAAGGCAAGGTTTGGAGATGAAGAAGCCGCCAGTACGATCCAGTCGGTAGTGGATGCCGTAGATCTGAGATTTGATACTCTGCACAAGCACTCGTTTACTGACTATGGGTTTACCATTGCATATGGCAACAGTTATAACACCGGAGGGCATACACGCCTGGGGGTGATCGCAGCGATGAGCCATCAAAACAACTATGATCACAGGGCAAACATGGTCAGTGCCAGCTATCTGGCCATGCTCGACAATCAGGGAACGCCATTCCTGCGGACAAACGGAGATTACCGGATCACCGAAAGCCAGGAAACGCCGGTTGTTAACGGACTGGTTGGACTCGCCTACAAATTTGATGGTCTCAACTCGATCGATTTCAAGGTCATGTACAACCACAGTACGACCAAGTCTACTTCGTTTGTGATCGGCGAAGACGGGGACAATATTGAGGACCCGTTGTTCAAGCTGGGACGGGCACTGCAGTTCGAGGAACGTGCGATGCTGAACTATCAACTGGCGGGTCGACACGTCTTCGCGGAGCTGAAGAACATGGAGGTGTCTTACGGCGCAGGTTACGTGCATGCAACCAAAGAGGAACCCAACCTGCGCTATCTGACCTCACAGTGGAATGCGCAGACGGGTATGCACGGGATCCCGCTCGCCAATGTCAACGATCCGTTCCTTTTCTGGCGTGACCTGCGCGATGAGATCGTCAATTTCAAACTGGATCTGAGTGTTCCATTCCGGTCGCAAGGAGGCACCGGTAGTTACTTGAAGGTCGGTGGGTTTGTCAGCCGCAAGGATCGTGACTTCAATGAATATCAATATCGCACCGTTCGCTCGCAGTTTGCCAATGCGTACAATGGCGACCCCGACACGTTCTTCGGTCCTGACAATACAGGTATTATCAATCAGGAGGGCCAGCCCAATGGTACCATGAAATATTTCATTGGCAACTACGTGACCGAAGCGACCAGCCCACGCAACAGTTATCTCGGACATGAAGACGTTGCGGCTTTGTATGGCATGCTTGCCCTGCGCCCGCTCCCAGCCCTCAAAATGGTCACGGGTGTCCGCCTGGAGACGACCGACATGCACGTACAAAGCAAGATCGTAACGCATGGGATCGCGGATGCTGACAGTACCAACACCGGTGTCATCCGTGCTTCAGACCTCCTGCCTTCTTTCAGCCTGGTTTACGCCATTACGGAAAGCATGAACCTGCGGGCGAGCTACGCGCATACGATTGCCAGGCCGAATCTCCGCGAAATCGCCCCTTTTGCATCATTCGATCCGATCATCGATCAGTTCTACAACGGCAACCCTCAATTGAAGAAGACCAGTATCCGCAATGTTGACGTACGTTGGGAATGGTTTATCAATCCTGGTGAGGTCATTGCCGTCAGTGCTTTCCGAAAAACGTTCGAAGATCCCATTGTGATCCAGTACCTGGTTTCCACTAACCCGGAATTCATTTTTGTCAATGCCGATCAGGGAGAGATCAGCGGCATAGAATTAGAGTTGCGAAAGGATCTGGGCTTTTTGAGTGATCAACTCGCCAATTTCAAGGTTTCAACAAACCTCGCGCTCATCCGGTCGTCAACCGACGTTGTGAGCAGTTTTGCGGTGCGGCAACGGCAACGGCCGTTCGTCGGCCAGTCAGATGTGCTCGCCAATGTGATACTCAACTACAATCATGCAGACCACGGTCTTGATCTGACCATGATCTGCAACTTCACCGGTGATCGACTGGCGGAGATTGGCCAACTGACGGAGAGTGCGCCCCCGACTGACATCTACGAACGCTCGGTGCGCAATCTGGATTTGATCGCCTCCAAACAATTCGGGCGGGTCAGGATCAAGTGCTCCGCAAAGAACCTGCTCAATCCGGACTTGATACGCTACATCCCCTTTGGCAACACTGAAACCGTCACCGGACGGTTTCGCAAAGGCAGAACGTTCAGTATCTCCGCTCAGATCGGGCTCTGACATCATCCAGCAAGCACTTATTTTTCATACTTAGAGGCCCCGGGGCAAATGCGCTTCGGGGCCTTTTCTGCATGACGGGCGACGTTTAAAGTGTCTCGTACTCACGAACATCTGTTTTTCGTATCTTCAGCGCGCACCTCTTTTCCAGCTCCCTTTGACCTGTTCTGAACCGATCCTCCACAATGGGGACCGCTTAACGATTGTGCGATGAGAGTTACTTTGCTATTCCTCATGGCTTGCTGCCTCGTGACGGCAGCCCACAGCCAGATTGTGATCAATGAGATCATTCCACCGAATACAGTGGAAATCAAGAACATTGGCGCCTCGCCCGTGCCCATCGGTGCCTACAACCTCTGTGACTTTCCTGACTACGATCAGCTCGATGCGCTGGCCATTCAATGCGGCACGCTCAATCTCGGACCCGGTGAGATCCTCGCGGTGACCACCGACGAGATCACTCTCAACGCCGCTGATGGCGAGCTTGGCTTGTATCTCAACGACAATAACTTCGGCAGCCCGGCCAATATCGTGGACTATGTCGAATGGGGCTCGACCGGTCACACGCGCTCCTCGGTCGCACAGGCGGCCGGGATCTGGAGTTCGGGCGATTTTGTTCCGGCATGGACCGGGTGCGCCTCACTCGAATATGACGGCGCCGGCAACAGCTCCACGGACTGGACACCCACTGCCAATCCATCAACCTGTTTGGAGAACACGATGATTGTCTGCGGCGGAGGTGTTTGTTCTCTCAATTCAGCCGGGCTCGCCAATGTCACTTGCGATGACAACAATACGGGCGCCAATCCGGCCGACGATTTCATCGCCTTCACGCTCAACCCACAGGGTATGAACCTGGGGGCCACGTACAACGTCACCGTGAGCAGCGGGGCGGTCATTCCCACCAGCGGCGCCTATGGCGGCAATACCAATTTCGGGCTGCAACCCGGATCGGCTGGCGGCGGCAATGTCACCGTCACCGTCACCGACGCCGATGATCCCTCGTGCTCGGTGATGGCCACGATCATAGATCCCGGTGCCTGCTCGAACGCCTGCTCGCTCACGGACGCCGGGCTGGCCAACGTCGCGTGCCACGACAATGGGACACCGTCGAACGCAGCAGACGACATCATCACGTTTACGCTCAACCCTGCCGGCATCAACCTTGCAGCGGGTTACTCGGTCACGGTCAATGTCGGCACGATCATGCCCACTTCTGGCAACTACGGCGGGGCCACCCCGTTTTCACTGCAGGCCGGCTCAGCCGGAAGCGGCAATGTGATGGTCACCATTACCGACAATGGCGATCCCGCCTGCCAGGTACAGGTGATGGTGGCAGACCCCGGTTCCTGTTCGAATACCTGCGAGATCACATCAGTGAACCTCGCCAATATCAATTGCAATGACAACGGTACGACGTCCGATGATACGGATGACGTAATTGAGTTTACCCTGAATCCGGTGGGTAGCAATCTGGGTGGCAGCTATACCGTCACTGTCAGCGCGGGGAGCGTGACACCCATGTCTGGCGTCTATGGAGGGGTGACCAACTTCACCCTGCAAGCCGGATCGGCTGGTGGCGGCGATGTCACCGTCACCGTCACGGATGATGGCGATCCTTCCTGCGCCTTGCAGGAGTTGATCACCGACCCGGGCAGCTGCAGCAACGCATGTGCCATTGGCGCTCTCAATTTGAGTAATATCCAGTGCGACGACAACGGCACACCATTTGATCCTGCCGACGACTTCATTATGTTTTCCCTGGACCCGACCGGCGCCAACACCAGTGCCATGTACAATGTGGACGTGGCAACCGGAACGATCACTCCTTCGAGCGCAAATTATGGGGTGGTGACGACGTTCTCCCTCAATCAGGGCTCTGCCGGTGCTGGTAACGTCATGGTGACCGTTGCGGACAGCGGAGACCCCAATTGCCTGGAGCAAACGATAGTCAATGATCCGGGGGTTTGCTCGGCCTGTGACGTGGCAGGGGGTAGTCTGGCAACATCTGACCCAACGACCGTTTGCCTGACCGATGCCTTGCCGGACATGGTCGGGGCAACGGTCTCCGGCGCCGCTGGTACGATGATGCAATGGATCATCACGGACGACGCCGGGGTGATCCTCGATCTGCCCGCTGCACCACCGTTTGATTTTTCAGGTGCCGGAGCGGGCATATGCCTCATTTGGCACCTCAGCTATGAGCCTGGGATCTCCGGTCTCTCACCGGGGAACAATCTTTCCGGATTGGCTGGCTGCTTTGATCTGTCGGACTCCATCGCCGTCACCAGACTGTCTCCGGAGGGTGGCATGATCATGACCAGTGATCCGACGCAGGTGTGCGCGGACGACGGCGAACCCGATCTTGTGGATGTCGCCCTGACAGGCAACAGCGGTGGCAACAGCGCCTGGGTGATCACCGATACCAACGGCGTGATCCTCAGCTTGCCGGCCGCACCGCCATTCGATTTTGAAGGTGCTGGTGAAGGCATTTGCATCATTTACCACCTGAGCTATGAGGATGGCCTTACCGGCCTGGCTATCGATGAGAATCTGGGGGACCTTGACGGCTGCTACGACCTCTCCAACTCGATCTCTGTTGTGCGGCAGACCGGTCTGGACTGCAACCCCTGCGAGGTCAACGGCGGGGTGATTGGGACCAACGATGCGCTGGTCTTGTGCCTGATCGACAACGTGGCGGATACCGTGCATGCAACTGTGAGCGGTGACACGGGAACCTTCAAACAGTGGGTGATCACAGATGCCGGTGGTGTGATCCTGAGTCTGCCCGCGGCGCCACCTTTCGATTTTTCAGGTACCGGGAGCGGGGTATGCCTGATCTGGCACCTGAGTTATGAAGATGGCCTGAGCGGTCTCCAAACAGGGGCCAACACAGGCAACCTGACCGGATGCTTTGACCTGTCCAACGCCCTCACAGTGATCCGCTACCAGCCATTCGCCGGGACCATCACCACGAATGATACGACGACGTTCTGTGTTGGCGACGGGCAGCCTGATCTTGTCAATGTCACTGTGAGCGGGCATGAGGGCGACAGTGCGGCGTGGGTGATCACCGACACCGCCGGGGTGATCCTCGGCCTGCCTGCAGCACCACCTTTTGACTTCGAAACCGCCGGAACCGGGATCTGTGCGATCTGGCATTTGTCTTACAGCGGCCCGCTGACCGGGCTGATCGTCGGTGAGCAGGTGGCCAACCTGACCGGATGCTATGCCTTATCGAACGCGATCGAAGTCGTGCGGGAGGAATGTCCGGAATGTGTGGTGGAAAGTGGCACCATCAGTACTACGAGCGATACAACGATCTGCGTCGGTGAAGGAGTCGTGGATTCGGTGATCGTCTCGGTCTCCGGAGCCAATGGTCCCGAATCTAACCTTGTTGTGACGGATCCCAACGGCGAGATCCTTGCCATACTGCCGTCTTCGACTTCCGTGATCACCTTTGAAAATGCAGGTGCCGGCACATGCATCATCTATCATATCGTCTATGAAATGGGGCTGCTCGGCCTCACCGAAGGGGCGCTGATCTCAGATCTCGACGGTTGTTATGATCTCTCCAATACGATCACCGTGATCAGGTTGGAGGGCAATGATTGTACAACAGCGGTCTTCGATCCTGCCCTTGCTCTCCGCATACGGATGTTCCCCAACCCGTCCAGCGGCCAACTCACGATCGAAGGTCAGGATCTGCAACTCCTGGAAGTGGAGATCCTGGATCTGCATGGCAAATCCTTGTACGCGTGGCAGGGTGCTTCGTTCCGTGAAACCTGGCATCTCCGGGCCGATACCGGGATCTACCTGGTGCGCGTGCTGACGCCAGAGGGAAGCGTAACGCGCAAGCTCGTATTGCTCGAATAGGACGCCTAGCACAAACCACAACAGCGGGCCGGCGCGAGCCAAATACCAGGGTTCGGCCTGTGGATTAATCATCACTTCCATCTGATTGGGAGGTACTGAATCAGTATGGGTCAAATTGCGACCCAGCCTCCGCTAGGGGTCGGTTGACTGTTTGGCCACCCAAGCTGACACATTCTTGCTACTTTTACACTTTCCCGATTCCATGAACAAGACCCCAGTTGCAGAACGGGGCATCCCGAAAACCGGCTGCTAACATCTTGAAAACAAAGCGTTTATGGTCTTTCTGGAATTCGAGAAGCCATTGGAGAGCTTGTACCAACAACTTGAGAAGATCAAGGAGATCGACGAAACAGGTGACATCGACGTAAGTGACAAACTCAAAGAGCTGGAATCCAAGATCCGGCAAACCCGGAAGGAGATCTACAGTAACCTGACCGGATGGCAAAAAGTGCAGTTGTCACGGCACCCTGAACGGCCGTACACCCTGTTCTATATTGATCAGATGTGCCGGCGGTTTGTCGAGCTGCACGGAGACCGTTGTTTCCGTGACGACAAAGCCATCGTTGGCGGCCTGGCCAAACTGAACGGTCAGAGCATCGTGATCCTGGGACATCAGAAAGGGGTAAGTACCAAGATGCGCCAGTACCGCAACTTCGGAATGGCAAATCCCGAAGGATACCGCAAGGCTCTGCGACTGATGAAGCTGGCTGAAAAATTCAAACTGCCGGTTGTCTGCCTGATCGATACCCCTGGTGCCTTTCCCGGCATCGAGGCGGAGGAGCGCGGACAGGCGGAGGCCATTGCCCGCAACCTGATGGAAATGGTCCAGCTCAAAGTACCCGTGCTGTGCTATGTGATCGGCGAAGGGGCCTCCGGTGGTGCCATCGGCATCGGAGTTGGTGACCGCGTGTTCATGCTCGAAAACACCTGGTATTCAGTGATCTCTCCCGAGTCATGCTCGTCGATCCTGTGGCGCAGTTGGGACCACAAGGAGGAAGCCGCAGAGGCGCTGAAACTTACCGCCGAACACATGCACGCCTTTGGCCTGGTAGACGGGATCGTCAAAGAGCCGCTGGGTGGAGCCCATGCCGATCCGGAGGGCATGGCAAAGATCCTGAAACGCCATATCAAGACAGAGCTGGCCGCTCTGCAGGAGATGAGCCCTCATGAGCGCATCCAGGCCAGGATTGAAAAATATGCCTCGATGGGCCGGCATGTCGTCAATGCCGAACTTCAATCGGCACGCTAATTTTCAACGAGCGCCAGGGCGATGTTGGAAAAGATCGGACAGTTTGTGTATCAGCGTGCCCTCAACCGGTATCGGTCGACCAATCTGCACAAGATCGGCCCGGGCCATTTTGAGAATATCCAAACGGTCGGGATCATTTTTGCCGCCACCGATCAGGCTACGCACCGGACCATCCTGGGGTTTCGCAACGATCTTCAGCATCGCGACAAACAGGTGCAGTTGCTGGGCTACTATCCGATCGATGATGAAGTGGATCCGCAACCCTTCGCGTATTTTACTCGCAAACACCTGAACTTTGCCGAACTCCCCAAAAGCGACATCGTCAAGCAGTTCGTCGCCCGGCCCTTCGATGTCCTCATCAACCTCGATCCGCTCAACCACAAACCCGTCGCCTATATCTGTGCGGCTTCAAAGGCCTTGTTCAAGATCGGACCGGGAGGCAGCGATCCGCGGCATTTTGATTTAATGATCGACATGAAAGAATCGTTCGATCTGAAGCGTTATATCAAGGATATCAGACACACCTTCAACCTGCTCAACTAGCGGTGTATGCAAAGCCTCAGAGGTACGGGAGTTGCGCTCATCACACCATTCAACGACTACCAAATAGATTATCCGGCGCTGTCGCGCTGTATCGAATTTGTCATTGGAGGTGGTGTAGATTACATCGTGGCACTGGGGTCTACCGGTGAAAGCGCGACACTGTCTCCCACCGAACGGCGACAGGTGTTGTCGTATACCATCGAGGTCGTCGCAGGCCGCGTGCCCGTCGTGGCGGGCAATTTCGGAGGCAATGATACGCGGCGGATCTGTGACGATATTGCCTCATTCGACTTCACCGGCATCACGGCCATCCTGTCAAGCAGCCCGGAATACAACAAGCCCTCCCAGGAAGGGATCTTCCGGCACTACCAGGCACTGGCTTCCGTCTCCCCGGTACCGCTCATTGTCTACAATGTCCCGGGACGCACGGCCAGCAACGTGACGGCCGACACGACGATCCGCCTCTCCCGGACCTGCCCCAACATCTGCGGGATCAAGGAGGCCTCAGCCGACCTGGCGCAGGGGCAGGCGATCATTGAAGGTGCGCGTGCCGGCTTTCTTGTGTTGTCCGGCGACGACCCGACCGCATTACAACTGGTCGAAGCCGGAGGCCACGGTGTGATCTCCGTGATTGCCAATGCGTTGCCGGGTCTCTTTACGGAAATGATCCACAGCGCCCTGGACGATCATCTACCGCGCGCCCGCAGCGTGGATCAGCGATTGGCGGAAATCCATCCGTTGCTGTATGCCGAAGGCAATCCTGCCGGGATCAAGGGATTGCTCTCGCTGCTGGGCTTGTGTACGCCGGAGGTTCGCCTTCCACTGATGCCTGCCACCCCGTCACTCCTGACTGCACTCCACTCCCAATGGCAGCGCGTGGCGGTCAGTAACCCAGAACACGATCCCAAAACCGCTTGAATTCTCCGGCCAGGTCACCCGGCCTGGGGCGTCGCTGCTCAATTTCGAAATGGGCATGGTCTGGCTTGGTGATAAAGCTGAAAACCATGTCGCGATCGTTCGTGATGGTATCTCTCAGCGAACCGTACCGCAAGTCGGACAGGATCACCGCCGTATCCGTGACCGTCGGATAGAGGTATCCGTCAGAAAGCCAGCTCAGCGTACGATAAGCAGCAAACTCCTCGAGCCACGCATAGGTCGCCTCGGGCTTGGGCAGCCGGTTGAGCACGTGTAGCAGCGGGTCGCTGTCGCGAATCGAATACAGTCCCACATAGAATGCCTCCGGGCCTTCAGCAACGCAATTCCAGAGCAGGTTGTTGAGAATCGTCGGGCTGGTGCGACAGCGCTCCACGGTGATCTCACGATGTGCCAGAGCTTCACTGAAGATCTGGTCTACCCGATGTTTGTTCCACACTGTCACAACCAGGTACAGGCTGCTCAAGCCGATGCCAGTCCAGGTAAGAATGCGACGCGCCTGTTCGCTACGGTGGTGGATGGCGGCAAGCACCACCATGATCAGGAAAGGCACCGTGTAGACCGGGTCTGCCACCGCAATAGTGTTGAAAGCGATGCGCACATCAGAAAATGGAAGAAATACCTGGGTCCCGAACGCGGTGAAACAATCCAGCAGGATGTGGGTCAGGAAGGCAAGAAAGAACAGGAGCATCCAGCGGTGGTAGGGTACGACCACCAACTCCTGCTTCCCCTGGTAATAGCGCATGACCAGCCGCCAGCCGAGAAATCCGGCCAGTATCGTCACGGGCAGGGCAAGCGCCGGACTGCCAAGTCGCCATGCTCCGAAGGCCACCAGGACAAGTAGTGCCAAATTGACGCCGGTGATCAACGTCTTGTACCACCGCCGTCGATAGGTTCCCGACGCATACAGACGATGCACTGCGTAGGCGACGGTTGCGCCGGCAACGACAGCAAAGAGCAATGAGTGTGTAATGCCGCGATGAAATGCCAGGGCATCCAGCTCGGACATCACAAAATTGCCGATGACATCAAGATCCGGGATCGTACCACCGATCGCACCCCACAGCATGGCCCGGTTGCCCAGGCGCCGGCCCAGCACCACCTCGCCTACGGCAGCACCCAGGGTGATCTGTGTCAGTGAATCCATCGGAAGAACGCAGGACTACAACATCGAGCCATGCGGCATGTTCGCTGCCTTGAAGATAGGGTCAGAATTTCGGTTTCAGGATATCCCGTTTTCGTGAATACCCAACGCCTTGATCGCCTTCTTGGAGGCCGTTTGTTCGGCACTTTTCTTGGAGAAATCCTCGGCCATGGCGACTTCCTTGCCATTGACGACCACAGCGATCCGGAAGCGGTCCCGCTTCTCGAACTTGTACTTCTGCTTGAGGCGGTAGTCCACTTCGCGGCCCGTTTTCTGACACCACTCGAGGAGCTGACTCTTGAAGTTGTCGTCTTGCTTCTCCAGGGCGTGGATGTTGAGGTAGCTCCGCAGGATACGGGTGACGATGATATGCCGGGTCTCCTTGTAGCCTTTTTCCAGATAGATGGCGCCTACCAGGGCTTCGAGGAAGCCGTTGGGCGGACGGTCTCTGTCTGTGGCGGCATTGAGCCCGATCCCCGATCCCGCACTCTTTATGACTCGCTGTACCAGGAATTCCTCTCCCTCTGGGAGGGTCTGCACGACCGTTTCGAAAGCCTGGCCCGGCTGGACCTCGACCCGGAGCAACTCCCATGACCCGTCCCTCCGTATTGAAAAAGTGGTGGTGGCCGCTGGCCGGCCTCGTCCTCTCCTGTCAGCCGACCGTTTTGCACACCGAGACGGACCCGCCTCCCAACATCCTCTTTCTGCTTCCCGATCAGATGCGGGGACAGGCCATGGCGTCGATGGGCAACCCCGACGTGCAGACTCCCAACCTGGACCGACTGGCCGCCGAGGGGATTTTGTTTCGAAACACCTTCGCCAACTCTCCGGTGTGTTCTCCGGCGCGGGCCAACATGCTGACCGGAACCTATGCCCACACCAACGGGATGGTGGCCAACGATCTTCGACTCCGCGAGGA
>JAWWBX010000038.1:0-21789 GCA_033720735.1 Saprospiraceae bacterium
AGGGTTCATGTTTTTCATTTTGCCTCAGCCACTGCATCTTTATACCATGAAGACCCGGTTGCTGATCTGCCTGATCGGATCGCTCAGCGCAACAGCGTTGTCCGCCCAGCTTTTTACCATCGGCCCCGACTCAGTGACCGTGACCGGATCCGCCGATGATCTTTTCATCGAAGTACACACAACGCTGGTCAATACCCAGGACACCGCCATCAATGTGGCCTGGAAGCGCCACGTGATCAGTCAGCCCGAAGAGTGGATCAACTACCTCTGTTCCGATTTTCTCTGTTTTCTCCCGGAGCATGACAGCGGCAATATCTACGTCTTGCCTCATCAGGAAATGGATGTCAACATGACCTTCTTTCCGCAAAACGTCGCGGGTCTCGGCGAAGTGGTGGTCACCTTTTGGGATACGACGGACCAGGCCAACACGACCGTCCCTATTCATTACGCATGCATTGCGGAAAACACGACCGCGACGCAACATGCTGTGCGTCCGTCCTTCCGGTTGTATCCAAATCCCGTCAGCAGCTGGCTATTGATTGAGAGCGACCGTGAGATCTCACGGTTGCGCATTACGTCCCTGTCTGGACTGGTGCTGCAGCAACACATAGATGTGTCTCGTATACCAGTCGCTCGACTGCCCGCAGGGTCCTACCTTGTACACCTTGTCTTTGCCGATGGATCAGTTGTGGCACGGCCTTTCATCCGGATTTGACAAGACGTACCCTTACCGCGCAATGACCAGTCGACCTGTTGAGATGTGCTCACCGATCAGCACGTGGATGATGTAGATGCCTTCAGACAGTTGGGATACATCCATCGATGGGAACGGACCGGAGACCGGCACCTTGTACATCAGATGGCCGGACAGGTCCCACACGCTGATCTCTCCGTGCGCAGCTTCCGGGATCATGACGGTCACCGACGTGCCGGCCGGGTTGGGATAGAGTTCCAGATCTGCGTCCAGGGCAAGCGCACGCGTGGAGACCGTAAAGTCAAACGGCTCGCCCCATTCCTCGTCACCTTTCTTATAGTATCTCAACTCGCGATAGTTGACGATCGGTGGATTGCAGCTATGATCAAAATACGGACCGCCGAGACCCTCTATGTAGGTCGAACCGTAATCCGCGCACTGATTGACGATCACCTCGAACCAGCAGGAATCAGCGGCGCTGTAAGTAAAGTCTGATCCACCCTGGATCTGCTTGCTCTGCCTGTCCCCGAACAATCCAGCGTAGTGATAGGTCACCCACGCGTCGTCACCGATGAGCGCACCAGCCAGTTGATCAAACGTGCTGTCGGACGTGTAGGACACGGTGATCGTGTCCACGATGTCCTTGATGGTCGCTCCGGTAAGCATCCAGGTTTCAGTCCGCTGTTGCCGCTTAAATTGGTAGGTTACCGTGTCGCCCTGCTCGACACGGCTGAGACACGTGAGCTTTTCGCTGATCAGATCGCCAAAGCCAAACTCGAGGAAGACCCGTTCGACGTGCAGCAAGTCTCCTGCTGCAAAGTCAAAAGCGGCCCGGCGGGTCAGGTTGCGGATGCCGGTCGCGGCTGCGTCCAGGCCCGCGAGCGTATGTTGCGCCATCTCGTAGGACTGATATCCCGCAGGCACGTCCGGAAACTTGAGCAACCCCCCAAAGCGGGCCAGGCCAAACGTCCTGGTGACCTGTAATGTATCCAGAAAGACATCAACCGGCTCCAACGTGGCTACATCGAAGACAATGGTCTTCACAGAATCAAACTGGCCCAACCACGTCATCGTATCGATGCTCACTACTTGGGCCGACACGGTAATGGACGTATCGCGCTGGAACGCCACCCAGCTCGCCCCGACAGGAGCCGCAGTTTGTAGCAGAATTGGCTCACCACGCTGGGTGCGCACGATCCAGGTATCATCCGGGAGGACCTCGGCGTTCTGGAATGCCCATCCTGAGCGATCCGTGTGGCAGGCACCTCCACCAGCCTCGTCGAGGACCATACTGCGCAATGGTGTAAACACGATGCGGTCCGGCAGGGAATCGGCCGTGACCCGCAGGGCATAGGCTTGTTGCGATGACCCCGCCCAGTAATGCCGGGTCAGCGTATCGGTGATCAACGCATATGGCGCCTGCTGTGCCTGTGCAAAGGCGCATACGGCGACCAGCAAGAATGCGACCGGGGGGAATGCACGCATGGATGTCTGCTTTGCCGCAAGGTACGCACGATGCCAGACATATTTAAATATTATTTAATGTGTAACCAGCCCGGGCACTGCAGATGTGTCTCGGTAATTGCTTATCTTATAAAGCATAAAGCTGACCAAAAAACCCTGGAGATGAGAGCGATTGCCATCCGCTACGGCATGATGATGTTTGTCTGCCTGCTGGCCTATTTCTTGCTGATGCAATGGGTTGGCCTGGCGGAGAACTTCCAACTGAGGATCCTGAACGGGGTTATTCACCTGGCGTTTATCACCGTGGCCCTCAACCGCTACCGGCGGGATTTCCCGGACGAATGGAACTACCTGTCAGCCGTTGCGACCGGGGTGATCACCAGTGTGGTGGCGATCGCGTTGTTCGCGATCTTTCAGATCGTATACCTGTCGCTCAATGATGACTTCATGGCGTATTTACAGGAGAATGTCAACTCGGTCGGCCAGTATCTCACACCCGTTACAGCAGCTCTGATCGTTCTGGTCGAAGGGCTTGCCGTGAGTGTCATCGGTTCCTATATCGTCATGCGCATTCTCAATGCCGCCGCCGACAAGACGAGCGATCCTCCCTACAAGTAATCCCTGTACGACTCCGCTGCGCTACGCGTACAGGGCAGGCCCTGAAGTACGTCACTTGCGCTACGACTTCAGGGCAAGCACACTTGAACACTTGAACACTTGAACACTTGAACACTTGAACACTAAGAAAGATATTTCCCAACGATCGGCATGCGCCGGCCGATCCCGAACGCTTTGGGCGTCACCCGCAGCACCGGGGCCGTTTGGTAGCGCTTGTACTCGTTGATGTTGACCAGGCGCAGTGTGCGCCGGACCAGGCTCTCATCAAATCCCTTTGCGATCAGCTCGCGCGGCCCCATGCGCTCTTCGATGTAGTGGTGCAGGACTTCATCCAGCTGATCGTACGGCGGCAGGCTGTCAGTGTCTTTCTGGTTTGGCCGGAGCTCGGCCGACGGTGGTTTTTCAATCGTGTTGCGCGGTATGATCTCGCCCTCCCGGTTGATATATGCCGCCAGGCGATACACGTCTGTCTTGTACACGTCGCCAATCACAGACAGGCCTCCGGCCAGATCTCCGTACAGCGTCCCGTACCCCACCGCCATCTCGCTCTTGTTGGTCGTGTTGAGCAGGATGTAACCAAACTTGTTGGATAACGCCATCAGGATGATCCCCCGGCAGCGCGCCTGAATGTTCTCCTCGGTGACATTGAACTCCGTGCCGCTGAAGGGACCGGCAAGTACCCGGGCAAATGCGTCATACGGCTCGGTGATCGGGATGACATCATAGGGCATGCCCAGATTCTCCGCGAGTGCACGGGCGTCTTCGACGGAATGCTGCGATGAAAATTGCGAGGGCATCAGCACAACACGCACATTTTCAGGTCCCAGCGCACGGGCCGCGAGGGCCGCAGTCACCGCCGAGTCGATCCCACCTGACAATCCGAGGATCGCCTGTTTGAATCCAAGTTTGCCGAAGTAGTCTCGCACACCCATCACCAGCCCATCGTGGATCAGCTGGATCTTTTCCGACACCTGCCGGTGTTCACCGCGCCCCCTCCGGATCGCATCCAGCTCGTAGACGCGAAATGCTTCCGTGAAGTACGGCAGCTCGTCATAGACCTGCGCGTCAGGTGACATCACGACCGACCCCCCGTCGAACAGGATCTCGGTTTGCGCACCGACGTGATTGACATACACCAGTGGCAATTGATAGCGCTTCACGTTCTCGCGGATCACGTGCATGCGCTCGCGCGGCTGGTCATAGTCGAACGGAGATGCCGAGACGTTGAGGATCAGGTCTGGCTGTTGTGGCATCATTTCGTCGAGCGGGCAGATGGTGTACAGTGGATTCTCGTTGCCCAGATTCCACAGGTCTTCGCAGATGGTCAGGGCAATGCGCACACCCTTGAACTCTACCACGGTGTGCTCGGTGGCAGGTTCGAAGTACCGGTATTCGTCGAAGATGTCGTAGGTGGGTAGCAGCGTTTTGTGCTGGACGTGGAGAACTTCACCCCCGTACAGCAGGTATGCACTATTGTAGAGGTCCTTTCCCTCAATCACCGGATTGACGGACGGAGATCCCACGACGACGCCGATGTCGGCTGACAGACGTGCCAGACGGTGCACCGTGTCCTCGCAGCGTCTGATAAAATCACGGAACTCAAGGAAATCGCGTGGCGGATAGCCGGCAGTCGACAACTCGCTGAAGCAAATGAGGTCCGCTCTCTCGGCTCGTGCCTGCTCGACAGCGGCGGCCATTTTGTCAAAGTTGCCATCAAAATTCCCGATATGATAATTGAGCTGAGCGACCGCGATCCGCATGGGCTGAAGATAATGCCTGCCAAATTAACCATCGGGGATGGAAGTTGTTCTGGTTTTTGCTTGGGATGCACCCCGGTTCTTGTACCTTTATCTTTCCACGTCACATGGGCAATTTTATCGTTTCAGCAAGGAAGTACCGCCCCCAGCGATTCAGAGAAGTCGTCGGTCAGGACCACGTCGTGCACACCCTGGAAAATGCGCTCAAAACGGACCAGCTGGCCCACGCATTTCTGTTTTGCGGACCGCGAGGCGTCGGAAAGACCACCTGTGCCCGGATCCTTGCACGAACGATCAACTGTGAAAACATCCAGGATCATGTCAACCCTTGTGGCACCTGCAGTTCGTGCAAATCCTTCGACCAGAATGCTTCCTTCAACATCATTGAGCTTGATGCGGCCTCGCACAACAGCGTTGAGCACATCCGCGCACTCAATGAGCAGGTCCGCTTCCGCCCGCAGCATGGGGAGTACAAGGTGTACATCATCGACGAGGTGCACATGCTCTCGATGCAAGCTTTCAATGCGTTTCTGAAGACACTGGAAGAGCCGCCCTCTTACGCCATCTTCATCCTCGCTACGACCGAAAAGCAGAAGATCATTCCAACCATCCTTTCACGGTGCCAGATCTTCGATTTCAAGCGGATCCAGGTGAAGGACATGGTGGCGCATCTTGAGCATATCTGCACGCAGGAAGGCGTCACCGCGGAAAAAGACGCATTGATCACCATTGCCAGGAAGTCGGACGGGGCCTTGCGGGATGCCCTGTCGCTGTTTGACAGGCTCGTCAGTGTTTCCGACAAGGAGCTGACGTACCAAAAGGTGGTGAGCAACCTCAACTTGCTGGATTACGACGTCTTCTTCCGCTCTGCGGATGCATGTTTTCGCGAAGACGTGCATGAGGTCCTGCTCATCTTTGATGAAGTTCAGCGCAACGGCTTTGAAGGCGATGCGTTTCTCGGCGGACTGGCGGGCCACTTCCGTGAGTTGCTGGTCTGCAAGGATGACCGCACATTGCAGCTGCAGGACTACAGTGAAGGGCTGAAAGAACGCTACCGCAATCAGGCGCAAATCGCCAGTGCCTCGCAGATTCTGTCGGCACTGAATATCATCAACGAAGCCGATGTTCAGTACGCACAAGTGCGCAACAAGCGGTTGCACGTGGAAATGGCGCTCGCGCGCGTCTGCATGGTCAACCGGCTGATCTCGGGAACGCCATTTACACCGGAGAAAACAGACACGCAATCTTCAATCCCTGCCGAGCAGACCAAAACCACCGCCAGGGAGAAGCCGGTGGAACGCAAACCCGCAACTCCGCCGTCGATCCCCAAAGCACCGGAGGTCCCGCGCAGCGATGCATCCGTCAAGCAGGACCCTCCGGCCGCCGACGCCCCGACACAGCGCAAACCGCCGGAAGTGCCGCGTATCCCGACAACCAAGGCCAAGGCGACTCAGGCACCCCCTGACACGGCACAGGGGCCTGCCATCATCAATACCCCGCAACTCGGATCTCTCTCTCATTTACGGTCGCAAATCGAAGCCTCGGAGCGGGAGGCCCGCGAAAACAGCCTCGACCTCACTGAAGAAAATCTGACCAAGTGGTGGACAGACTTTCGCGATACCATCGAATCCCCGAGTGTGCGCACTACATTCAATCAGGCCCAACTGCGCCTGGACGACGGCCGCGTGGTCATTGAAGTGGGTTCGCAACTCGCTAAGACGCGCATCCTGGAAGAACTCGACCTCATGCCCCGTCTCAGGGAGTGTTTTCACATGCCAACTTTGGAAGTTGATTTTAACGTCAACCTGTCAGAGGAACTGGTCGAAGCGCAAAAACCCAAAAAGCTGCTCACCAACAAAGAAAAGTACGAGTTGCTCTGCCAGAAGAATCCCCTGATGCGGGATCTCAAAGAACGCCTGGATCTCTTTGTCGATCACGACGATCAGTGAAGCTCGTTGGTCGCCGCAAGGCACGCGCATTCTCCGCAATTGCAGGACATCCTAGGTCCTAAGCGACGGCCCGACGCAACCACGGCACCTGAACAAAGCGAACAGCCACGACGTTTCTTTACTTTGACATTGCTCATTACCGCTCGCCATGACCGAACAATCGCTTTGGTACCTGGAGAATATTGATGTGACAGGCCTGTTCTGCCCCAAGAAACTCGGGTCACAACAGGACTATCTGTACCATAAGGAGTTCAAGAAAGGCACGTACATCTACCTCCCGGACGAGAGCTCAGATCGCATTTTCTTTCTTACCAGCGGCAGGGTCAAAATTGGCAGTTATGGCGACTCAGGCAAGGAGATCACCAAGGCCATCCTGACCAAGGGAGAAGTCTTTGGGGAGCTTGCCCTCCTGGGCGAAGAGAAACGGCGCGACTTTGCGTACGCGATGGAGGACACCACCGTGTGTCTGCTCACTGTCGAGGAGATGCGCGAGCTGATGCGGGATCACAGCGCTCTGAGCTTATTCCTGATTCGGGTGCTCGGATCACGGGTCCCCGAGATGGAGAGCCGCCTGGAGTCGCTGGTCTTCAAGGACTCGCGTAGCCGCATTATTGAACTCTTGCTGGAGATGGCAGACAAATATGGCGAGCGGGTTGGCTACGAGCACGTCGTGCGCAAATTCATCACGCATCAGGAGATCGCCAACCTCACTGCGACGTCACGACAAACCGTGACAACGGTCCTGAATGAATTGCGCGGCAGGAACCTGCTCACGTTCGACCGCAAGCGATTGCTCATCCGTGACCTGGAGCAACTGGCCAGCGAAGTGGCATAGACCCAGGATCAATCCAGTCCCCGCAGCAATCGTCTAACGATACCCGGACCTTCGTAAATAAACCCGGTGTAGACCTGAATGAGGACCGCTCCGGCTCGCAGCTTGTCCTGCATGTCTTTGGCATTGTTGATCCCGCCCACACCAATGATCGGCAGCTCGGGGTAGGCCTGATGCAGGTATCTGATCACCTCGGTCGACCGTTCGCGGAGTGGCACGCCGCTGACGCCACCCGCCCCCAGACGTTCGACTTCGAGGGCCGGCTCGATCAGCTCCCGTCGCGAAATGGTGGTGTTCGTTGCCACGATACCGGAGAGCTGCGTCTCACGAGCAATGTCGACGATATCATCCAATTGCTCAGTGGTGAGGTCCGGTGCGATCTTGAGGAACAGAGGTTTCGGATGCGCATGATCCTGATTTCTGCGCTGCAGTTCAGTGAGGAGGGCGGTGAGCGGTGCTTTGTCCTGCAGGTCGCGCAGGTTGGGCGTGTTGGGGGAGGAGACGTTGACCACAAAATAGTCGACCAGGTCATGCAGTCGCTCGAAGCACGCGACGTAGTCGTCCGTAGCTTGCTTGTTGGGGGTCGACTTGTTTTTCCCGATGTTGGCACCCAGGACAAAGTCACGCTCACGCCACCGTTCGAGCCGGGCTGCCAACTGTTCGACGCCACCGTTGTTGAATCCCATGCGATTGATGAGGGCTCCCGATCTCTTCAGCCGGAACAGGCGGGGTCTTGGATTACCTGACTGCGGGCGGGGTGTGACGGTGCCGACCTCGATGAATCCGAACCCCAGACAGCGCACGGCCCGCAAATATTTCCCGTCCTTGTCAAAGCCCGCGGCAAGCCCGATAGGGTTGGTAAATTGCAGGCCCTGCACGGTACGGGTGGTCCCCGGAGCCAGGCGGAATCGGTTCCTTAAGAGCGACGCCACACCAGGGATCGCCACCAGGGCACTCAATAATTTCATCGCGGTATGGTGGGCCGTTTCTGCCGGAAGGAGGAAAAAAAGCGGTCTGAGGAAGTAGCGATACACGATGGCGCCTGTTGGTCAAATTGGCCCGCAAGATACGTGATCTCGTGGTGCGTTCCTCTCTCTGGACAGGGCCGGTCAGAGGTTGAGGCTCCGCCTTACATTACAAAAAACCGCTATGGCATCCTTTTTGCCTAGCTAACGGGTAACTGTCTCCCAATACTCAAGAACCGATGTAGGAATTGAGGCTTTGCGCCTGCGCAAACCATGAACATGTTATTGGTATGAACAATCAGTGGAAGCGACCGGAGAGAGACACCCAGATCTTCTACAAGGATATGCGGTTTTGGCTCATTGTTCTGATGCTGACCGCCTTCCTGGTATTTACGCTGATCCGTTATCCTGGTTAGGGATGACGTTCAGGCTCAGGTCGAGCGAGCCCGCTGAATGGGTGAGCGCGCCTGACGAGATATAATCCACGCCGGTTTCGGCAATGCTGCGCACGTTGGCAAGTGTCACCCCGCCTGATGCTTCGGTCTCAAACTGCCCATCCACGATCTGCACTGCCTCGTGCAGGATGGGGTGATCAAAGTTGTCGAGCATTATGCGGTCAATGCCTCCCCGCCGGATGACCTCGTACAACTCGACGAGATTGCGCACTTCGATGGTGATGCCCAGTTGTAATCCCCGCTCGCGGAGGTAGGCGTGCACGCGGTCGATGGCCGGCTCGATCCCGCCGCACGCATCGATGTGATTGTCCTTGATCATGATCCAGTCATACAACCCCGAACGGTAGTTCTCACATCCGCCGATCCGCACCGCCTGCTTTTCGAGGAATCGCATGAGCGGTGTGGTCTTACGTGTGTCCAGGATCTTGACATCCAGATCTTCGACCTCGACTGCAAAACGGCTGCTCATGGTCGCAATCCCGCTCATGCGCTGCATCACATTGAGTACCAGGCGCTCGGCCTTCAGCATCGCGCGCGCGTTGCAGCGAATAACGTAGACGATGTCGCCATAGGTCACATCGGTCCCATCCGGAATGTGGACGGTCATGTCTGTTCCGGGGTCCACATGTGCAAAGATGCGGCGGGCTACTTCGATGCCAGCGATCACCCCCGTGTCCTTCACCAGCAGTTCGGCAGTGGTCACTGCATCTGCAGGTATGCACGCATTGGAGGTGTGATCGCCATCCCCGACATCTTCGGCAAGGGCACGTTCGACAAATTGCTGCAGGAGTTGGTCTGTGTTCGTCATGTATTTGCTTGAAAATCAGAAGAGGATCGCCAGACGCAGAGTCAGGCTATTGAGCTGGCTTTTCGAGTCTTCTCGAGAAAACAGATAGTCATCGTCCGGATCACCGGGTTGTTGATTGGGGTTGTCCATGGCCTTGCGCCCCTTGTCACGCGTCATATCCGTAAATGCCGTTTGAAAGTACAATCCAGCTTGCAGTGAAGTATTCTCGTTGAGTGCGTACTCGATGCCTGCACCGGCGCCCCACGCCAGATTCAGGAAGTTGACATCCCTGGCGATATTTTCCTTTTCAGTTGATAGCTCACCGGCATCGATAGCCCCGCGTGCCTGCATGCGGATCCCCCAGGAGATGATCGGTAGTTCGGCGTAGTAACGGAAGTAGCCGATCTCCTTGGTGCGGTATTTGAGGCCGAGTGGAAACTCCAGGTACTGCAAGGTATACTTGATCTTGACCCCGTCGGGCAGCGGCTTGTCGCCCGTATTGAAGACATCGTCACTCAACTCCGACTCCACGAGAAAATTGCCACCGATATCATGGCGCAAGGTGCCACCTTTGCCAAACGCCAGTGCCAGCCCGCCGGCCAGCGAGAAATGTTCGCTGAAATAGAACTCACCCAACGCTCCGATGGTAATCCCCAGATTCGTGCCTGCGCCATTGATCAGATTGTCATCTGTCGTCGTCCAGTTGAAAGAAGGGCTCAGCTGCATCCCCAGGCGGAAATTCTCACCCTGAGCATGCGCCATCATCAGCCCACAGAGGGCCAGCGCTGCCGTTATCAGGCATTTTTTCGTGACTTTTGCCGCACAATATTTCATGTCCCGAGGTGTTTGTCTTACTGGAAAAACACGCCAATGTTGACTGATCAACTCAATAATGGGAAAATCGCCGTTTGTATTGCCCTGCTGACTGCTGTCATCCTCTTTGCGGGATGCGGCAAAGGTAGCAATATTCCGAGTGTCGATCATCTCGATGGCTCCTTCCAACTGGTGCGGTTTGACACGGTCTTGTGGGGACTCGACAGTACCAGCAGTGATACCGATATCCAGGCCGTAGCAGATGCACATCCGGCGTTCTGGGAACTGTACTTTGCCCACATCCTGCCACTCTCTCAGCTCAGTGACTCAACGGCCGAATTCTACGACGCCATCCGCCAGCTGGTGTCCGATCCGCGGCTGCGTTTTATTGCCGATACGGTGTCGATGATCTATCCCGACCTCACAGATATCGCCATGCGCCTGCGCCGCGCCTTCCAGTATTACCAGTACTACTTCCCGGGCAATCGTCCACCGTCGGTCTATACCCTGATCTCTGATTTCGGCTACTTCCCTTTCATTTTTGAAGATGAAAACGGGGATGCCCTCGGGATCAGCCTTGAAATGTTCCTGGGCTCCGGGTTTCCGTACCGTGAGTTCGTCGGCAATCACCCGGCCTTTTCCAGCTACCTCCTGCGCTCGCTCAACCGCGAACATGTCGTTAAGAAAGCACTGGATGTGATGATCGATGACATCCTGGGGCCACCCTCAGGTGATCGCCTGGTCGACCTGATGCTGCACAACGGCAAGCGCCTGTACCTCCTGGACAAGCTGCTGCCGGAGCATCCTGATACCGTGATCATGGAATATACTCCCGCCCAACTCGCATGGTGCAGAGAGAATGAGCGCAACCTGTGGGCACATTTCCTGGCGGAAGACCTGCTCTATTCCAACGAGTTTAGCAAGATCAATAAACTCGTCACCTACAGCCCGAACGCGCCAGGACTGCCACCCGAGGCGCCTGGCAGGGTCGCCAACTGGACCGGCTGGCAGATCATCCGTGCGTGGGAGGCGCGCGAACCGGGACTATCCGTTGTCGATGTCGTAGCCACGCGGGACGCCCAGCGCATCCTAGAACTTGCGCGTTATAAACCGCGTTGATGGGTACAGAGCAGGCTGGTGCAGCATCCCTTTAAACCCGGCGACATTTACGGGGTCCCATTGAACGGGCTTCATATTTGTTGTACTTTTACGAACGTTAAATGTGCATGGCTATGCAATCATTCTATTTGTTGATGCCGAGTGGATGGGAGATCATCGTGATCCTCTTTGTGATCCTGCTGCTGTTTGGTGGCCGGAAGATTCCGGAACTGATGCGCGGCCTCGGTCGTGGCATCCGTGAATTCAACAGCGCCAAGGCAACCATTGAGACCGAGATCAAGGAGGGGATGAAGGAAGCCGATCGCCAAAAGCTGGAGGAACAGCAAGATCAGGCATCCGCGTCGCCGTCGTCCAAGTCTGCCTCGTAGGACCTGCATCTTTCACCTGTGATATGACGAATCCACATGAACAGACCGGTGTCGTGCCGGTAGGGCTGTTGGAGTCTGTCACCTTGCCAATGGCAACTCGCAGGAAGATGCCACTGTTGGAGAAATCATATCATCGCCTATGCTTCGTAGTGCTCTCGTCCTGATGATCCTGTTTCCGGTATTGATCTCCGCGCAAGATGATCGTGCGGGGCGCTGGCAAGGCACGCTCACTGTGCAGGGCCTGAACATTGACATTCTGTTTCACCTCACGATAGGAGATGCCGGCTGGGAATGTACGATGGACGTCCCGCTCCAGGGACTCAAGGACTTTGCGGCTACTGGGGTATCTGTCTCAGGCGACTCGCTGGAGGTCAATTTTGGAACGATCCCTGCAGCCTATCAGGGACTCTTTGCCACTGACAATCAGACGATCAAGGGCAACTGGCTGCAGAATGGCCAGGTCTTTCCGCTCAACCTTGAGCGTACCGAAGCCGGGCTGACCGACAGCAGACCCCAGGAACCCCGGCCACCATTCCCTTACCAAAGTGTGGATATTACCTTTCCCAGTTACGCAGATACCACCGTCGTACTGGCGGGCACGCTGACCTATCCCGATGGGGTGGAGTCAGCTCCAGGGGTGGTCCTGGTGTCTGGTTCGGGGCCCCAGGATCGCAACGAAGAGATCATGGGCCACAAGCCGTTTCTCGTCCTGGCGGATTACCTGACACGGCGCGGGATCGCAGTACTGCGCTATGACGATCGCGGAGTCGGGGCCTCTGGCGGCCAGCGGAACACATCCACGGTAGCAGATTTTGCTGAAGATGCACATGGCGCATTGCACTATCTCCGCACACAGGATCTGATTCAGTGTCGCTCTGCCGGTGTGATCGGCCATAGCGAAGGCGGTATGGTGGCGAGTATTCTCGGCGCCCAAAAGGTGGTGGACTTCATCGTGACCATGGCCGGACCAGGGACCCCGATCGACGAACTGCTGGTTGACCAGACATTGTTCATGGACAAGGTGGCCGGCCATCCGGACGAAGCGATTAAAATGGACACCTCATACGCCCACAACCTGTACGATCTGGTGAAAGAAGCCGGGGAAGGCGAGCTGGACCTTCCGGTGCTACGTGCCATGATCGAGGACTACTATCATCTGTCTGAGTTTATTCGACAGCAGTTCCCGTCACTAGACCAGTTCACCGAATCCCAGATCCAATTGGTGAGTTCTCCGTGGTTCAGGCACTTTGTCCGCTTTGTTCCTCAGGACTATTTCCGCCAGGTTACATGCCCGGTATTGGCACTGAATGGCAGCCTGGACTTCCAGGTGCCCGCTGAAAAAAACCTGCGGGCCATCGAGCAAGCACTCATCGAAGGGCCTTGCGTCGATTTCGAGATCCGCCAGTTTCCCGGCCTCAACCATCTTTTTCAACCGGCGCAGACCGGCCACCTCGACGAATACGCACGTATCCCGATCACCATTGCACCGCAGGTCCTTGAGACCATCGCTGACTGGATCCTGAAGCGGTGATGTCCGGTGACTCAGTGACTCGGTTTGTCGGTTGCTCCGCGGTCGAATGTCTCAAGTCTGGCGTCTGCCATCTGGCGTCCTTGGCCGACGAAACCTTGGCGAAGGCGGCTGGCATCTGGCAAGACTGCTTAAACTTCTGTTAAAAATTCGGTGAGCATGTGCACCAGGATTACCTTTGACGTCACTGAATTGACATCGAACAACAACATGAAACGGACTTTCTTTCTCCTCACCTTTCTGATGATGGGCCTGGCCACGGTCAGCGCCCAGAAATTTGGCTACCTCAACTCAAACGAATTGCTGGCTTCCATGCCTGATGTCAAGGCTGCCGATGCAGCACTTGAAACCTATCAGAAGGAACTGGTCAGTCAGGGCCAGGCCAAGGTCAAGGCATTTGAGACCAATTATACCAAGTACATGACCGACGTAAACGAAGGTCTGCTGTCCAAGATCCAGATGCAGGAGCGCGAAGCCGCTCTGGGTCAGGAACAACAGGCTATCGCCGATTTCGAAAAGGAAGTTCAACTCAAGGTCCTGCAGAAACGCGAAGAACTCCTCAAGCCGATCCTCAACAAGGTCGACGAGGCGATCCAGGCTGTCGGTAAAGAAGGCGGCTACACCATGATCTTCGATTCGGGTACCTCGGGCGCCATGCTTTACGCACCGGAAGGCGAGAATATCATCGCCCTGATCAAGGCGAAGCTGGGGATCCAGTAGCAGGGAGACCGGCGACGGTTCCAGGATCTGCCCCCTCCAATAAGGCTTCCAGCTGATAGCGGTGCACGACACCGACCATTTCCCCGTTGTCATAAACCGGCACGAGGCGGAATCCTTCTTTCCTGAACAGATCAATCAATGCCGCCACGGAGTCCGACGCCGCCACCGGCTGGAACAGCGGGCTGGCATACGTGCGAACCGGCCGGAGCAAATCACCTCCGAGGCGCAGATCGGTGATGGTTTCGGCAAACAAGACACCCATCACAGCCCCGGTATGGTCCAACACCAGATAGTCCTGCTCGTTCGCGAGGTGTGGCAGGATTTCGTGCATCACGCGGTCGCCGGCCAGCAGGACAGGCTGCCGGTGGCAGATGTCTCCGGCCAGGATGCTTTCGAGCCGGAGCCGCGTCCGGGCCACACGACGCTCCTGGTTTGCCGCAAAGAAAATGAAGATGCCGATCAGGGACAGGATCAGGTCATTCCCGCTCACGCCCAGTGCAACGAAGGCAGCCGCAAACACACTGCCCGCATAGCTGGCAAAGAGGGTGGCACGACTCCGTGCAAACCGCAGCGCCAGCAAGGCGCGCAGGACACGCCCGCCATCCATCGGAAAGGCCGGAATGAGGTTGAACGCCACGAGGAACACATTGATCTTGGCAATGATCAGCAAGACCGATTGCTCGTAGGTGAGGCTCCAGAAGCCCGCACTCAGGATGCGCGGTGTCTGCTGCTCGACAAGGGTAATCACGACGAACAGGACGGCTGCAATGACGACATTCACCGCCGGGCCCGCCAGGGCGATGAGCAATTCATGGGCCGGCCGCTCGGGAATATGGCTCAAGCGGGCGATACCGCCGATTGGCGAGAGGATAATGTCCCGCGTTTTGACACCAAAGCGTCGCGCTGTCAAGGCATGTCCGTACTCGTGCATCACCACACAAACGAAAATGGCACCCACGATCGCCACGGAGAGGACCACGCCTATTGCATCCAGACCGGAAGAAACCGACGCGTAGATCACCCACAGCATCAGCAGGCCGAATGTCCAGTGCAGTTTGACCGGAATACCGGCAAACCGAGCAATTTGAAACACACCTCTCATCGGAAGCAGTGGGGGTTAAGGAAGGTATCAGGTTGTTGCCAGTGAGGGCATGCCCGCCATCACGGGTGTGTAGAGCTGCCCTTTCAGGATGCTGCGTGAGATCACCAGGCGCTGGATCTCGGAGGTCCCTTCATAGATCTCGGTGATCTTGGCATCGCGCATCAGGCGCTCGACATGATATTCCTTGACGTAGCCGTAGCCACCGTGGATCTGGATGGCCTGCACGGTCTGTCGCATCGCGACTTCGGAAGCAAACACTTTGGCCATGCTGCTGGCGGTACCGAAATCCTGGTCGAGGTCTTTGAGTTTTGCCGCCCGGTACACCAGCATCCGCGCTGCCTCGATCTCTGTCGCCATATCTGCCAGTTTGAAGGCAATCGCCTGATGTTTGAAGATCGGCTTGCCAAACGCTTCGCGTTCCTGGGCATACTTGAGTGCCAGTTCGTAGGCTCCCTGCGCAATCCCCAGGGCCTGAGCCGCGATCCCGATCCGTCCGCCTTCGAGCGTCTCCATGGCAAACTTGAAGCCGAACCCGTGATCACCGAGCCGGTGGTCCTTGGGAACGCGCACGTCATTGTACATGATCGAGTGCGTATCTGATGCCCGGATCCCGAGTTTGTCTTCTTTGGCACCGATCACTACACCGTCCCAGTCCGACTCGACCAGCAGTGCATTGATACCGCGGTGACGTGCAGCCACATCGCTCTGGGCCATCACCAGATGTACCCTGGCCTTGCCCCCGTTGGTGATCCAGTTTTTGGTTCCATTGACCAGGTAGTGGTCACCCTTGTCTTCTGCGAGGGTCCGCTGCTGGGTGGCATCACTACCAGCCTCTGGCTCAGACAGGCAAAAGGCACCAAGGATCTCACCTGAGGAGAGACGCGGCAGGTATTTCTGCTTGATCTCCTCCGATCCGTAACGTTCGATCCCCCAACAAACGAGCGAATTGTTGACCGACATGGCTACTGAGCAAGAGCTGTCCACTTTGGAGATCTCCTCCATCGCCAGGACGTAGGAGACCGTATCCATCCCTCCGCCGCCGTACTCAGGTGACACCATCATCCCCATGAATCCCATTTCACCCATCTTGCGGATCTGCTCCTCCGGGTAGGTCATGTGCGTGTCCCGCTCGATCACTCCTGGCAGCAATTCCTGCTGTGTGAATTCGCGTGCCGCATCCTGTACTGCACGTTGTTCTTCCGTAAGTTCAAATACCATGGTTCAGGTCCGTTGCGTGGCCAAAATCGCGACAAAGTTACGATAATAGGCTATCAAAACTCCGGCCGCGACAAGCAGGAAAATCCCCAGGATAACAAAGGCATAGATCACATTGTTGCCCACATGAAAGAAGGGCAGGGAGAAGAGGGCCAGGAAGGCGATCCGCAGCAGGATGTTGGTCATATTGAAGATGCTGTTGGCCCGGCCATACACCTGATTGGGCACAGTGTTGAAGAGGTAATTGACACGGAGGATCCGCGTTCCGGCGTTGGTCAGGCCCATGAGCAGAACGACGATGTAGTAGACGATGACCGAGTGCGCCACCGCCAGCCACCCGAATATGAAGGCGGTGATCACCGTGAGCAGGATGATCCCGATGACGCCATTCCATCGGGTAAACATGCGCAGGATGGCCACCCCGGCAAAGACGGCTCCAATAGCATAGTACATCTCCGAAGCGGCAAATACGTCGCCTGTCTCGTGGAGGTGGTTGCTTACGTACAACGGGTCAAGGTAGAAGACCCCGATCAGGATCGTGACAAAAATGGAATAAGAGGCGACGCCGAAAATGAAGATCAGCTTGTGATTCCGCAGATACTGCCAACCGATGTTGAGGCGCACCAGCAAGCGCCCGTGCTCGACATGCCTCTGTTTCAGCGGCTGATACCGGATTGCCAGGATGATCAGAAAGCCGACGAAATACGTCGCCGCATCAAGGGTAAAGATCTCGTGGATCCGCCAGGCCGGGATGTCCCACGGCACCTTTACCAGAAATCCGAAGACATTGAGCATGCCGTTTTGAGTGCCTTCCAGCAAGACCGCGCCGGCAGCGCCGGCAGCCATTGTCGTGATCTGGCCCTGGATCTCGAGCGCAGAGGTGATCTTGCCGTACGAACGCGGCTCGGTGATCTCCTGAACGAAGGCGTAGAGATTGGGGTAGTGAATATTGTAGTTGAAAAATGTCAGTCCGAACACGAGGGCGACCAGCCACCACGGCAGATCACCTTGCCAGTGTCCCAGCCAGGCAATAGCACCGACGGCAAGCCCGCCAACAAGCGAGATCACGATGAAGACGCGCTTGCGGCTGAATTTGTCGATCAACACGCCGGCATATGGCACCCAGAAAAGGCTGACGAGGTTGGTCAGAATATAGATCAGGCCAAACCGTGCCATGTCCCCGTCCCTGGCGAAGTACCATGGTATGGCCAGCATACTGATCCCCTGCGCTACACCGGAAACCGTGTTGGCGACAAACAAGAGGACAATGGCTCGCAGGTTTTTCAACCTGTGGCGGTTAGGTCAGCAACATCTTCGAGAATGGTGCGGAAGGCAACAAACCGGTCGCGATAACGCTCGCTGTGATCCCGTTGCAGGGCGGCAGCAAACTCGTTGTGATACCGGTCCAGATCGGCCATTCGCGCACAGTGATACTGGAAGGTATACGTGCTGCCATCGTCATCCTTTGGGAATCGCAGCTTCCTGATGGCACACCCCGTGAAGCATCCGGTGTCCAGCACTTCGGGAATGTGGACGTCCTGCATCCACGTCAGCCATTCTGTTTCGATCTCGGGGTCGACCTTGACGGTCACATTATAGATGATCCGGGCCATCTGTGAAAATAGTAAATCAGGGAGGAGATGCCAGTCTGCTGTCGCAGTCCTCAGCCTGCCCTTGCGAGGCTTTTAGCGCAGGTGGGTCTCATGTCAGCGCGACATCACCAGGCGATCAAGGGGATAAAAAAAGCGGGACCGGATCGTGATCCTGGTCCCGCGACCAAATGTTGGTTTAAAAAGGTTACGTGCTTAGTCTTCTTTGGCAAAGGTGACACTGGCCTTCTGCGCTTTGCCATCGCGCAGATATTTCACTGTCGCTTTCTTGCCGGCTTCGGCCGATTGGACTGCGTCGACCAGCGCTTCGGGCGTGGCGACGGCCGTTCCGTTAAACGCGGTAATGATATCGCCTTCCTGCAAGCCGGCGCCCTCTGCGAGTGATCCTTCAACCACCTCGGTCACCACAACACCACCTTCGGTCTCTTCGATGTAGACGCCAAAACGCGGCCTGGGTGCCTGGTTCCATTCCATGTCGTCGTGCATGCCTTCCTTCCATTCCTTCTCCTTGTGCATCTTCTCCATCTTTTCGTGCATCCCCTTCATCTTCTCATGCATCTTCTCCATCTTCTTTTCAAACTCCGCCTGATCCCACTCAAAGTCATCCGACATCTCGAACTCCACAAAGTCATTGCGCCCCTCCAGCCTGGCCTCCGTCGTTTGGGTGTCGCCATCGCGCAGATACGTCAGAGCGACGGTGGTGCCTGGTTCGAGGCTGCCAATGGCCTCGATGAGTGCATCGGCACTGGCAATGGCATCGCCGTTGACTTCGGTGATGATATCTCCTTCGGACAGCGAAGCATCAGCGGCCGGGCTACCCTCCACGACTTCGCGCACCAGGGCTCCCCCTTCTTCCGCATCATCGATGTTGACCCCGAGGTACCCGCGTGGTGCATGTGACTTGAACATTCCTTTATTCAACTTCTCTTGTCCGTGCCACATCGAGTGGCGCTCTCCATCACCTTCGATCATCTTTTCGATCTCCTCGTCGGTGAAATTGCCTTCTTTCACGGTCTTGGTGACGGTCTTGTTTCCATACCGATCGGTCTTTTCTTCGATGATGATCACCTTGGTTGTTTCCTTCTCCTCACTCCGCTCCTCCTGAGCCATGAGGGCAGGGCCGGTGATCATGCAAGCCAGGACGGCCGCAGCTGTAATCCATTGAATGATTTTCATGGCAAAATGATTAAAGTTTGACACAATATTGAGATGCTGAACAAAGCTAATACGAGCTTGAGAATCAAAGATTTAATCAAAAGTTAAAGACAGGTTAAAGTCAGAATCCCGATCTGGCAGGGGTATAATTTTGCCAGGTGAGGGTTTGTTGTAAATTAACACCGGACTTACCGAAGACATGAGCAGACGCGCGATCTGGGCAATCATACTCCTGATGAGTGTCGGACTGATCGGAACTGCCGTGATCCAGATCTTCTGGTTCCGGTCGGCGATCATGATCCAGGAGGATCGTTTCGATTCCGACGTGTTTGATGCCCTCAACGCCGTTGAAGAACGCCTGATCGAGGAGGAGAAAAAAGACCTCGAAGCGGCAAACTTTATCAGCACGCTGGGTGGGAAATCCTCTCCCTTCTTTACCCGCGAAGTGACTGAGTTCCTGAGTGAATCGGAAGCCGTGCGCAAGCAGGCCATCACCCGGTTGCAGCAACTCAACGACACGCTTTCCAATACCCAGGAATTTGTAGATCTGCTGTCAGAGCAGGACGACTGGACACGCGGCAAGCGCATCTTTGAAGTCTTCGACAGTCGTCGGGCGCTCAATCCCGGTGACCTGGAAAGCCGGCTCGACGTGCATGCCCTCGAAGCGATCATTCAACAGGAATTAAGCGACCGGGGTATCGACATGGAGTACCAGTACGGCGTTTTCTCTAATAAAGAGCAAAGCTTCGTGATCCTGAACGGCAACTACGTAGTCGAAGTCGAAGACTCGGAGGCGAGCTCACCGGGGTTCAGTCATGATGAACGCAACCTGTACAATTCCAAGTATCAGGTACAGCTTTTTGCGAGTGATTATACGCCGCCCGGCACCCTGCGGGTCCATTTCCCCAACAAAAGCACCTGGATCTGGTCTGAGCTGATCCCCACCCTGATGGGTACGATCATCTTTACCGGGTTGATCCTGTTCTGTTTCAGCTATACCATTTGGGTGATCTTCCGACAGAAGAAAGTATCGGAGATGAAAACCGATTTCATCAACAACATGACCCATGAGTTCAAGACCCCGATCGCCACGATCTCCCTCGCTGCCGACTCGATCATCAGCCCCATGGTTATCAGCTCCAAAGACAAGATCGAGCGCTTTGCCCAGATCATCAAGCAGGAAAACAAGCGCATGCTCAGCCAGGTCGAGCGCGTGCTGCAAATGGCGCTGATCGATAAAAAGGAATTTCAACTCAAGCTGTCGGATGTCAACCTGCATGATGTCATCGACCAGGCCATCGAAAATGCCAACCTGCAGGTACAGCGTCGTGGTGGACAGATCCGCAAGTACCTGGAAGCTACCAAACCGGTGATCCAGGGTGACCAAACCCACCTGTCGAATGTGATCCACAACCTCCTCGACAACGCCAACAAGTACTCTCCGGAGTCGCCCGACATTTCAATCCGGACACGCAATGTATCTGATGGTGTGGAAGTTATAGTAGAGGATCGTGGAATCGGCATGACGAAGGAGGCGCGCAAGCAGATCTTTGACAAGTTTTACAGGGTGCATACCGGCAACCTGCACGACGTCAAGGGCTTCGGTCTTGGCCTGAGTTATGTCAAGACCATCACCGATGCGCACAACGGGCATATCGATGTCAAAAGCGAACCCGGTGAGGGCAGTAGTTTTATCTTGCACTTCCCACACAACGGTCAAAAACAACATGCAGCAGCATAAATGGAAAACGGCAAAACCGAATCTATGTCTGAAAACAAGATACTCCTGGTAGAGGACGATCAGAATTTTGGTGACGTCCTCAAATCCTATCTCGAAATGCATGACTTCGACGTCACCCTGGCTACAGATGGTGTCCAGGGCTATGAGAGCTATAAGAAAGGGCAATATGACCTGTGTATCTTCGACGTGATGATGCCCAAGAAGGATGGATTTACCCTCGCCCGGGAGATCCGCGAGCAAGACAACGAAATGCCGATCATCTTTCTGACCGCCAAGAATCTGAAGGACGATGTGCTCGAAGGATTCAAGATCGGTGCCGACGACTACATCTCGAAGCCGTTCAACTCGGAAGAACTCCTGCTGCGCATTCAGGCGATCCTCAAACGCAGTAAGAAACAAGCCGACCCGATGGAGGATGTGAAGGAATTCAACATCGGGAAATTCCACTTCAACTACCCTCTGCGCATCCTGACCTTTAGCGGCGGACCGGAGGAAGAAAAAGACAAACTCTCCCCCAAGGAAGCGCATCTGCTACGCCTCTTCTGCATCTACAAGAATGATGTCCTGACCCGCTCCGAAGCCCTGACCAAGATCTGGGGAGAGGACAATTACTTTACTGCGCGCTCCATGGATGTCTTCGTGACCAAGCTCAGAAAGTATCTCAAGAAGGACCCGAACATCGAGATCGTCAATATCCATGGCAACGGCTTCCGGCTCATCGTGGAGGAAGAAGCTGAAAAACAGGAGGAAGCAGCCAATTAGTGTTCAAGTGCGCACGTGTTCAGGTGCGCATGTGCCTGCTGCCCTGTACGCGCAGCGAAGCCGAGTCGTTCAGGGTTCATGTGCTTGCCCTGTACGCGCAGCGAAGCGGAGTCGTTCAGGGTTCATGTGCTTGCC
>JAWWBX010000039.1:0-21592 GCA_033720735.1 Saprospiraceae bacterium
CCGCTTCTTCCTCCACCAGGATGTCGCTGCTCCGACATGAAAGCCATCCTTCTCGCCATCGGACAATATTCCTAAATATAAGGATCCCACCTATCCGAACGGATGTACAACCTCCATACGATCTGCAGGATTATGAAAAATTTAAACAGGAAATAGAAGAGATCGCCGCTGGGCATGAATGTGTACAGTTTGCAAATTTTGAGGAAGTAGTTCAACCCGGGAATTGGGGTATGAAAGGCAGCACCATCATCGGCGATTCACTGGAGCTGGACTTTATGCATTTTTCGTTTGAAGGGCACAAGGAGCTGGCAAGAGCACTAAAAGGAGTTCTGTAGGGAATGATCTTCAACTCCCTGACATTTCTCGTGTTTATGGTTTTGGCGGTAGCGTTGTATTGGTCTCTCGGCACAAAGTGGCGGCTGTGGATGATCTTCCTGATGAGCCTGGTTTTCTATGGCTTCTGGAGAGTGGAATTTATAGGCGTGATGCTGTTGTCAACAGTAACAGACTATTTCGTTTCACTTGAACTGGGAAAAGATAAACACAGCCCCAAAACACGAAAGAGACTTCTCATAATCAGCCTTACTGTAAACCTGGGGCTTCTTTTTATATTTAAATACCTGCTATTCTTTGCTGACAATACGATTTCATTGATCAATTGGCTGGGTTGGTCTGTAAACGACGTGACATGGAAAATCATCCTGCCACTGGGTATTAGTTTTTATACATTTCAGACGCTCAGCTATACAATCGATGTCTACCGGCGCCACTATGAGCCGGTAAGGAATTTTGCACTGTACGCAAGTTACGTGACATTCTTTCCACAACTGGTAGCCGGGCCAGTGTTGAGAGCAGCGGAAGTTGTAGAGCAATTAAAAAGAAGGCCAACCTTTCAACTTCCTTATATAGAGCAGGGACTCAAGCGCATACTATATGGGCTGTTTCTGAAGGTAGTCCTGGCGGACAACATTGCTCCGATTGTAGACACTGGCTTCGGGATTGACGCGACCCAGTATGGAGGCCTGGACGTATGGACATTGTCGTTTCTCTTTGGAATGCAGATCTATTTTGATTTTGCGGGCTATTCGCACATAGCCATTGGGTGCGCAAAACTCATGGGGATCGAGTTTCCTGAGAATTTCAATTTCCCGTACGCGGCGCGGTCATTCAAGGAGTTTTGGAAGCGGTGGCATATATCACTTTCCAGCTGGATCAGAGACTACCTGTACTTACCGCTGGCAGGAATCAAAGTGTTGAGTACTGAATCTAGGTCCAAGGGTGGACTGAATGTGACAGAGGGCACGAGAAAGTCTAAGAACACAGCACTATTCCTGACTTGGGCGATCATGGGTTTTTGGCATGGGGCAAATTGGACATTCATCCTGTGGGGCATCTATCATTCGGTCATGATCTTTGCGGAGCGCCTGATCAACAAGCTGACAGTTAAGCGATCTATTAAAATAAACAAGCGGGTAGCGTGGATCGCTACACTTGGCTTCGCGATGCTGGGTTGGGTCCCATTCCGGGCTGAAAACCTGGGAGATGCCTTTACGATGTTTTCCAAAATTTTCATTCCGTCCACATATTTACAGATGGCGATGAGGGAGAATGTTTATCTCATCACGGCACTGATCACACTGTTAGTGATCGCAGCCTATGAACTGGACAGAGTAGCGAAAAGATATGATTGGGAGCAATCACTTGTTTTCGCACCGGCACAAGTCCTGAAGTACACGACAATGATCGTCCTGGTTTACATTTTCTTCCGGCCGATCAATCAGTTCATCTACTTTCAATTCTGAGAATGCATCTACTCGGCATTAACGCCTACCACGGCGACTCATCAGCATGTATTTACCGCGATGGCGCGTTGATTGCAGCGACCGAGGAGGAACGGTTCCGCCGGGTCAAACACTGGGCGGGACTACCTACCGAGGCCATCAGGTTTTGTTTGCGGGAAGCGGGGATCGGCCTCGAAGATGTGGACTACATCTGCGTATCGCGCAACCCCCTGGCCAAGATCGCCAGGAAAGCCTGGTATGTGCTGAGTTCCGGCGTGACGCTGTCCAACCTCAAGAGCAGGGTGAGCAACACCTTCAATATCCGCAGCCTGAAAGAAGATATCGGCAACGCACTGGGCGTGGATCCGCAACAGATCAAGGCGACCGTCAGATTTGTCGAACATCACCGGTGCCATATGGCGTCGGCATTCTACATCAGCCCGTTTGAGGAGAGCGCCATCTTGTCGATCGACGGCATGGGTGACTTTACGTCAACGATGCGTGGCACGGGCAGCGGCACACAGCTCAAGGTGATCGACAGCGTGTCATACCCGCATTCACTGGGGATCTTGTACACGACGTTTACGCAGTTCCTGGGATTCCCGCACTATGGTGATGAATACAAACTGATGGGACTGTCGCCGTACGGAGAGCCGCGGTATGTCGGCCAGCTGCTGGGTGAGGTCATCCGGCTGAAGCCCAATGGTTTGTTTGAGCTGAACGGAAAATATTTCCGGCACTTCAAGGAGGGGGTATCGATGAGCTGGCAGGGTGGTGCTCCGGTGATCGAACCGTTGTTCAATGATGCGCTTGCCGGGCGATTCGGGCCGCCCCGCGCCAAGGGACAACCGCTCACCCAGCACCACAAAGACCTGGCAGCGTCCGTGCAGCGGCTCACGGAGGAAGCGATCTATCACATGGCCGAAGATCTGTACCAGCGGACCGGTCTCAAGAACCTGTGTATTACCGGCGGTGTGGCACAAAATTCGATGGCCAACGGCAAGGTGATCCGCAATACCAGCTTCGAACACCTGTTTGTGCCCCCGGCGGGCCATGATGCCGGCACAGCCACAGGTGCGGCGCTCTACCAATGGCATCACCATCTCAAACAGCCCCGGCCGCCTTTCCGGGTGGAACCGTACACGGGTGTCCGCTTTGACAATGATGCCATTGAAGCGTATCTCAAAGAGCGCAGCATCCCGTATACGCGTCTCTCCGATGAAGAGATCTATGAATTGGTCACCCAGGCGCTGCTCGCTGACGGCGTCATTGGCTGGTTTCAGGGGCGCGCCGAATTCGGTCCCCGGGCGCTGGGCAACCGGTCCATCCTGGCCGACCCGCGGCGGGACGATGCCAAACAACTCCTCAACGAGAAGATCAAGAAACGCGAGAGTTTCCGCCCCTTTGCCCCTTCCATCCTCGAGGAGTTTACCGATGAGTATTTTGAGCAGGTAGACCAGGTGCCGTTTATGGAAAAGGTCTTTGATATCAAGAAGGAGAAACACGCGGTGATCCCGGCGGTCACCCATGTCAATGGTACGGGGCGACTACAAACGGTAAATCGTGACACGAACCCGCGCTACTACGCATTGATCAAACACTTTTATGAGAAAACCGGCGTGCCGGTCTTGCTCAATACCTCGTTTAATGAAAATGAACCCATCGTCAATTCACCGGAGCATGCTCTCGAGTGCTTCCTGCGCACCAAAATGGATATGCTGGTGATGGAAAATATTGTGGTGAGCCGCAATGGCCAGATCCAGACGACCCCCAAACACGATCTATGAAAAAACTCATTGTCACGGGTTCCGCGGGCTTGATCGGCTCCGAGGTCTGTACTTACTTTCACACGCTGGGTTGGGAGATCCATGGTGTCGACAACAACCAGCGCGCGGTGTTCTTCGGAGAGAAAGGCGATACCAGCTGGAACCGTGATCGCCTCAAGACGACCCTGCGGCATTACCACCACTACGACCTCGACATCCGGGATCGGGAGGCCATGCTCCGGTTCGTGCGCGAAACACGGCCCGATGCCATTGTGCATACCGCGGCACAGCCCAGCCACGACCGGGCCGCTGCGATCCCTTTCGACGACTTTGATGTCAATGCCGTTGGCACGCTCAACCTGGTTGAAGCGACCAGGCAGTATGCCCTCGACGTGCCGTTTGTACACCTCTCCACCAACAAGGTCTACGGTGACGCGCCAAACGAAATTGACCTGCAGGAGCTCGATACGCGATACGACTACGCGGATCCGGCCTTTGCCAATGGCATTCCGGAGACCTTCCGGATCGACCAGACCAAACATTCGCTCTTTGGCGCTTCCAAGGTGGCGGCAGATATCGTGGTGCAGGAATACGGACGCTACTTTGACATGCCGACCGTCTGTCTGCGCGGAGGATGTCTCACCGGACCGAACCACAGCGGCGTCGAGTTGCATGGGTTCCTGAGTTACCTGATCAAATGCAACCTTGAGCGCAAACCCTACACCATCTTCGGGTACAAGGGCAAACAGGTCAGAGACAACATTCACTCAGAAGACGTCGCCAGGTTTATCGAGCAATACATCCTCGCACCGCGTGCCGGGGAGGTCTACAACCTGGGTGGCGGCAAGGCGAATACCTGCTCAATCCTGGAGGCGTTCAGAATGATCGAGGGTCTCTCGGGCATACCGATGCAATACACCTATGACGAACAACACCGCATCGGCGATCATATTTGCTACTACAGCGACCTGACCAAGATGCGCGCGCATTACCCTGAATGGGACATCCGCAAATCCCTCGATGACATCTTCGGGGAGATCTACATGGCATGGGAGAAACGTCAGCTGGCAAAAGCGTAACGATCGTCAACCGGCTGTACCCGCCCGGAGCAGGCGTGACGGGAGAGGCCGCGCAGGAGCTGGCGCGGTTCCTGATCGACCGGCACGGATTTGATGTGCAGATCGTGCACGTCAATGGGCGCTATCCGGGGCAAGCGGCAGCCAGCCAACCGGCCGGCCGGGTACATTTGATCAAGCCCGTGTATCACGGCCGGGTCAAGATCCTGCGTTTGATCGGCAACCTGATCGAAGGATACCGGATGATACGCAAGGCAAGTCAGCTCAACACCGATCATGTCATTGTCATGACCGACCCTCCGCTCCTGTCGATGTGGGCGTCGGTCTTGCTCGGACGCAAACGCTCCTGGTCGCTATGGACCATGGACGTATATCCCCAGGCATTCATCGCCAACCAGCTCGTCAGTGAAAAGAACCCGCTCTACCGAAGGTTGAAAACGCTGACTTACCGGCACGCGCCGCGGCACCTTGTCGCACTGGGCCCCGGACAGTCCGCGTTTGTGGTCAACAACTACTCAGATGACGTGACAGCCACGATTTTGCCGTGCGGGATCTACGAGGAAAATGGACATTACGAGGATCGGCCCAGCTGGAAACACAACGACGGCAAGATCTACTTTGGTTATTGTGGGAATCTGGGCGAAGCGCATTCCGCCCACTTTGTCGAAGCGCTCATGCGCAAACTCGATCCGGACCGCCATCGGTTGATCTTGTCGGCGTACGGTCGCAATGCGCGACGCGTCAAACAATCCGCGGCAGCGTTGCCGGCGGTGGAGGTGGTGGATTTTGTCCCCCGGCACCATTTGCGTTTCATCGATATACATCTTGTGACCCTGCTCGGTGCATGGACGCATGTGTGTGTACCCTCCAAGGCGGTGAGTGCGATTTGTTCCGGCAGCACCATGTTGTTCTGCGGGGCTGTGCAATGTGACACGTGGCAGATGCTGCAGTCTGCGGGATGGCACATTGACCACGGGGCAGCGATGGAAGACGACCTGGATGCGTTTCTGCGCACGGCCACTCCGGAAATTGTGGCAGCCCGCAAGGAGCAGGCACGCCGCCTCACAGCGCAATTGCTCGCGATGCGTCGATCGGCGTTTGACGAAATAGCCAGGATCATCACCAACCAAACACAACCGGCCGACGCATCAGTGTCGGAACTGACCAAACGCGAATGAATAGCAAATCACGCACCGTCGGCTCAAGACTCCGCTCGCGGGTGATCGGCAGCGCATGTCATGTTAAAGTAGTCACATGAAGTCACATCAGTACGTACTCATCATGGCCGGTGGTGTCGGCGCCCGCTTCTGGCCGGCAAGCCGCGAACAGCGACCCAAGCAGTTTCTTGACATCACGGGCACCGGCAGATCCCTGCTGCGTTCCACATTTGAACGATGTGCGCAGATCGTGCCACCCGGTCAGATCTACATCGTGACCAATGCGTCTTACGCGGCGCAGGTCGCAAAGCATTTGCCCGAGCTGAAGCCCGAGCAGATCTTCATGGAGCCGAGCCGAAACAACACGGCACCCTGCGTGGCATACGCATCCTTGAAACTGGCGAAACGTGACCCGCAGGGCGTGTGTCTGGTCGCCCCGTCAGACCACCTCATCGGGGATGAGGAGGCATACGTGTCCACGGTGCGCCGGGCAATGGAGTATGCCGCGCAGCACCGGGTACTGATCACCCTCGGGATGACACCTACCCGGCCCGACACCGGCTATGGCTACATTCACTACGAAAAACAGGCGATCGCGGATCGCGTGCACCCGGTGAAGCGGTTTACCGAGAAGCCAGACCTTGCAGTTGCACAGCAGTTTGTCGCGTCTGGTGACTATCTGTGGAATTCGGGGATGTTCATCTGGTCGCTGGACGCCGTGCTCGACGCGTATGCCAGGTATGCATCGACGACGTATGAGATTCTCAAAGCGGGGGTTCCGCATTACTTCACCGACCGTGAACCAGCATTTCTCGCAGACCAGTATCCACGTACGGAAAAGACCTCGGTCGACTATGCGATCCTCGAGCAGGCCGACAATGTCTGCGTGGTGCCGGCCGAATTTGGATGGTCAGACCTGGGCACATGGAACTCGCTGTATGAAAAGATGGAGAAAGACGGGAACGGCAATGTGCGTGTGCATCAGCCGGTGGTCTCGTATCAATGCTCCAATACACTGGTACATACGATCGACGGCAAGCTGGTTGTCACGGCCGGCCTCAAGGACTTCGTGGTCGTGGCAGAAGACGATGTCGTGCTCGTCTTTCCGCGCCATCGCGAGCAGGAGATCAAGGAGTTGAGAAAACAGATTGCCGCGCGGGGACTGGATCAATACCTCTGACACTACGAAGAAGAAGATGCCTTCCAAGACCATCGCACTGGTTGCCAATACGACCTGGAACATTCACAACTTCCGGCTGAATGTGATCCGGCGCTTGTTGGACGAAGGGCACGAGGTGATCGTGATCGCACCGGTCGATGAGTATATTTCCTACCAGGAGAAGTTCCGCTCCGTGCGGCACATCCCCATTCATCGGTTGCGACGCGACAGCATCAATCCGGTGAAGGACATCCAGCTGTTGTCCGAGCTGTACCGGGTGTACCGGCAGACCAGGCCCGACCTGATCGTGCACTATACCGTCAAACCCAACATCTATGGCGGCCTCGCGGCGCGGCTTGCGGGGATCCCCTCGATCGCGGTGGTCACCGGGCTGGGGTATGCCTTTATCCACAATGGCATCGTCAAAAACACCACCAAGTACCTCTACAAATTGTCTTCCCGGTTCCATCGCAAGATCGTCTTCGAAAACAGTGACGACAAGCAGCTTTTCATTGAGCAACGCCTGATCACGCCCGCCAAAGGCGTCTCGGTGATGGGGTGCGGGGTGGATACCGCGTACTTCAACCCTGAGGCCGGCCGCAACGGAAGTGAGACCGGCACCGTCTTTACCTTTATCGGCAGGCTCCTTTATGACAAGGGCATCCGTGAGTTTGTAGAGGCCGCCCACATGGTCAAGCAGTCCGCACCCGACGCAAAGTTCTGGGTGGTGGGAGAGCTGGACCGGGACAATCCTTCCTCCATCCGACGGGAAGACCTGGTGCAATGGGTCAAGGATCAAACGGTAGAGTATCACGGAGCCACCCATGACGTACGGCCGTTTCTGCAGAAAACGCATTGCCTCGTGCTCCCGTCGTACCGGGAGGGCATGTCGCGGGTGATCATGGAAGCGATGTCGATGGAACGCCCAGTCATTACCACGGATACGGCCGGTTGTCGTGAAGCCGTTGATCACCAACAGAATGGGTTCCTGATACCGGTAAAGGATAGCCAGGCACTGGCCCGGGCGATGCAGGAATTCCTGCAACTCTCCGCTGAGCGGCGTCAGGCGATGGGTGTGGCAGGACGGGAAAAAGCCGTGCGGTTGTTTGATGACAAGCGTGTCGCCAACCAGATCTATCAAATCATGCAAAGTGCACTGGATGCCTGATCAGGCGTGCGACTGATGGAAGAGATGCCACAAGACCAGCGTCTGCTCATGATCTGTTACAAATTTCCGCCGATGCATTCCATCAGTTGCCGGCGGACCGGGGCATTGTATTCCGCCTTCCAACGGCACTTCGGCGCGGTACGCGTGATCTCTACCACCAATCGCCATCTGCTGGCATCGGATGCTCAGGTCGCCGCCGCCGCAGACATCTATGATGCCCCAACCCGCGACTACCGTACGGTGATCCAGGGACGCACCGGCAAGCCTGCCAGCGCCAGTGAGGGACTCAAGCAATCATGGCTCGGCAACCTGGGGCTGAAGCTACAGGCCAGCTTTCCCACCCTGTACTGGCTGGGAGAAGGCGGCCGTCGCTACCAGCGCAACGCAGTCAACTTTGGCGCTCAACTGGTCCGGAGTACCGGAATTACTCACCTTTTCTCATCGTTTCCCCCTTATGCCGATCACTGTATCGCATACCGGCTCAAACGCGCTTTCCCACACCTGGTGTGGATTGCCGATTTCCGGGATCTGCACATCGACCCAACACAGAACAATCTTATGTTCAGGAGATATCAGCGCCGGGTCAATCGTCGCATCCTGCATCATGCCGATATCGTGACAACGGTGTCCGAAGGCTTGGCAGAACACCTGCGAGCGCTGCACCACAACGTGTTTGTTGTGCGAAACGGACTGACGCTGAGACCGGCAGACGCACAACCCTATAAGAAATTCACCATTGCATATACCGGTTCGATGTTTCAGGACAAGCGCCGGCCGGAGCCACTCCTCCAGGCAATCGCTGATGGCCTGCAGCAGGGTGTATTGGCCCGGGAGGACCTCAGCGTCGTGTATGCAGGCAAGGACGGCGAGGTCTGGCGGGATAAAATGAAGCAGTTTGGCCTGGAGGACCTCCTGCAAGAAAAGGGTGTCGTCGCACCGGAAGCAGCCAGGGAGATTCAGCAACGTGCCCATCTCAATCTCCTGCTCACCTACAGCACGTCGTCGCTCAAGGGCAACCTGACGGGTAAACTTTACGACTACCTCGAGGCCGGACGCCCGATCATCGCCCTGATCAATGGCCCGCACGACCCCGAGCTTGCCGCGGTGGTGGAAGGAGCTCAGGCCGGCACGATCTTTGATCATACCACGCCCCCCGAGGATCTCCTGCGATTCATCGAGAGCTTGTACACCGGGTGGAAACGAACGGGTCGAGTAGCATGGACCGGTGACCGCGCGTTTCTGGCATCACTGCAATGGGAAGAGATCGTTGACAGGTTCATTGAACAGGCTGGCGTCAGCCAAACGTGGAGGGCACATGTATAAGGTGATGCACGTGATCGGGGCACGCCCGCACTTTATGAAGCTGGCTCCGCTGTATCGTGTCATCGGCGAGGACCCCGGGTGGACCCAGGTTGTGGTCCACACCGGACAGCACTATGATGAGCGTCTGTCGGCGGTGTTCTTTTCGGAGTTTGGCCTCGACGACCCGGATTTCAACCTGGAAGTCGGATCAGGGCGCCAGGTCGTCCAGATGTCCAGGATCATGGAGAGGCTGGACGAGGTGATCCGCGATCAGGCACCAGATATGATCTTCGTGTACGGTGATACCAACAGTACGGCCGCAGGCGCCATTGCCGCAGCCAAGAACAACATTCCCCTCGCACATATCGAAGCCGGCTTGCGGGAGTTTGACAAGCAGATCCCGGAGGAGGTCAACAAGCTGATCACCGATGCCGTTTCGGATCTCTATTTCTGCCCCACGGCGACGGCAGTTCGCAATCTGTCGGATGCCGGGATCACCCGTCACGTGCATCTGGTGGGCGATACCGTACTCGACTGGCTTGCCATGTGTGATTCCGGGCAACGGCCGGCAAACGATGTGCGCATATTTGGAGTGGAACCCGGTCAGTATTATTTGCTGACCTGTCACCGGGCGGCCAATACGGATCACGCCCCGCACTTGCGCGCGATCTGGACTGCGGCGGGCCAACTTGAGCTGCCGGTCATCTTTCCGGTTCATCCCCGCACCAAACAGGCGCTGCAGCATCTCGACCTGTTGCAGGACCAACCTGCGCACCTTCAGCTGATCGAGCCGACGGGATTCTGGGCGATGCAATCACTCATCCGGGAGGCACGCGCCGTGCTGACCGACAGTGGCGGCGTGATCAAAGAGGCCTATTTTTACCGAACCCCGACTGTGATCCTGGACCGGCAAACGGAATGGGTTGAAGTTGTCGAAGAGGGTTGGGCCACCATCACCGGCCCCGATACGGCGCGCATCCTGGCGGCAGTGAGGGATCTCAGGATCCCCGGTCATCATGCCCAGGTGTTGGGTGGTGCGGGAGCCGCGGCAAAGATCATGGACATCACAAAGAACTACCTGGATGAAACACATTGAAAAGGCCCTGGTGCTGGCACCCCACACCGATGATGGTGAATTGGGATGCGGAGCGACCATCGCCAGGCTGATCGCCGAAGGCACCCATGTCTACTACGCCGCGTTCTCAACGGCAGACCAGTCGGTTCCCAGCGGCTTCCCGCCCAACCAACTGGAAATTGAAGTCAGAGAAGCCACCCAAATTCTCGGGATTCCGGAAGACAATTTGCGCATCTACCAGTTTGAGGTGCGCAAACTGAATTATGTGCGGCAGGAGGTCCTGGAGTTGCTCATTGCGTTGCGTGAGGAGATCAGGCCGGATCTGGTGTTTCTCCCCAGTTCGAAAGACATCCATCAGGACCACCTGACCGTTTACCACGAAGGTATCCGGGCCTTCAAGTTTGTATCGATCCTCGGGTATGAGTTGATCTGGAACAATCTGTCGTTTTCCACGGACTGTTTCATCGAGGTCGATGAGGCGGCGCTGGACAAAAAGCTCCAGGCCCTGCATGCCTATCGCACACAGCACGGCAAGAGCTACATGGCACCCGAGTTCATCCGCTCCATGGCTACGGTCCGCGGCACCCAGATCGGTGTGCGTTATGCCGAGGCATTCGAGGTGATCCGCTGGATCATGTAATCAGATGTGTGCAGGGCTATGGCCATTGCCTTTGCTCGATCGCTGATCAGACATCCGTGGGGCCGCAGACATCCGGTCGGCGTGCTCCGCCGGTACCTGTATTGGCAATGCCGGCGAAGGGTGACCCGACGACCCCTTACCTTCGAGTTCGTGCACGGAACACGACTGCGAGCGCAACATGGCTGGCCGGTCACCACAGGTTCGTACTACTTTGGCCTGCTCGAGTTCGAAACGATGGCCTTTCTCGGTCACCTGCTGGGCGCCGGAGACCTGTTGGTGGATGTTGGAGCACATGTCGGGAGCTATGCCATCCTCGCCGGGGCCCGGGACGCGCGCGTCGTGGCCGTTGAACCCCACCCTGAGTCACGGCATCTGCTCGAAGAACATGTGCGCATGAACAATCTCGGCCACCAGATCGAAATCCTGCCGCATGCCCTGGATGCCTCACCGGGGACCACCTGGATGACATCCCGGCAAGGGCAGCAAAATCACGTAATGACCGCCCCGTCAACAGATGCCATGGAGGTCGCAACATCCACGCTGAACGCACTTTGTGAAAGTCACCCACCTACCGCCATCAAGATTGACGTTGAAGGATTTGAGCTATCTGTGTTGCGTGGAGGAGAAGCCGTTTTACAACATCCTGCATTGCTGGCCGTTTGCGTAGAAACCATGGGTCTTGCACGCCGCTATGGTTCCACAGATCAGGAAGTCGTTCAGATGCTCCGGGACGCCGGATTTGAAGCCATTGACTACGCTGTCGCCACGCGCAAACTGATGCCGGCCACAAATGGCAAATCGATGCAGATCATGGTGCGGGCACAGGACCAGGTACAACGACGATTGGCCGAAGCACACCCCATCGCATACCGGGATCAGAGAATTTGAAGGAACCGCAGATCCAACGCAGGTTGCCGCGACTGATCATCATTGGCGCGATGAAAAGCGGCACGACGAGTCTGTTCAATTACCTTGCTCGCCATCCGCAGTTGACGCCCTGCCGCATCAAGGAGCCGGCATTTTTTGCCAAGACCAACTGGCACCGCGGGATTGAATGGTACGCCTCGCTCTTTCCTGATGATGATACCTTGAAGTTTGAAGCCTCCACCAACTACACCAAGTATCCCAACTTCGATCACGTTCCGCAACGGATGGCCGATATCATCCCCGAAGTGCGGCTGCTGTACATCGTGCGGCATCCCGTGGCAAGGCTGCGATCAGAGCTGATCCATAATATCCGGGCGGGGCATCTGTCCTATCAACGTGTCCGCACCCAGTCCTTTTGGGAGAATGAGGCGACGTTCCATATCGGCTGTTCCAGATATTACTGGCAGCTCGAGCAGTACTTTCCGTACTTCGGGAAGGAACGCATCTGTGTGATCGCCCTGGAGGAGCTGAGCAGTCACCCGCAACAGACGATGGACCGGGTCCTCCGCTTTCTGGATCTGCCCGCGGGGTTTTTTGCTGATCATACCTTTGAAATGTACAATACTGCTGGTCGCAGGTCGGTGCGCGCCGCCTTCCGTCGTCTGAGAGCACCACGTGGCATTCAGAACTTCACACTGACGGATGAACAGCAGCAGCAGGTTTGGGAGGCATGTGTGGACGATTTGGAAAAGCTTGAAACGCTGATAGGGCGCAAGCTTCATTACCAGCCGCCGGTTTCAAAATCCACAGGGGACTGATGAAGGTGGCCATCCACCAGCCCAATTACTTTCCCTGGCTTGGCTACTTCTACAAGATGTACCTGAGCGACACCTTCGTCTTTCACGACAGCGTGGCCTTGTCCAAACGGACGTATGCCCGGCGGACCCGTATCCTCCAGGACAAGGGGAAGGATGCGACCCGCTGGCTCACAGTGCCCCTGCAACAGCACACATCTGCGACAGCCGTTGCCGACATCCAGGTCGATCACGCCCAGGACTGGCAGCGCGCCCATCTGAACAAGATACGCAATGCCTACGCGGGCAGTCCGTTCTTTGCCATGCATTTCCCCCTCTTGCAGGACCTGCTGCATGCGACCCGCGACTTCCCGTCGCTGGCTGAAATGAATATTCAGCTCATTCAGACAGTAGCAGCTCAACTTGCGATTCGGCCGACCTGCCGGCGATCGACAGATCTGCAGGTATCCGCCACCGGATCTGCATTGAACATCGGAATTGTCCGGATGGTGGGTGGGGACACATATATCAGCGGCACGGGTGCCAGAAGTTACCAGACTTCCGCGGAGTTTGACGCTGCCGGGATACAGCTGCTGTACCATGCATTTGGTGAAACGGCGGCTCAAGTGGTCGATACGCAAGCCGGTCGGGAGGGACTCGCACAGCTGTCTGTCGTGCACGCGATGATGGAAATCGGCATTGAGGGCATCGTCACACTTTTTGAATCATGTGCCCGCGCACAAACCAGACAGCTACCTCACACCTGATGCAGCAGCCAGGGTCCACGCATGATCAGCGCCTGCCCGACTTTGTGATCATCGGAGCCGGTAAATGTGGTACCACAGCGTTGTGGAAGGAACTGAAAGCACACCCTGCATTGTGCGGTTCGCGGATCAAGGAGACGAATTATTTTGGGGCAGAGCACGGGTTCAGGGACCTCGCGTGGTACACCGGACTCTTTAAAGAGCCCGGGAAGATAACATTCGAGGCCAGCCCGGATTACACGAGCCTGTGGTATTGTGACCTGGTCCCGGCACGCATGCATGCCCTGATCCCGGATGCGCGGCTGATCTTCATGGTTCGCCATCCCGTAGACCGGGCCATATCGCGTGTATTGCATCGCTTACGCAAAAACCAGGTGCGCTACCGTGACATCCACAAGTTGGGTTTCTGGCGCTACGACTCTCAGGGATGTGAGGCCATCGCAGGAAGTCAGTATTTCCGCGTACTCAGCCATTTTCTCAAGTACTATGACCGGTCTGATATCATCATTCATTCAAATGAGGATCTGCGGGACCAACCGGCTCAGGTGTACAATGCCATCCTGGACTTTGTCGGAGCGCCGGGACCGAGGTACGGAGAGGATCATGCCTTTGTCACCGCCAACGTCACTTCCGAGAAACGCCGGATCACCTGGAACAAGGCGCATTGGCGACTGCGTCGCTTGCATGAACGCCGCTGGATTCCACCGTTGCACCAGTTGTTTGAGGCGGAAATTCGCAAGCCCAACCTTTCATCAGAGATCCTGAATTATTTGTGGTCTTGTTTCGAAGAGGACCTGAAGAAATTTGAGTCACTGACCGGTTGCACTTTTAACTACGCACCACCGCCCGTTGCATCGCGAGTATGAACGTGTTTATCCAGGCCGGCCAGCCATTTTCGGCGATCATTCGATATGTGTTGACGTTGATCGGGAACAACCGACGTCACCAGTTTTTCTTTACGTCATACGCAGAACAAGCCCTGGTGAAGATCAGCAGTGACGCCTCAGACCTCCCGTTGTCACAGACGTTCTATGAGCGTGTGGAGGCGGGCAAATGGGATGTCGCTGATCTTCTTGACGAGAACGGGCTGATCACAGCGACCGACGGGAAATCAGATCTTCTCGCCACCATTTTCTACTGGTCCAACTGCCTTCAGGAATACGGGGCCCCGGGCACCTGTTTTGACCATTACGGCCGCTTTGCCTACCGGGCCAGTTGGCAGTACCGGCACGGGACAAGTCAGCGCAACATCGTACAGGAATGTATTGATGCGCTCTGCACCACAGTGTTGAACAAGGTGCCCGCCCACGATGAACGCACCCGTGTTTTCCTCTCACATGATATTGATGCCATCTACGGCTCCCTGGTCCACGATACGTGGTGGGCCTTGCGTTCATTTCGCTTCGCGAAAATGTTGCATTGCCTGGTGCAGAACACACTGCGTGGCCCTCAATGGTTCTGTATTGACCGGATCATGAACATCCATTCGGAGCGGGACCTTACATCGACATTTTTCTGGATGACAGAACGCGGCAGGGACTCCGTCGGTATTCGCAACGCCGACTACCGGATCAGTGACCCACGTGTTGTCGCGACTGTTCAGAAATCAGCAGACAGGGGGTTCGGCCAGGGATTGCACAAGAGCACCCTGGGATCGTCGATGCGCGAAGAGAGGCATCGCCTCCCTGTTCCCGCAACAAATAATCGCTATCACTACCTGAAATTCCAGCTGCCACAAGCATGGGAGGAAATGGAACAAAGTGGAATGCGGATGGACGCCAGTCTGGGATTTGCAGGGCATATTGGATTCAGAAATCACTACGGAAGCCCGTTTTGTCCGTACAATTTCAATACGAAACAGGGTTATCATTTTGTTGAAGTGCCTCTCCATGTAATGGATATCACGTTTGAAAAATATATGCACTGCTCTCTGGAAGAAGGCATCGATCAAACGATTGCGTTCTTTGAGAAACATCAATATAACTGTGTCATCTCGGTGCTTTGGCACAACATGTCATTCACTGAATTTCAATTTGAAAAGTATCTCAATTCCTACAAGCGACTATTGGGGTACTTTTATGAAGCCGGGGTCAGGAGTATTCATCCTGACGAGATTCAGGACAGGTATAATTGGAATGCACCGGCCGCGGATCAACAGGAGACTTCTGCTTCAAGCCAGGACGTATGACCGGGTGTCAATTGAGTTTCAAATGAGCGAAAGTATAAAGGCCAGTGCGTGTTCTGATGGATGTCGCAGGCAAGGGTCAGCATCTGTGGCAAACCGGTGGAACAATACAAGTGATAGAAGAGCAAGACGTGCAGCCCCATATATTGCGGATTGCAGAAGTTGCGGTGCAGGCGGTCGTATCTGAGATAACGGGAGTATCGATAATGATGATAGGTCTTCACCAGGGTAGCAACAAGGTCTTGTGACCGCAGAGGATATGAGAGTCCGCTGGCTTCGGCCTCCAGAAGTGCGATGAGCGCAAAAAGAAACCCGTTCAGAACGAAGGAAGGGGGATCTCCGGGATATTCCTCGAGCCAGTGCAGGCCCTCAGGCGTGGTGCGCAACGTACCACCGTCGTCGATGGGCAGCAACATCCGCCGCACGCATTGATCGGCGTCATCACGCCATGATCCGGAGTGCACCTTGTGCAAACGCAGGAACAACGAAGCTGCAAGACCTTGTGCCAGGCATGAAGCAAAAGGGCCGGCAACATGAAAACGCGGGACGGATGCATTGATCTCAAGGAGCATGGCACCATCATTCCGACGACCGTGTGCCCGAAGGAAGTGCGCCATGTGCATCGCTTTCTCCAGGAATGCTTCATCACCTTTCTGCAAATGGGCATTGAGACAAACCAAACCATAGTACGCAGGATACACGGGGTTGATGTAGTCGCGACGATCGCCCGTAAACCGAACAGGCACACCTTCTGGGCTGAAATGCAATTGGGAGTGCAGCATCTCAGGTGTCAGGAAATGATACGGATAGAAACGCGGGATGAGGTGCGGGGTAAACGGCGAGGGCTCCGCGACCATTGGTGTCGGGCGGGACAGGACGTGCCCAAACTGCGACAACAGCGCAATCATCTTGCGCTGTATTGCCTCTGCCAGATACTGCATATTGCGAAAAGTCTGAAAAAGACATGACAAAGCTGGAGAAGGGACTCAGATTTTTATGGACGATCCTCAGGCGCCCGCACCTGGCCGGGGCCGTTCTGCACGACAATCGCTTCTGGCACGCATCTTTCCAGCGCAGATTCGGGCACACCCGCCCGCTACCCGTGGTCCCGCTTTCGACATTTGTGCCGGATTCGGCCACTCTGGGAGAGTATACCTTCCTGGGAGGCGGATCGATGATCACGGATCTGCTTCTGCTGCAAGCACTCGCGAGCAGGGAGGATATTGAAACGTATTTCGAGATCGGGACCTGGCGCGGTGAAAGTCTGGCGGCAGTCGTGGATCATGTCAAGGCTGCCTGGAGCCTGGACCTGGACCAGGCTGCCATGGACCATTTGGGGTTTCCGGAGCACCTGCAGGCACAAATGGGCGCTCTGGGAGGAGAGTATCCCCATGTTCATTTTCTGCAGGGAGATTCGATGCAATTTGATTTCAAGCAAATAGGACGCCCAATCGATCTGATCTTCATCGATGCGAAGCACACCTACGATTATGTTTGTCATGATACCCGTATGGTGTTGCGGCATCTGTGGCATGAGGGGAGTGTGATCGTATGGCATGACTACGCCTACAATCCTGAGCATGTCAGATGGGAGGTGTATCAAGGTATCCTCGACAGCTTGCCGGCCACATTACATGCGCAACTATACCAGGTAGGACATACCAAGTGTGCCATGCTCTGGCCCGGGGGCACATTACCCGTGCATCCGGCCAGGTTTCCCCAGGACTTGAAAGAGTTGTGGTCCGTGCACATCAAACGCCGTTCGCTCTGAATCTTCTGTTTTGTACGACGAGCTGCAAGCATGCGGCCACGGGTGCCGGGCGCTTCGCACAGGCGCTGCTTGCATTAGAGAAAAAGCCGGACATCAGGATTGTGGTCGTTTCGGAAGACATCGACCACCAGCCGGAACGCTGGAGATTCCGGGTGGAGCTACCTGACAGGCCAACTGGATATGCCCAGAAAAGCCGCTACTACGCGAGTATGATTGGCCAGGTGACTGCAGCGTTACCGGTTGACGTGGTGTTGTTCAACAATGCGTGGCTGGCACGCGCCTGGTTGCAACAGAATCCTGCGTATCCTCCTGTACTTGCCGGAGTGCGTGACGACAACGCGGTGCATGCTTTCGACAACGCCCTGGGTGCTATTCCGCGCATGATCGAACGCAAACGGATCGAACAGGCAGCATGCAGGGCGCTGGAGTTTCTGTTTACCAACTCCCTCTATCTGGCAGACGCCCTCACAACGCATTACCGGATCGATCGCTCCAGGATCAGTGTGTTGCCACCCGCTTACATGGACTACGCGTCCCTCCGTGCCAATCCGCGGCCACTCATAAAGGGGGAACCGGTCCGGGTACTTTTCGGAAAGCATGACTATCATCGCGGAGGGCTGCATCTCGTGCTCAGGGCGTTGGAAGACCTCCGGGACTTCAGGTTTGCCCTCACGATCGCCGGACCTGAGGAGGACGTCGTTCGACGCAAGTTTGACAAGGACCTCCAGGCACTCAAGCACGTGGAAGTCGATCTGCGCGGCCGCGTTTATGATCATCAGGAAATGATCGAACTGATGGAGACACATCATGTCTACTGCGTCCCGTCGCGGCGGGAAGCATTCGGGGTAGCGAATCTCGAAGCGCTGTGTTGCGGGATGCGGGTCGTGTTCCACCCCACCGGAGGCATTCCCCGGGAGCTGGGCCAGTTTGCATTCCCGGTGGCCGACTGGACCTGGCAATCAGTGCGGGAGGCGTTGCATCGTGCACTGCGCACCGATCACACAACGATCGAAACCATGATTGGTCAGGGCAGGACCTGGGCTGCGGAGACCTATGATCGCGACCGTATGTTGGAACAACTGGAAGCGCTGGTCAGACGTGTTCACACCCTGACGTCAAAACCGAATGCCCGCACTGACTGAACCTGTTCCGGGGTAAAGGGTGTTTCGTGGCGCTGGTATCTCCCGAGTGATGCAGGAGGCTGTACCAGTGCTGTCAACTGCTCCAGTGTGCAGCGCGGGGATACCTCGAGAAATGCAAGCAGGCGCGCAACTTCCTGCTCCGGCTGTGCGCAAAGGTCGTCGAAGCGCAAGATCAGATGGCGGTCCGGCAGGAGTTCCCTGCATTGATTTTGTACCCAGTTGTTGACGGCAATCCAAAAATCGAGATGCCGGCTGGCGTGCGGAATATCAGGATCATTTGGAATACCGAAATACTGACCCCAGCGCTGGTACTGAGAGGTATTGTCTGAGTATGCCATATCCAGTCCATGACGCATCACGTGCACATATTTGCACCTGGGAAAGTGTGTAGCGAGCTGTTTGAGGTAATACTGAGAGCGCGGGTTCTTCCACCCCCATTTCTGGTATTGGGCGTGCGTCGGGCGACCTTCCCACGACCGCTTCAAATGCAACCAGATCCACTTCAAGACCGGCCCACGGGCACTCCGGTAAAGGCGCCAATAATCACCCGGCCTGAGCGGTTGGCCAAAGTACAGGCGGGTAAAAGTCCTGAAGCGGGGTGCCAAGCGGGGATAGGTCCACAGATGCGGAAGCTGGCAGATCAACCGGGCAAAGAATACATTGTCCAGCGAACCGTTGACATAGGAGCCAATATTCACACCTGCGGCACGGGCGATCTGCGCCACAACGCGCGTACCGCTGCCACCGACGCCGCCGATGATCACGGGAGCGTCCAGGTCAAATCCGGCAGTTGTTGGCGGCATAGCAGCGACAGGTCATGACACAAGCACCTCAGATGATCCACATCGCAACGGTCCATTGGAAACGGGCTGAGTGGATCGACTTGCAAATATCCATGTTTAGGCAACATATCCATAGACCATTTCGCGTCAATGGGTTCCTCACGGATATCGACGCTGCGTATCACAGCCAGTTTGACTACACGACATCCGGACCAGATACCACGCACGCAGGCAAGCTGAACGCACTGGCCGAAGTGATTTGCGAAAATGGAGATGACAACGACTGGCTGATCTTCATCGACGGAGACGCCTTCCCGGTCAGCGATCTGGTGGCCGGTCTGACCCCGCTCTTCAGGAGTGCGCCACTGGTAGCGGTGCGTCGGCTTGAGAACCTTGGTGAAAAACATCCCCACCCCAGCTTCTGTGCCACAACGATCGGGTTTTGGAAGGAGATCGGTGCCAATTGGAACAAAGGGTATCGCTGGATCAATGCGCTCAACGTTGAGGAGACCGATGTGGGTGGTGAACTGCTCAGGATGCTTACCGAGCGCAACATTCCCTGGATACCCTTGCATCGGTCCAATGCCCATAATATCCTGCCCGTCTGGTACGGGATCTATGGTGACCTGATCTACCATCATGGCGCCGGCTTTCGGAGCCGGGGTTGCCGGAGAGTGTGGTATGAGCGCGGCTTGTATCGCATCTACCGGCGCCTGGATTCCCGGATCCTGAACAATGTGGTTCCTGCTGGTTTGCTCACCGCTGTGCGTAATAGCATTATCCACCCTGAAGGCCGTCGCAAACGCAGGATCGGGCGGGAACTGGACAAGATCGACGCCAACGTCAAGCGCAGGCTTTTTGACGATCCGGACAAGTTCCTGGCGTCTCTGCGTATTCCCTAGACCTCGAGTGCCAATCGCCGCCATCGGCGCATCAGCCTTTGCGACTCCGTCCACAAATCGGCGCGCAACTGGCTGGAGGCAATGGGTTGCCCGATCGTCGAGGGTGCCCGCAACCCCGCAAAGCCGACCCCACCAAGTGGGATTCTCCACACAGTTTCAATTTTTTCCCGCAGTTTTTTCTCATTAGGCAGCAGGTCTGCCCCATGCATGACGATCCGGCCCTCCGGTGGTGTCTGCTCAAGGATCTGCAGGCAGCATAGATTGTAGTAGTTGCTGCAATTGAGATACAGGTTGAGATAGCGCTGGCGCATCCGGTGAAAGTGCCACGACATCACAGGCGGGAAATAACGTCCCAGGCGGTGGCGCCGCGTTCGTCGTTGCAGTTCGCGCTGGTACAGTGAGGTCACCACCTCCAGCGGGTTGCGGTAGACAGCGATCAGCCGGGGTGGCGGAGTGCGTCGGGCGTACAACAGATCGTAGACGATACAGGTGCGCGGGTCTTTCCATCCCCAGGGCAGCCCCACAGACATGCGGGCCTCCCAGAGGCGCGATGCCCGCTGGGCAAATGCACCATCAGGATCCGCGAGTGGTTTGCGGGCATTGAGCCAGTTCATCCCATGTGCAGTGAGTACTTCTTCGTGGAGTTGCAGGATTTCCACATCTTCGCGCAACGGACTGCTGTCGGTTGCAGGTCGGTCCATATTGATACCATTGCGATGCAGCCATTCTGCCAGCAAAGTGGTGTAAGAACGGTGCATCCCCAGAATGACGACGGCCTGCGCGGACATGCCACAAAATAAAACATGATCGATTCCAAACTGCATGTGTTGATCATTCCCGCCTGGATGCCCAAGGCAAATGATGAGGCAGCGGGTACGTTCATCCTGCAACAGGCCATCGCCCTGCAGCGCACCGGACAAGTCGATGTGGGGTGGATCTTTCTGGATTCGGATGAGGTGCCCCGCGACAAAAAAGAGCTGCTCAAACAGCAAGGCATCCGCTTGCTGGTCAGGAAAGTCTCCTATATCCCCAAGGTGTCCGGCATGCTGATCCGTCGCTGGTGCGGCCGCTACTACGAACTGTATCAGCAATATGTGGCGCGCCATGGCATCCCTGACCTGATCCATGCCCACAGTTATGTGGCCGGGTTCGCGGCTGCCTACATTTCGGAACAAACCGGGCTCCCGTTTGTCCTGACGGAACATTCGACCAACTTTCTCAATAACAGCATCCGGCGACTCCAGGCAGCTTCGGTGCGTAC
>JAWWBX010000040.1:0-21509 GCA_033720735.1 Saprospiraceae bacterium
CCGCATGGACGCCGATACCCCTGTGGTACCGATCATCATGCTCAACTGGAATGGCTTTGCAGATACCCGGGAGTGCTGGGCGTCACTCAGGGCACAGTCATGGTCCCGCTTCAAATTGTACCTGCTCGACAACGGGTCAGATCACCCCGAGCCGGACCTGCTGAGGAAGGAGATGGCGGATGACCACCGGGTGCAGCTCATCTTTTCCCAGACCAATCTCGGGTTCACCGGCGGCGTCAACATGGTGCTCAGAGAGCATGTGCTGCCGGAAACGGAAAGCCCCTATGTCGTTCTGCTTAATAACGATACTGTGGCCCAGCCCCATTGGCTCGCCGAGCTTGTCGCGGCAGCTGCAGACGCAGATATGGTGGCCAGCAAGATGATCAATTACTACGACCGGCAGCGGATGGACAATGCCGGACATACTTTACTGACCACGCTGGAGGTGCTGCCTATCGGCCACGACCGGCCTGCTGCTTTATTCAACCATCCGTTTGAGAATGTCGGCCCGTGCGGTGGGGCCGCTCTCTACCGCACCGACATGCTCCGGGACATCGGTGTCTTTGATCCCTACTTTCAGAACGGGTACGAGGATGTGGAGCTGGGCTTGCGCGGGGTGTTGTGCGGATACCGGTCGGTATTTGCACCGGGCGCGGTGGTGTATCACAAGATCAGCCGCTCGGTCAACCGGGTGCGTGATCTCCAGTATACTGTTGGTATCCAGCGCAACATCTACTATCTGACGGGCAAACTGATGCCAGGTACCGCGCTGTTGCTCTGTGCGCCGTTTGTCCTGCTCCGATCCCTCCTGGCCCTGGTGATCAATCTGCTGGCGTTACGACCGCGCTATCTCAAGATCCAGATCCTGGCGCTGTGGGCCCTGATCACAACAGATCGCAAGGCGATCAGCCGGGCACGGAAAGCATTTGCCGGGAGACGCCGCATCGGCGCACTGGCACTTCTGGCCAGGACGGAGTTCTTCTTGCGTTACGATCTGCGACGGTTCAACAAGTATATTCTCAGGCGGGAGAAGATGGTATTTGAAAAATACGAGTGATCGGATCATTGTGCTATTTTTACTCAAATGGCCGTTAACAATATCGATACGGGAGAAGCGGAAACGCAGCAGGTACAAGCTGCCGAAGATCAGCGGGAAACGGTCATTCGCCTCACCAACGTCAGCAAAACATTCAGGATACGGGAAGACAGCAAGACCTTGCGCGACAGGGTCTTCAATATGTTCTCACCGAAGCAAGTCCGTCAGATCAGGGCACTGCGCGACATTAATCTGGAGATCAAGAAAGGCGAGTTTTTTGGTGTCATCGGTCATAATGGCTCCGGCAAGTCCACACTTCTGCGCGTGATGGCGGGCACCTATCCGCCAGACAAGGGAGGCGAGGTCGAAATGAAGGGCCGGTTTATGCGCCTGTCGCTGGGTATGGGATTCGATCCGGAATTGACCGCACATGAGAATATCTTTCTCAACGCATCCATTCTGGGGCTGACGATGAAGCAGATCCGCGAACGTCACGATGCGATCATCGCCATGGCCGAGCTTGACGAGTTTGTCGATACCCAGGTCAAGTTCTTTTCAACGGGGATGCGATCCCGACTGATGTTTGCGATCGCGGTACAGGCCGAAGCCGATATCTTCCTGATGGATGAATTCTTCGGCGGTGTTGGTGATCTCCGTTTCAAGTCGATCTCTGAGAAGATCTTTCAGGAGGCGATCGTTGCCGGCCGCACGATCGTGCATGTCAGCCATGGGCTGGAGACCATTCGCCAGCACTGCGACCGTGTCATGCTTCTCGAACACGGCCAAATGGTCTGCATCGGTGAGCCCAATGAAGTGATCGATGAGTATCACCGGCGCATGCACGTTGCCCAGCACATGGTTCCCGGCCATGCACCCCATTGATCGCCGGCAGTCCAGGGCAGCATCCAGCCTTCTACAGTAACTTTCCAGCACATGCGTCTGTCCATTATCCTGGTCAATTGGAACAACAGTGACGACACGCAGGCCTGCCTGCAGTCGCTGGCCGTGGCTCAGGCCCTAAGCCAGGAGATGGACGTGCAGATCGTCGTCGTTGACAATCACTCTGATCCAGCAGAACGCGCCCGTTTGGCAATGATCGAGGATACCCTGGACAAGGCCACCACGACCTTTCTGCACCGACCAGGCAATGGTGGTCTTGCGGCCGGATACAATACGGGCATCAGGTATTGCCTTGAGCATTTTCACCCCGATGCCATCTGGCTGCTCAACAATGACACGCGGGTCGATGCACAATGTCTTGCGGTGTGGCAGGCGGCTCTGTCAGCACATCCGCACATCCGGATCTGGGGAAGTACGATCTATACGATGAACACGCCGCCTGCGCTGTTCTGCACCGGGGGCTTCAGGTATCATGCCGCACTCTCCATCCCTTTCCCGCTGCGCGAGCAATCGAAGGTCTCGCGTGAAGACCTTTACCAACGCTTGCCGGGGATGGATTATGTTTCGGGCATTTCAATGTGCGTAAAGGCAGACTGCTTTGTCCGGCACGGCCTCCTTGACGAGTCCTATTTTCTGTACTACGAAGAGCTTGAGTTGGTGAAACAATGCGGGGGGCGGGATGCGATCGCCTGGTGCCCGGCAAGTATTGTCTACCACAAGGGTGGCGGGAGCACCGGAAGTCATGATCCCAACCGGGGCATGGGATCCCCGATGGCACATTATTATGGCAACCGCAGCGCGCTGGTGTATACCCGGCGCCATCATCCGTGGTTCCTCCCGTTGGTCGTGGTGTTGCGGCTGATCGCCAAGAGCGCGCTGTTTGTCAGATACGGTGAGTGGTCAGGCTTCAAACCGCTACTGCTGGCTTACCGTGATTTTTTTCTTGGCCGCCCGGCAAGGTCTCCGGATTCAATCAGGTCCTGATACAGATTGAGATATCCGCTGATCGTCTTTGTGAGAGGGAATTGCCGCAGCGGTGTGTGCTTCCATTGTCCCGCGTGCGCGGCTTCTACAGCATCGGCAATCCCGTCAGGCGTGAGTTGTGCGATGTCCAGATAGGTGCCACTGACAACCTCCTGCAATGCAGCCCGCTGGGATGAAATGACCGGCGTGCCGAGCGCAATGCTCTCAGCCGCAACAAAACAAAAGCCTTCACTGTGCGAAGGAATGACCACGCAATCAGAAGCTTTGATCACCTGCTTCAAGCGGACAAAGGGCAGGTGATGCATGACCACTACATGTTGCTCAAGCTGATGCTTCTCAATGAAGCGCATCACCCAGCGGTAGAAATAACGCGGCGAGCGTGGCAGGATCAGTTGCAGACGGCTGTCCGGCAGGTCACGGCTGATCCGGAGGGCGGCCTGCAACAACAGATCAAGCCCCTTGGACAACCCCAGGCGGCCGAAGTAGGTGTACAGGAAAAGCCCCTGGTCACGCATGGCCGGAACCACATGTGCAAACTCGCCGTAGTCGATCCCGGGGTAGATGACCGTGATCCGCCTCTCACTCACCCCGGACACACGAAGCCTGTTTGCCGTCGATCGGGAGACGGCGATAAAGCGATCGAACGGCAGCCTGACCAGCAGTTGCTCAAACAGATAGTGTCCGAGCTTGCTCGGCCAGCTGATCAGGGGGAGCCGAAACCACAGCCGCCCCCAAACCTCGTGAAAGGTAATGATCACCCTGCGTCGCACAAAGCGCGTGGCGATGAAAGCCGGGATCGCGGCGTTGTAGGAAGTGGTGTGCACCAGGTCGCAGCCTTTCAGGCGGCGCAGGATCGGAAAGAGCGCCAGCAAGGTGAAGAGGTAGCGATTCCAGACACGGATCCTGACCACCTCGACGTTGCCGTGGGATTCATGGCGTGGCACGGCCCCGCCCGGCCAGGTGGTCAGCACGGTGCAGCGATGCCCGTGCGCGTCCAGCGCATCGATCAGGGCCTTGAACAAGGTTTCAACGCCGCCAACCAGCGGGTGGTAGTGTTCGAGGACAAACAGGATGGTCAGGCGTGGCCCGGCACTGGAGTCACTCATGCGTCCTGTTCCTCTGAAACCGGCTCCTCGGTACGCCGTGCACGCTCCTTGGCCAATTCCCGGATCAGCTCCGTCATCCGTCGCTCCATGCGACTCAGCGAATCAGAAAGATAGAAGACGATCAGGAAGAGAAACCCCAGGCCGATAAAGATCACCGCGTTGATGTTGCTCTTGAAGCCGAGCATTTCGGCAATGCGGAAGGAGATCAGGTCCGGTACGACTGCCAGGACGATCAGCGCTACCCAGAATACCAGCCAGATCACCGTTCCGGTGATGGTCCGGTGGTGCTTCTGATGTTGCCGGATTGTTCGGATGATAAAGAATCCGGCAATTAACGGCACAAGCCATTGATAAATCTCCAATTGCATAGGTACCCGCCTTGTGCGTCGGGAAAAGTAGGAAAAAACGCTGATTCCCCGGTTGACGCCTGCCCTGCCCGGAGCGAGAAAAACGATGGATTGCGTGGCGATTCCTGGCCTGAGTCATACATTTGGCGAGCAACCGTAGCCATCCTCATGTTAAACCGTATTGTCAACAGCCTGGCGATTTGTTTTACGGTATACTGGATTGCATTCATCTTTCTGGAATACTGGACCTGGCACCCTGATGTCCGCGAGGCGATCACGCTCTTCCAGTTTGGTGGCGCCGCCCTGACGCTGTGCCTGCTGGCTGCCGGAGGGGGTTGGCTCTTTCTGCGTTCGGAGGCTGTTCGCCGGCGGTGCAACGGCCTGACCATTGCAGGACTTGGGCTGGTGGTCATTTTGATCTTGTTGAATGCGTTTTTCCGTGTTAGCCTCAATGCACCTCTCACCGCCTCGGAGAATGTGGTGTTCATCGGGACGATGCTCCGGTCAATCCTCCCGGCTTACGGGATGCTGGCCGTCTGTTTTGTGCTGGGAAGCGCGGTCATGCATGTTTCAAGTGTCCGCATGCCGGCCGGCGACTTCAACCTGGTGAAGATCGGACTTGGCATGATGGTGGTCGTCTTTGCGCTCTTTGTCCTCGGCGCCGCCGGTCTCTTGCAGGCCGCCGTTCTGATCCCTGTCCTGGTAGCGGTGCTGGTCATCGGATGGCGCTATGCATGGCAGTTTGTGCGCACGACACTGCTCAATCCAATACCGGTGGGGCGGGACTTCAATGCGCTTGGATTTGGTGTCTTCTTTATCCTGCTCACCCTTGTCGGCATGAATCTCGTGCAGGTGGTACGCCCCGTGCCGCTGGGCTATGATGCCATCACGCTGTATGTTAATCTCGCATCGTTGATCGACGACTACGAAGGGCTGGTGCAGGGCAATCAACCGTACAACTGGTCGCTGTTCATCTCGTTGGGCTATCTTCTCTTTGGCAAGACAGAGACGGTACTCACCCTCTCATTTCTGGGCACGTTACTCAGTCTTTTTGCCCTGTACCGGGTCAGCAGAAAATGGGTCAACAGCAACTATGCCCTGCTCGTCGTGCTCCTGTTTTACACCATGCCGATGGTCAACTGGCTTTCGTTCCGCGATGTCAAGATCGACCTGGGTCTGCTGTTCTATTCACTGGTCATCCTGCTTCTGCTCTATAACTGGCTGGCACCGGAAGCGACCAAAAGCAAGAAAAAGCGCAAGAAGTCAGCTAAAAAGCAACGGCCTGCACGGGAATGGAAGTGGGCGGTACTGTCCGGTCTTTCTGTCCGGATCAGGGACCTGGTCACCAGGTTCTCGCCGCCCCTGATCAGCAAACACCAGTACCCCGTGCTCATCGGTCTGTTTTGTGGGTTTGCGATGGGGATCAAGTTGTCAGCCTTGCTGGTCATCCTCGGCCTGGTAGCTGCGCTCTGGTATTTCCGTGATGGGGGGATCGTCGCACTGCTGGGAGCCTGTGCGATCTCCATTTTCCTGATCCTGGCTGCGCGCCTCGACCAACAGGCCAATCTCAGGCAGTTTCATACCTCGGCACATCTCGTGCAATGGTCAATGTTGCTGGCAGGCATCGCAGCCTTCGGTTACCTTTTACTCAGAAAGCGCGCCGTCTTCCTCGCCAATCTGCGCATCACGGTGATCATATCAGTGTTTACCGTGGCAACGATGGCGCCGTGGCTGGCCAAGAACTATCTGGAAACGCGCTCCCTGAGTGTCACGGCGCTTACCAATGGCAAACGCGCCAGCCCTTCACCCACAGTCCGTGAAATGGACCGCATCTGGCGTACCTCCCAAACTGGCCAACAGCAATGAAGATGACCAGTCACATATCGCTGCTCCAACTTGTCCGGCTCAAGGGATTTGTATTGCTGTGTGCGCTGCTGACCGGATCACAGCTGATCGGCCAGGCCTTACCCCCGGGATGGGGGCAGGACACCACCATGCAGCAACCGGTTGCTCCTCCGCCACAGACGCTGGAGCCTGGAGAATTACAGCCACCGACCCCGGCAGTTGAACAGGTCCAGCCCCCTCCGTCTTTCGCTGAGACAACCACTACAGCGATCCCGCCACCACCCGACCGGGCGACAGGGGTGACAGAGGACATGGGCAAGTACATGGGATTTGAGAACGTTCTGGAGCGCTACCTGTCGATGCCCTACGATGCCGTCATGAACACCAATCTGGCAGAGTCCTTTGTTCACCTGGGCTACCTGCTCCTGATCTTTTTGCCCCTGCTCCTGCTGTTTCAACGCACGGCATCACCGTGGATACAGCTGGCCGTGATGCTCTTTCTGACATTGTTGCTGATCGTGTCGGCGGGGTCATCGTTTACGCAACGGCAAGGTATGGCCCCCGAACAGGCGATGGCAACGCTCGATCAGCAAATGCAGGCCGATGAGGGCAAGCCGCTGGATCAGCTCGGGCACGTACTGCGGAAACCACTTTTGGCGGCGTTTGCCCCGCTGGGGGAGGCCATGCGGACGGTGTCCGGCCCTCGTGATGGTGTCACCTATCCCGTTTTGTGCGGGATCTTTCTGGTCATGCTGTTTTACGTCGAGCGCCGGCTGCGAGGACATGGCTTGCTGCTGCGCGCGACGATTCATTTCACACTCTTGTATGCGTTTCTCTGGCTGCTGCTCTCATCCGGTATTCCCTGGTACGGCTTGCTGATGCTGCCGCTTGGTTATGTTTTTGTAGTGCGCGGGATGGTGCACGATCAGGCATGGGACAAGGTGAATGGCAAGCTCAGGATGGGACTACTGGTTACCTTCGTGGGGATCTGGCTCATCATGTTTTTCCCGTCCCGGTTTTGTGGGTTCTTTCCGATCAGCGAGATCTCGGCGCGGATGCCATTTTCGACGTCGATCTCCCAGTATCAGGTGGGTCGCGCAACGGCGGCGGATGTGCTCAACACCAACTTTCCCTTGTTTGCCCAGGCAAGCCGGGTCATCAATGCCGACCGGGAAGGGCTGGTGTATCGCATCGGAACTTATTTGCCATTCTTCATTAGAGAGAATGACCAGCGGGTCTTTTCCGACGTGTTTCTGGATTTCTTCCGACAGCTACAAGTGACCTACCCCGATCGAAATACCCTGACCGACGTCTTGCGTGCCTACGGATTTCGATATATTTTAGTCGACGTAAATACAGCTGGTGGAGATAAAACCCGCGAGCAGACTCTGAAGAGCAAGTACAACAGCTTTTTGCAGTATCTCTACCAGAACCCCCGACTCGAACTTGTGGCGACCGACCGACAGGTAAGGTTGCAGAGTGACGGGAGACTGATCAACGCCTATGGGGTCTATGTACCGCATACCGTTGAGTTTCCCGGGACGTTCGCCGCATACCGGATCAACTAACTGAGAATGCGCCCGCACACATATATTGTGATCCCCGCCAAAGACGAAGCATTTCGTATTGGCAACGTCCTGCACGATGTCAAGAAGGAAGGCTTTGAACATATCGTGGTGGTTGACGACGGCAGTGCCGACCGCACCGGTGACATCGCCGAATCCTTCGGGGCGACCGTACTGCGCCACTTCACGAATCTTGGACCCGGCGCAGCGACCCAAACCGGTATCGAGTATGCGTTGCAATGCGGTGCCGAGATCATCGTGACGATGGATGGTGATGAGCAGCATTTTGCGAGCGACATTCAACACATGGTCGACGTACTGGAGACTGAGCCTGTTGATGTAGTGCTGGGTAGCCGTTTTATCCAACGCGAGCCCGATGCGATTCCGTCGAGCCGCATCGTTTACAACGTCCTCGGCAACTTTGTCACGCGCGTGATCACCGGGGTAACGGTTTCAGACAGCCAGTGCGGCATGAAGGCCTTCCGTGCCGGCTTTGCGCGCAAGATCCAGTTTCAGTTTAACGGTTATGAGTTCTGCACCGAGTTGATCTACATCATCCGCAAGCATAAAGCGAGGTACAAAGAAGTGCCCGTGCGGGTAAGCTATACGCGGGAGTCATTGCGCAAGGGGCAGTCGCTGCTCAACGGCTTCCGTATGATCTTCAGACTGATCAAGTATTACGTGTAGAGCCCAGCTTAATCGACGCGCAGCAGCGGCAGGCTTAGATAGCTGCGTTCACCACGTACGTGAAGGATATAAGTGCCCGGTGCGATGTCGCCCGTCCGGATCTCATGGGTGTTGTCGCCAGTATGACCGTCAATTTGCCTGCGGAGAAGCTCTTGCCCGTCGATGGTGGTCAGACGTAACAACAAACGCTCGTTGTCAGGCAGATTAAAGGTCAAACGGAACCCTTCAACAAAGGGATTTGGCGCAATCTGTCCCGCGATCATCTCCAGATTGCGGACCGAGGATGTGAGCGAAGGGTCATAGCTGAAAGTTGAAGTAGGACCGAAAAAGGACGTGTCGGGCGGCAAGGGCGGTACCAGGGCGACCGTAAACCCTTCGGAAGTGACATGAGAAGCCACGGCCTCGCCACTCACCGGATCTATCCAGATATAGGAGGTGGTTGTGGTGTGGTTTTTCTCCACAATGCCCAGTCCGAGATCAGTGGAGTCAATGCGCTCGTCAGCTGTTTTCAGGCGCAACACGTTGTTAAAGGACGTCTCGGGAAGGTGTACGCGCCCGTAGGCATCCGCCGTCACCTCAACCGTCCCCCACCCATACATGTCAATACCGGCAATCTGCGAAGTCGTGGCATAGTCATCCGTAAATGACGAACCAAAGGTGAAAGGAAATGTGACGAGCGTTCGGGGATCTGTGTAGACCAGCCTGAAATTCCCAAAGGCATTGCCGAGATTCTCCAGTGTTTCATTGGTGTGCAGCAGATAGTTGTAGGACCCGATCCCGATGCCATATTGGCAAACATTCGACTCAGGAAAAGATCCGTAGTACTGCGTAGTGTCCGAGGGTACGTAGACAAACGTGATCGTAGCGGACGAGTCCTCCATGACAACCTCGCGAAAATCCCATTCCACATCGGCCCCGGCCGGTCCCGGATCGGGAGCATCTTCAGCGATCTCGGTGGTGATCTCCGTGCCGATCTGTGCGACCACGTTGCTCGTCAGGGTTGGCTGAGCTGTGATCAGGAACGGGAGAAAGGCAACAAACAAAGCGAGGAATCCTCTCATGATCAAGTGTTATGGTTGACAGGGTGCGTAAAATACACAAATAATTGCTCGGGGATGGCGCCACTACCTTGTCTGTCAGGTGGTTGTCGAGGTCTTGCCGAAAACACGGTAGGCCACCAGGATCACCGCGATGACGATACCTGTGAGGGCGCCGATCGCCACCATGTCATTGAGCCCACCGACCTGATCCATGCGCTTCATCAGGACCCCGAAATACGCCCAGGCAATGACGAGGACGAAGATCACATCCTGCCGGACCTTCCATACCCGGTAGCCGATACTCAATCCTGCCCACAGCACCAGCAAGGTCCAGATCCGCGGGTCGATGCCAAATCCGTTCCAGCCGAGGTCGGTCAGCAGGATGGTGACATTGGCGATTGTGGCAATGGTGATCCACCCCAGATACAGGCTCACAGGTGCTTGTACCAGCCAGCGTTGTGCCATGGCGACCGCTTTCTGCCCGATATCGAGCCGAAGGTAGATCAGACACAACGACGCAAACAGAATGAGCATGATCACGAGGGCGAGCCAGATGATCTCATGGTGCCAGGCAAAGATCCACGTGGCATTTGCGAGGCATGAGAGAAGAAAGAACGGACCGATGCGTGCAATGAATCCGGCCTGATCTGACTGTCGCCAGGCCACGATCAACTGGTAGATACAAAAGCAGATCAGGGCTAGATAAATAAGTCCCCAGATCGCAAAGGTGAATCCCGCCGGGGTAAACAGATTCGGATAGGCATCAGAGATCTCGCCCGTGGTCCTGCCGTTGATCGGCAGGGAATTGGCCAACGTGTTGACGATGAGTACAACGATCAGACCGAGGGTATTCAGGATCGACCAAATCTTGACGTGGTGCATGATGTGTGCGCATTGATGTGTCACAAATTACGCCAATTGGCGCCCTTTGCGATTAGCTGTAACTTCAGGAATGACCTGCAGCGCTGGCATATGGTTGTGTGTGCTCTGCATGATTCTCCCGGGATGGCTGACGGAAGGGCATGCACAAGACACCATTCCAGGCTGGAGAACGCAGGTCAGGGTCGCGATTGCCCACAAAGGAGATGGCGACCCAAGCTCGCTGCCGGATAGTCAATGGCGACGCATGCCTCAAACGCTCCCCCCCTGCCAGGGTTGCGTGTATTGGATGCACCTTCCGGCGGCACCGCCAGCCGCGGCCTACCTGTGGGTTCCCGGACAGGCGGTCATCGATCTCTGGCCTTCAGACGCTCTTGATCAGCCTCGCCGGCAAGCCGGGTTTTACCGGCCGATGCACAAGCTCGATGTACGTGGCGATCCCTACGCGCTGTCATTGGAGGCCGGGGACTTCACAAAAGTTGGCGGTTACCTGCGCGTCGTGCCCTTTGCCCAACAACCGTATCCGCTGTCGGTCGCGGCGTATGATGAAGAGGGCTACACACTGCTCAAGCAGCGCAAGTTTTCCCGGCAGATCGGTTACCATATGTTCCTCGGAGCGGGTGTGTTTGCGTTGCTGTTCCTGATGGTCTTCGCATTGGTGCAATACCTGGAAAACCGGCGAAGATCCTATCTCTTCTACGGCTTGTATGTCTTTTGCATGGCCCTCTACTTCGGGCGCATCCTTGAATACCATTATGAGGTACCGGTCTTCTGGGGCTTTTTCTATGAAGGGTATGGACTTGCCGAGATCGTTGCCCTGATGCTTTCGCTGGTGATGTACGTGATGTTTGCGCGCACCTTTCTCGACCTGGACCGCCATACGCCGGAACTGCGCACAGTGCTGCGAGGATGGATCGGATTGTGCCTGGTCATGGCATTGTCAGGGCTGGCCCTGTCTGTATTGCAAATACACTGGACATTGTTCTGGACGATCCACAGCGTACTCAAAGTGTTGCTGCTGTTGCTGGTGTTCTGGTTCTTGTGGCGTATCGCGCGTGCGGCAATTCCCTTTTCGCGCTACGTGATCTGGGGGACCGGCTTTTTGATCGTGGGATCGCTGCTGGCCATGCTGGTGACGTTCGTACTGCGCGACCATCGCGGACAGGTGACAGGGGAGCCGATGTTTTATATGCTCGCCGGGGCGTTGCTCGAAGCGCTCTGTTTCGCGCTGGGTCTTGGACGGCAGGCGCGACAAGATGAGCTTGACAGGATCGCTGCGCAGCAGGAGGTCATCCGCCACCTCGAACGTGAGCGCATCCTCGAGCACGAAGTCCAGGAATCGCGGATCCAGGCCCTGCGCGCGCAAATGAATCCGCATTTTATTTTCAACGCCCTCAATTCGATCCAGCATTTTGTACTGTCCAATCAGAAAGAGAAGTCCGTGCGCTATCTGACCCGCTTCTCGCGCCTGATCCGTCGCATCCTGCAGAATTCTAACGAACGACAGATCTCGCTCAGTGAGGAAATCGAGACACTAAAGACCTATGTGGAGATCGAACAATTGCGTTTCCATCCCTCCTTTTCGTTCGAAATGCACATACAGGAAGGATTGAGCACCGAGGACATTGCCATTCCACACCTTGTGATCCAGCCGTTCGTGGAGAATGCTATCCTGCACGGCCTGGCACCCTTGAAGGGGGAGGGGAAGCTCTCGATCTCCATTGAGCAAAGTGGCGGAAAGCGGCTCCAGGTGACAGTAGAAGACAACGGGATCGGACAAGCAGCAGCCGCCGGGCGTGACCGACGGGTTGGAGACACGCATGAATCGATCAGCATCCGTTCGATCACGGACCGTTTGCAGATCATGATGCCGGATGTGCTAACACCAGTCGCGGTTGATGATCTCCACGACCCGCAGGGCAACCCTGCCGGAACACGCGTGACGGTCCTGCTTCCGATCATTGAACGATGACCATGAGCGCGCAATCGATCAAACCACAGGATGCATCCCGGGGCACGTACCGCTCAATGATGGCGACGATGCTGGTCCTGTCGCTTCCGCTGTTCGTGATCAACATGGGTGTGCTACCGGGATGGGGAGGTGATTATGCACTCTACCTGAAGCAGGCCAAACACCTGGTTGAGGGGATTCCCCAATCCGAACTGGGATATGTTTTCAATGAAGACATGCCTGGCTTGTCACCATCCGCGTACCCTCCCGGATGGCCATTGTTGATGGCTCCTGTATATGCTTTGTTTGGGATGGACATCCGGGCGTTCCATGTTCTGTCCACTCTGCTCTTGTTGTGTCTGGGACTGGTAACATGTCGCCTGTTTGCTACGGTAGTGCCCAAAGGACTGGCGATGGCGGGAGCGTTGGTGGTGGTCTATCATCCGTATTCACTGGAATTGAAAAGCTTCCTTCTGTCGGATATTCCCTTTGCACTCGGCATGTTGTGCATCTTGCTGCTGTACATGCGCCGCGGAGTCCGCACCAACCCGACCATCATGGTGGGTATCCTGACCCTGACGATCCTGATCAGGCCGATCGGAATCGTGTTGGGTCCGGCAATTTTCCTGGTAGAGTTGCTTAACTGGATCAACCATCCCAGGCAGCTCCGACCCCGTTGGTCGCAAGCTGGCTGGCTGCGTTGGGCGGGGATCAGTCTTGCCGCAGCAACCTTGAGTGCCGTGCTGATGTATGGGGTGCTCAGGATCCCTGCGGCAGGGGACTACTTTGAAATGATCCGGTTGTCAGACGGACATGGTTACAGCATGAGTATGCTCATGTGGTTCTACTTGGGGGAGATCCAGGAGTTCTTTCAGTTTCGCCCAATGTCCGATTGGACACAACCGCTGAGATACACTTTGACAGGAGCACTGCTCCTGGGATTGCTCTGGCGCGCACGGCCGGGATTTCCGCGCGTGGTCATTGTGTTTGCCGTGGTGTACTTTTTAGCTGTGTCGTCCTTCCCCTATTCTCAGGGTAAACGTTTTTTCTATGTCTTCCTGCCCCTGATGTACCTGGCAGCTGCCAGAGGATTGCACATTCTGCGTGCACAACAGCCCTGGCTCAACGGTCTCAAATGGGCAGTCGTGGCAGCCGCCTTGATCATCTGTGCTATCCGGAACGTTCAGTACAATCAACAATCCCAGGCGGGGCATGTGCTGGGCCCTCATTCGGATATCGCACTCGCGACGTGGCCGGAGATCAGCAAACACACACCAGAGGATGCAGTGATTGCGTTTGTCTCACCCCGCGTTTTGACGCTGTACACTGACCGCAGATCACTGCATCCGGGGCGCGTAGATCCGGACCGGATAGAAGACAATCTGCAACGACTGGGATCGACTTACATTTTACACAAAACTTGGGAGGAGCATCCCTTTCTCGATGCGTACCTGGGGACTTATGGCGATTTATACGAGATCGTGTGGACCAACGATTATTTTGCCCTGTATCACAGGAAGCGGGCGGCTCACTGACTCAATTCGTCAGGTTAAATCCCTGCGATACTTCCTCATATCACATGAGCGCCAACCGGGCGATCTCCGCAACGAAAATTAACTTCAATGATCACTTTTCGATCTCTGCATGTCTCGTGGCATGCAGAGGGTTTATACCTGTCATGATCAGCCGGCCTGAAGGCACGAAAGGTGACAGCAGCGGCTCGTTGTAGATAGGAGGACAAGGTGCGATCTTTCCTTCGAAGAACGCCAGTCCTCCCAGGACGAACCCCGGGGTGAGGTCGATATGGTCGCCTGCTGTGTAATGGATCTCCGTGCCCGTATCGAATTGGTGATCAATACTGCTGGAGAGATCGCTGGCCGCCGAATAGTGCCGCACACCACCGTGGGGACCAAAGGTCAGCAGGATACTTGGTTCGCAGGCGGTGTACAGATCAGAAGCCCAGAGCCCTCTGCCGTAGGTGCCGGCCACAATGACATTGCTGGCTGTATTGATGTACAAATCTGACACGCTGACTGACGGCATAAAGTTGCTGTAGTAGATCCAGTCGCCAAGTATGTTGTCTCGGTAAAACACGCCGATATCCGTTCCGACATAGATCGCATCATTGGAGGTGCCGTCATCGTGGTAGACAATGCAGTTGACCGGAACATTCGGCAAGCTGCCGGAGATGTCAGTCCAGGCGGCGCCTGATCCACCATTGGTGCTCTTGTACACCTTCTGACCAGCTGAATACCCGGACATCGTGAGAAATACTTCATCGGCATCATTCGGGTTGACCGCGATCCCCGTGATGAACAAATTGGGGAGCCCCGCTGCAATATCGGTCCACGTGGCAGTCCCGGAACTGACAAGTGCATTGTCCGTGCGCCAGATTGAACCGAACGTAGAGATATACAGACGGTTCCGGTTGTCGACGCCCTGAGTCACCACATTGAGATTGCCGATTGAAGGACTTCCGAGGTATTGCCACGAGCCGCCTCCGTCGTCAGTACGATGCACACTATCCTTCCCAACAAACAGAATTTCCGGATCAACCGGATCCATGATGTAGGGTGTGTTCCAGGCGCCACCATCTCCGGGATTGTTGATCGAGGTGAAGGGCGGGAGCCCGGTAGTGCTTTTATTGATGCCACCATATTGCCCGGAGATGTAAATGATATTCTCATCAGTATAGTCGATCAGGCTGATCATGCCATCGCAGCAGCCAATGGTCGTCAGTACCGAACTGCCCGACGTTTTCTTCAAATGCCCTACGTCCTGGGCCCCAAGTATGTAGAGGTCGACATTTTGTGGCGTGCCGGTGACCGTGTACACTTCGGTACATGCGATGCCCTGGGAGATCTCCGTCCAGGATGTGCCATTATCTGTGGATTTATATAATCCGCCGTCGTGGGCACAGTAGATCACGCCGTTCCTGATCTGGATGTCGTGGATGTCTGCGTGACCAGGGTTGATCGCGGTCCAGCTCCCTGCTTGACCCTGGGAGAAGTTCCGGCCAAGACCTTGCATTCCTGCAAAAACGTCATGATAGTCGGTTGGACTGACGGCCATCGCAATACAGTAGTAAGCGAATGCCCCGAAGATCGTCGACGAACTGTCCTTGATGATCCAGGAATTGTCAATCCCGTCCAGCAGGGATTGCATTGTAGCCTGATACCCTTGTGCGTTCCCGCCGAAGGCATAGACCATCGTTTCGAAATCAGGTGTGACGGCAAGCTCGATACGTGAACTGGTGGAATACATGGACAGGTCCGGATCGGTCACAGGGGTCCAGATCTCTCCCACCGTCGTCGAGCGCCAGATGGTTTTGGTTCCGGAGGCATACATGATATCAGGGTCATTAGGTTTGAATTCAATGTCGAAGGTAATGGCCCATGCTACCTGGGTCCAACTGTCCCAACCATCGATCGTTTTGAATATTCCCTCATGTGCCGCAACGAACTGAGTCAATGGATCAGTTGGATGCATGAGCAACTTATAGGGTTCAACATTACTGGGTTGATCGAAACTGAAACCCGTAGGATACCAGGTGTTGCCGCCGTCGGTCGACTTGAGAACACCAATGCTGGAGGCGCCCGATTGGGAATGGGCGGTTGTCACATCGATCGGTGATGGATCCCCGTCCCCGGTGAGCAGGTAGATCATATCGGGATTGCCGGGATCGATTTCTACATCGGTGACGGACAGGAGTGGGATGTGCGGTGAGATATTGGTCCATGATGCCCCGCCATTCAGTGTTTTCCATAAACCACCGCTGGCAGTACCTGCATAGATAATCTGGTCGTTCGTTGGGTGAAAATCAATACTGTTGATCCTCCCCAGTCCATTGTTGTTGGCGGGTGTTGGCGCCGCGACCCAATCCGAAGGTCCGATAAATACCCACCCTCCGTGTGTGGACCGTTGCTCCCGTTGCTCTGGGCGTACGGCAAAGTACCTTTCCTGCGCCAGGAACGTTTTGAGGGTCAGGTTGTCCATGGTACCCGAGGGGTACACACGAGGTTCCATAAACCATTCATACCGTCGCCAATGCTTCTGTCCGGTGGCATCAGGATGGGCCTGATAGTATGCGTTGACCGCTTCCTGTACCTCAAAGAAATTGGACTGGTCTGCCTTGGTCAATAAGGAATCGAGGGTGGCTTGCTGCGCACCAGCGACCATTGTGATGATCGTTAACAAGCACAAGAGTATCCAGGACCCGGGTTGTCGACGCTTCATACTCCTTTCGTGAATGATGATTCTATCGTTGGTTCAATGATGCAAGCTCCTGTTGCAGCTGCCTGATCTGTGCGTCCTGTTGGATGACATATAAGGTCAGTTCTTCAATCTTTTTGAGAAGGAGAGCCTGCATTTCGCCAAGCATCAACCCTTCTGATTGCACCTCGTCTGCTGCAGGTATGCCGGGCAGGTGATGTTCGCGTTGTACGAACTCGGCAATCTCGCGCAGCTCGGGCAACTGATAGCCGGGGTCGAAGACATAGTCCGGCCAGAGGCCCTGCAGCTGAATCCTGACCTCTTCGGCAATGATCTTGCCCGCCACACTCAGTCGGTAACCGGTGGCTCCGTTCCAGGTCCCGATCCTGACATCTCCGCCATTGGTGGCCATGGTGACACCGCCGGTGGAATTGTGATTGAGGTATAACGCATCGCCAACGGCATCGATCTCGTTGCCGTCCAGCAGCATGGTCTGGCCGCCTGACTGGATCGCGACAGCAGCATTTACACCGTCATTATCCACTCCGGCAACGGAGAGTCTCGATGCCGAGGCCAAGGTGCCAATCCCGACGTTGCTTTCCCCCAGGTACAGGTTACCCCATTGCGCCAGGTCCCGGTCGTAGACCTGGATATACCCCCGGTTGAGTCCAGGGTCATAGGCAAACTCCATGCCTTCACCGGCAGAGGGCCAGGTATTTCCGCCAGTCCGGATCATATCATTGACATCCAGTTTGACGCCAGGATTGGATGTGCCGAGTCCCAGGTAGCCTGTGCTCGTCAGACGCATTTTTTCAACAAACCCGATCTCATTACCGGGGCCGAAGACCAGAGGATGGTTTTCTCGCCAGTAAATGATCGGATAGGGCACGCCGTCCCTGCCGCTGAACAACCTGAGGAAATAGGAATTGTCCGAGTTTCCGACATTCAGCTGTGCAGCATTGTCCGAGCTGTACGTGCGCACGTCCAATTCGACTGAGGGCGTGTCGACCCGCATTCCGATGTTCCCGTTGCCAAGGATGGTCAGGTAGTTTCCGCCGATCGTGCCATCCCAGTAGTAACCGTTGAACTTGCCGATATCAGGGTTGACGTGGGGAACTCCGGCGAGGTCGAAATACGCGCCGGGGGTCGCGGTATTCTCGAATTTGATCCTTGCAAAATCGCTTCCCTCCTCGGTCAGGCGCAACTGCGGGTAATCCAGCAGGCTGTTTGCATACAGGTGTAGCCGACCTGCCGGGTTCGGATCAGCAATCCCCACATCCCCACCGGAGGTAATGCGCAGCCGCTCGGTAAATCCCCCAGCATCGGTTCCCAGGAGCAGGGGATCTGTTTCGTGCCAGTAGATGATCGGGAAGGGTACGGCGTCCCGCCCACTGAAGAACCGCAACCAGTGTGAGTTGTCCAGGTTGCCGAGGTTGAGTTCGGATCCGTCGTCCGTGGAGAGGGTCCGGATGTCCAGTTCTACCATCGGAGTGTCAACATTGATACCGGTATGTTGTGCAAGGATGAAATGGCAGATGGGAGTCAGGGCAACCAGCAAGAGAACATTTTTCATACCATCACTTTCTGCCAAGTTGTCCCGGATTGTCAGGAGAGGGAAGGATGAATGAGTAACAGGTACAGTTCGCCAGTAACCAGCAATCCCTAGCGGCGAATGAGTTGCAGAAGCCGGGATTTGTAGGTGCGGGAGACATTCAGTGTTGACCCATCGGTGAGAATCACATACCCTCCCGCGCCCTTCATATATTTTGACACATGCGTCAGGTTGACCAGGAACGACTGGTGGATCCGCACAAAGTGATGACCGGTCAGCATTGCCTCGACTTCTTTCAGCGTCCTGGAGAGGATATGTTTCTTGCGTGTCACCAGGTGAATATGCGTGTAGTTACTTTCTGCCTCAGCATACATGATCTGGTCGACCTTGACGAACTCATAGCCGTCGATGGTTGGCAGGGCGATGTTGGGCAGCGGAGAGGTAGCGTTCCGGATCGTGGAGACGATCGCTTCGAGATGCGTCCTGGTGAGTCCGTGCTCGCGTTTTTGAGCTGTTTTGTTGACCGCATCGATAAGTTTCAGTTTCTGTACGGGTTTCAACAAATAATCCACAGCATTGACATCGAACGCCCTGACCGCGTACTGGTCATACGCCGTGACAAAGATGACGTCAAAGGAGATCGGGTGACATTGCTCAAGCAACTCAAACGCATTCATGAATGGCATTTCAATGTCAAGGAAAACGAGGTCCGGTTGCAACGACTGTATTGCCTTTAGCCCATCGGGTGCTGAAGTGTACTGACCGACGACGGTGACATCCGGGCAGTAAGCCCTGATCTCGATGGCCAGCGTTTCCACACATGACCGTTCGTCGTCGATGATGATCGCGCGCAGCATGCTCTGGCTATGTCAATGGTATTTCAATTGTAACCCTGGTACCAGTGGGTTGACCCTGATCATCGTATTTGTCCTCAACCTGTACCTCAATACCATAAGCATCCATCTTGTTGAGGATCTGGATCCGGTCCTGGGTGATGCCCATCCCCATGGACTTGTGCCGTGTGGCGGACTTGGACCTCATGGCCTGCGCTGCCGCACGACCAATCCCGTTGTCTTCAATCATACAATACAATTTATCATGACTGGACTGGATATCGATGGTCAGAACGCCACCACCCTGTTTGTGCAAAAGGCCATGCCAGATGGCGTTTTCCACGTAGGGCTGCATAATAAGTGGGGGAATCATGATGCTGTCCATGTCCAGGGGTTCCGAGATCCGGCAATGTACTTCAAACTGATTGTCAAACCTCAATTGCTCAAGTTCGATATAGAGCATGAGTGCCTCGAGTTCCTTGGACATGGGGATGAGCCGCTCACGCGAGTTGTGCAGGATCGCCCGGATCAGCGTGGCAAAGTTGGTGAGGTATTCGGAGGCCTTCAGAGGCTCGTGGGTCAGGATGAAGTGCTTGATCGAGTTGAGGCTGTTGAACATGAAGTGGGGGTTCATTTGTGCCCGCAATGCCTGTAGTTCCACTTCGGCCAGCCGGGCATCAAACTCCGCCTTCAATGCAGCTTCCCGGCGAACATTGCGAAGATTGAGCTGGTAAATGATGAAAATGATGGCGACGATTCCCGTGACTACCAGCCCAATAAACCAGGGGGTACGCCAGAAAAACACGTTGCGATCGACCAGTAACGGAGTACCATACAGCCACTCATCGCCATCCAGACTCGCGCGATACCGAAACGTAAATGTACCGCCCGGCAGATCAGTGTATCGGGCAGTCCTCCCCTCAAGGATCGGTCGCCAGTCGCTGTCATGACCTTCCAGAAAACACTCAAACTCAGGTTGCTCGGGTCCATAGTAGCCAGGTGCCAATAAAGCAAGAGTGATGTCGCGGGATGGCTCAGACAACTGGATTTCACGGACGTAATGCACGGCAGTATCGCTATGCATGGGCACATCATCAATATAGACGGCTCGGAGTAGCGGAGGAAAGGACAGCCGGGTCGGTACCGAGTCCACGGGCGACGAGATGCTGATACCATGGGTCCGCGTAACGACCATGTTGCCCTGGGTGGTCCTGCACAGGGTATTGTACCAGAACGAGCTGTCAATGGCCGTAGGTGCTGCGGGGTCCCACCGGTAAAATTCATAGGAGCGTTCCCCCAGATCCAGTTGACCGAAGCCGGCGGTGCCGGCCACCCATAGCCTGGTTTGACTCGCCGGCAGTACGGTAAAAACAATGTTGCCCCAATATGCTCCAGCCGGATGCGTATGATAACGTACCCACTGATCTTGCGAAACAGAGTAACATACCGTGCCGGCCCCCCATGAACCGCTGCACAGCGTCGTGTCATTTATGAAGTAGCCATCGTGCAGCATGAAGCGCCCCGGTTGCCGGGCGTCATTGAAGTGCATGTCAATGTACTCAAAGGACAATGAGCTCATCCGAAAACGATACAACCCATCTAGTCCGCCGACCCACAACAAATCAGCATCGTGATTGTCGGGGGTTACGAATCGGAACGCGAATCCGGGAGATCGCTTTGCAGGCGTTTCAGGAGTATGAATAGTATAGCTGTTGGTGCGGACATCGTAACGGCCCAAACCGTTGTTGGCAGGTAGCCAATGTACAGGATGGTCATCTACGAGAGCAATGTGCGGAAAGCCACCTATCGATCCCAGGGTTCCGTCAGGAGTGATCAAACGCACAAAGTGGTCCGTTATGGGTTCATAGCGATTCAATCCGCCCCCGGCCGTGCCAGCCCAGATGATGCCGTCGGCGTCAGAATACAAACTGCTGATGACATTTTCGTTTAAGGTGGCGGTATCGACAGTGGACTGGAAATAGCCGTGGATCTCATGGCCGTCGTACCTGAAAGCCCCCATTGTGGAACCCACCCACAGGAATCCGTGGCGGTCCTCAACCGGCAGTCGCACACTGTTCCCCGATTTGGCAACGGGCCAGAAGTTGATATTCTGGAACGTCAACTCAGGCAGGCCTTGCGCGCCAAGACCGCAAGGAACAAAGCACACTGCCCCAAGCAATAGAAGCTTTTTCAAGATCATCTGTCGATCATCACACTTACCACAGGTAAGTTCGCTGATTTCACAACAGCATCGCACTCCCGATGAGCAAGGCGCACGATTTCCGGTGCAAACCCGTCAGCCATTGAGTAACAGGCAACTCCGGAATTGGTGGCGTCAATTGGGGCAGCCCTCCACCTTCGCCTCCAGCGCATTGCCACCCTTGACCCAGAAACCAGGCTTCAGGTCCACGTAGCTGCCGGCGCCATATTTCACATCGGCATAGTTGCCCTGGATGATCCGGGTGGAGGTGATCGACTGGATAGCGTTGAACTCGCGCTGGCCGATGGATGCCGGGTTGGGATCATTGGCCGGGGTCAGGGTCAGCGTTCCTGGGCAGCTATACACGGGCGA
>JAWWBX010000041.1:0-21313 GCA_033720735.1 Saprospiraceae bacterium
CAAGGCCCTCAACTGGTGCGCACAACAAGAGGAACAACGTGGTCAGGTAAAGGGACCGGCAGAAGGAGGCAGGCAAAACGCACAATCTTTGGTCAGAGCCGGGAATCACCCCGTTGGTCTTTGGTGTCGTTGCGTGGTATCGGCTGATCCGGATACGCATCCCCGTCCGACCAGCTTGCGAACGGGTCACATGAAATTTACCAAATAAAAATGATGCGCGTGGAAATTTCTCACGGTAGGCGGGTTACCCGGGCCGGGCAGTGCACATCTCGCCTGTTGTGCGGCACGGGGCTAAAAGGCCAGTGCCCTCGGCAGGATACCAGATCCCGACGTATGCAAGAAAAAAAATATATATCACCCTGAATACAGGCGCGTTACCCATGTGATTCTTCAAAGGAATGTGTATCTTGCTGTGCCCTGCGGATTGATCTCACCTCTACCGCACTACGCGCACAATCCGTAGTGTCGCCAATTTGAATCACAAAACCAATGGCCGCGTCACGCAGACCGTTCGGCTGTTAACAAAACCGATCTGATGAAACATCAAGATTTACTCACGTTGTGTCTCCTCTTTTTGATCCCGCTGGTCAGCGCAAATGCACAATCTGATTCGCTGTCTCTTGCACATTTCGATCTGGACGATTGCGATGCTCAGCAGTTGACCTATGCGCACCAGGACTACAGTGAATTCACAGCGGTGGTCGATAACAGTGGTGCCTGTGCTGATCTGCAGGTTGTGAGCGGCGGACTCTACGTGGATGATCCGCAAGCAACACCACATTCCTGTACGCCGGGTGTCGATGGTGATCCGGCGATGTGCATCAGCAGTGACAAAAGCTGTACGTATGATCCAGAATCCGAGTACATGCTGCGGGTGGATGTCCGCATCGCGCCAGGCGAAACCGGCATTGCGGTCTTGAGCGACCTTTCGTTCTATGAACGTGCCCCGGCTCAATATACCTGGATCAACGGGACCTCTGGCCCGAACAACTACCCGACCCTGTGGAGGCTTCGGGTTTTGAAGAATGGCGAGCAGGTGTTCTATCCGGCACCGGTCGCCACCGAGCTTAACTGGAATCTCAACAGCTACAATTTTGCCAGTCTGCCCGAATTTACGGTCACTGAGCCTGCCGTCTTTACCTTTGAATTCCTGGCCTACTGTCCGGTGAATAACGGTGCCACCGTGTATGCCTGGGATATCGACGAGATCACGATCTCGACGGATTGCTGCCTGGTGCTGGATGCCGGCGAATTATCCGGCGGCCCGTTTGAATTTTGCGTAGGAGATGGTGAGCCGGATCACGTCGACGGCGTGGCCATTACGGGCAATGTCGGCTCCCGAGGACAGTATATCGTCACAGACGAGGAGGGGAATATCCTGGGTCTTCCGGATGCGCCAGAAGATGTCAATTTCGACGAGGCGGGAGGTGGTACTTGCCTGATCTGGCATGTGAGTTACTTCGGATCGCTCCCGGGACTGGAAGTCGGCAATAATGCCATGACCGATTTGCAGGGTGACTGCTACGCATTATCCAATGCGGTAACGGTCGTGCGCAATCTGCAGCCCGAAGGAGGTGAACTGGCGGGAGGACCCTTTACGTTCTGCGTCGGGGACGGTATCCCTGACGTGGTATCCGGGGTCACGCTCACCGGTGCCACCGGCGCCAATTCACAGTATGTAGTCACCGATACAGACCTCAATATCCTCGGTCTGCCACCGACCCCGGAAGCCGTCAACTTTGATGAAGCCGGTCCGGGTACCTGCCTGATCTGGCACCTCAGCTATGATGGTGATATCACCGGACTCGAGGTGGGCAACAACGTAGCGGATGTCGCAGGGTGTTTTGGCCTTTCCAATTCGGTCGAAGTCGTTCGCAATGAGCAGCCCGAAGGGGGTGAACTGACCGGCGGGCCCTTTACGTTCTGTGTCGGCGATGGCGTGCCTGATCACGTCTCCGGCGTCGAACTCACCGGGGCAACCGGCAGCAATACGCAGATCATTGTCACCGATACCTCATTTACCATCCTCGGCCTGCCTGAGAAACCGGAAGATGTGGATTTTGATGGCGCCGGCCCCGGCGTGTGCCTGATCTGGAACCTGAGCTATGAAGGCGACATTACCGGGCTGGAACTGGAGGCGAATGTGATGGACCTGAGCGGCTGCTTTGGTTTGTCCAATGCCATCACCGTCAATCGCAACCAGCCGGAAGGCGGCACACTGACGGGAGGCCCTTATGAGTTTTGCGTCGACAGCATACCTGACTTCGTGGATAGCCTGGAGTTGACCGGTAATGTGGGAGAATCACAGTGGGTGATCACGGATACCCTTGGGGTCATCCTGGGATTGCCGCCCGCACCGGATTCCGTTGACTTCAATGCCGCCGACACCGGTGTTTGCCTGATCTGGCATCTGAGTTACGTCGATTCATTGACGGGATTGGTGGTAGATAGCAACGTCGCGGGTGTTGAGGGCTGCTTCAGCCTCTCCAATTCAGTGACCGTGATTCGCAATATTGAATCCTGTTCCGATAGCCTCGGCGGCCCACCCGTCCTGGATGTCATGGTCTTCCCCAACCCGGTACACGATGTGCTCACGATGGAGTTTGAGAATGAAGGGGAGGATATGATCACCATTGAGATCGTCGACATCTATGGGCGACTCTGCCTGAGTGCGCTTTGTGACCCGAAGGGCGACCGGACGATCGACGTAAGTGCCTTGCCGGACGGTCACTACTACCTGGTGGCCAAAAGCCCGCAGGGGCGGAAGGCACGGAGTGTGGTGCTGATGAGATAATTCAGACTGTCCTATTTCCAAGAGAAAAATGTGCCTGCCGGTCAACGACTGGCAGGCACATTTTAACGTATGGCCTCAACAGGATTACTCGTCCACCCACAGAAACTTCAACCACAGATTAAAGTCTGACTTGCGCTCGATGCCGCCCTGTACGCCGCTGATACCCAGTACCCCGGTCTGCGGTGCAGCCGGGTTTTGATTCCCGCCGCCAGTGTTCGAGACAAAGTGTAGTGTGCCGGTACCGGGGATAGGATCCATGACCTCTGCGGGCCATGCGTCCCAGATCGAGTCACAATAACAGCTGCAGAAGCTCAGGACACCGATGGCCGTTAATGCGCCCGATTGCGAGTCAAAAAGGTCCAGCCGCATCCGCATCCGATCGTTTTCCGGCTGATTGTTGATTTGCTGGATCAGAAAATTGACAGGGACGGACTGGATTTGCGCCGATGACGACGCCGCCATGAAAAACAGTCCAAAAAAAGCCGTGAGTGTGAAGTATCGTTGCATGATCGTATTCTTTATTGATGAAGTTTAGTCCTGGATGACGAGTTTTCTCTGGTAACGGATATGACTCCGGTCTGATACAAGCAGGTAGTACATGCCCGCCGGGATGCCGGCCTGCAGCGAGAAAGACTGGTTGCCTGCAAATGTGCGATGGTAGATCAACCGCCCCATCTGATCATACACATGAGCGTTGTACTCCGTGCCTGCATCCAGGCTCAAACAGCGGATCTCACTTTCAAGCAGATAGGGATTCATCATCAGGCAATCCGCCAGGTTCGCCTGGGCGAAAGAGGTGGAACTGGTCATCTCCTCAGACCAGAAGTGGCGGCACTGATCCGTCGCCGCGCCATTCACCCACTCCGCATTGTTGGCATGCCATGTTTCGGCATTGCGCTCCCAGGTGAGATTGCCATAGTCATTGAAGTTGACAAACCGGCGCCAGGCATTCACCCAGGCACCGGACATGGTGTCCCAGTTTTGCTGGATATCGACCTGCAGCCCGTTGTTCAGCTTGAACTCACGGCTAAACATGTTTTGCCAGTCACCATCCCAGATCTGCCGGCTCCAGCTGCGCCAGATGCCGATGGGCGTGAATGCATACTGATCCCGCAGGACATGCTGCCACTCCTGCGCTGTAGCATCCCAGGTTTGTAAAAGACGCTCTGTAAAGAACCCCCTCAGATCGTAGTCATACGCTTCCCGCAACACCGGCTGCAGAATGCCCGAGGTGCTGTCCCGTTCCCGCAGGCTGTACCCCTCGAGGATAAAGGCAAAGACGTCGTCATAGCTGTACATCTCCAGGGCGATGGTGTCCCAGACAGCGCCCGCCGGTTCCTCCTCAACGACAGTTTCCGGGAGGCGGTTGGCGTTGTAGCTGGCGGTGGTGCGATGTGCTGCCACCCATTGACCGTTGTCCCACTCCTCATACAGGATCTCGCCAATGACCCGTTCCGGCAGGTAGGAGATCGTACGCCGTGTTGACGGCACCCAGGCGTCGCCCGACCAGGTCTGTAGCGCATTGGAGGTGATGCGTCCTTCCCCGTCGTACGTGAGAATTTCAAGGGAATGGTTGTCCCACATCTGGTCGTTTTCATTCCAGCGGCGGTAGAGATATTCAACGAGCTTTCCCTCCTGGAAGGTAAAGTCCTTCCTGCTGAACATCGTGCGCTCCCCCGTGCCGTCGACCTGCCAGAAGACAATACCTGTCAGGACACCATCGTCGTGGGTATACTCAGCGACCAGGAGCGGAGCAAAGTCCGAGGTGCCCGGAATACCCTCCGAGCATACCGAGGAATCCCTGACCATCACCATGTCATCCGATGGTGTCTGGAATGCATTGGACAGGAAGATGGCCATGTTGCTGTAGGGCGGGTGCTGTGGTCCTCCCAAGAGGGGGATATGCGGGGTGCCGGTAATGCGCATGGGAACGTTCTTGCTGCCGGCAAGGCCGGGTATCTGGGCGGTCAGCCCTGCGGTTGACAACAGGATCACCAGCAGGCCCAACATCCGGCACAGCGGTGGGTTGCATGCGCCATCTGGATCGTGTGTTGACTTGTGCATTTGTGTGTGGTTTAGAGTGAATGGATCCGGCTCGCTATAAGCTAGCCGGCGGACATCACCTTTTGATGCCGGTAGCGTCTGTGAGGTTAACGCTGAGGTCAGAATTTGTTCTGACCACCCATTGCCCAGGTATTCAGTTGGAAGAAATCGTCTGCCCGGCCAGATATTCGACGTCCATGTCAGCGACCGCGGGGATCATGTAGACTTCCATCTGCTTCTGCCGGCCGCGGATGTCGACCTTTTTTAAGGTGTATTGACTGAAATCGAGACCGGCCCGATCCACCACTTCGCGTGAGACCACCAGCTCACACCCGAAGTCTTTGGTCAGGCTTTCGAGACGCGACGCGGTATTCGTAGCATCACCAATGGCCACCAGATTACTGAATTCCTTGTAACCCATTTCGCCAATGATCACATGGCCACAGTGAATGCCAAAGCCGATCCTGAGAGGCTCCGTCAGCTGATGTTTCAACTGATCGTTGAGCCGATCGAGTTGGAAGCGCATACTGCGGGCAGCTGCGATCGCATCCCGGCAGGCATCAGGCAGGTTGCGCTCGACCCCGAACACCGCCATGATCGCATCGCCGATAAACTTGTCGATCTTGCCGTGGTGCGTCTCGATGGCGTGCCCCATAAATTGGAAGTACTGGTTGAGAATGTAGACCACATCAAAAGGCAGCTTGTCTTCGGCGAAGGCTGTAAATCCGCGCAGATCGGCGAACAGGACTGCAACATCCGCGTCGACCCCGGTATTGCTCGTGCTTCGCCATAAGGACTGATTGAGCGTGACGTTCGGTAGCAGGAGCGGATAAATCGTGCAGGCACCATTTGGCCGGGTCCGGCAAGCCAGCCGGACGGCATTGCCTCCCTTGATCTTTTCGAGCAATTCCCTTTCGTCATTCGATGGCGGCGGAAGTTGATCCAGCCCTTCAATGACCTGGACCCGGCAGGTACTGCAGCGTCCTCTGCCACCGCAAACATGGGCATGAGGGATATTCGCTTGCAAACTGGCTTCGAGGAGCGAAGCACCTTTCGTTATGGTCACTTCCGTGCCTTCGAGGTACTTGATGCGAATCCCTTTTTGCTTTTTCTTGATATACAAAACCAACTTGCGAGTCAGGAAGAAAAGCAGGATAAACAGCACATACGCACCGGTAAATGTGTAGCTCCAGCTTTCTTCCCAGGCATAAAGGTCGATACCCCGGGGATTGCTGTTCGCCACAAGGGTCTCTACCCACTCCGGATCGCGGGATAGACGGTCTACCGCCTGCACCGCTTCTGTCGTCCCCCAAGCGGCAAGTATGGGCAGGCCCACAGCAAGACCGGAGATCCACGGCCGCCACTTGCGGTACCAGGGCTTTTGGCGGATGAAGCTGCGGATGCCAATGGTGCCGTGCGTCCAGACAATGATGATCATGAGCAGGAAGAGAATGGGCATATAATCCGGAGTCCAATAGATGTAATGCGAATAGGAGTCCGAGACATTGAAGAGCTTGCCGGCGATCTTGGTCGACATGACATGGTGCACCATGAGATCCGGAATCAGCAGCCCCAACACGATTTGCACCCACTCGGCAGATGACAAGCCTTTGAACGTCGTCTTGTTGAACAGTTTGTGGAGAACGGCGAACAAGTGCAAAAACAGACACAGGACAATCAGCCACTCAAAGACAGGAAGCCGCCAAAATCCCACGAAAACCAGGCGGGCTTTTTCGAGACTGTCGAGGCCAAAGATGCCGATTGAGTGATTGATCAGGTGCGTGACGGCATAGAAAAACAGGATCCAGCCCGTATACATGATGATCTTCGCCCGCAGTCTGACTTTCTGTGCCCAGTTCATAGGAGTGGTTACGCGATGAAAGTTAATGAAATCGCGCTTGCCCTGCGAGGGGTGTATCAGCGGTTTCAACTAATTTAATCGTATCGTGATGGTATCGCTCATCTTCCGGATCCTCCCTGCTGTACTGGTCTGCGTGGTGCTGGTATGCCTCCCGTCATCAGGACCGGCACAGGACCAGTTTCAATATCGACAGCGTCTCACCAAGGCTTCCGGCTTGCCCAATGACGACGTCATCGTGATCACGCAGGATCACCAAGGGTTTATGTGGTTTGGGACCACCGCCGGTCTGGCACGCTATGATGGCGCGCAGATTACGGTTTTCGTACATGATCCGGCGGACACCAACTCGCTGGTCGACAACTGGATTCGGGATGTCGAACCGATAGGTAATGCCCTTTGGATTGGGACCACCCGGGGTATCTCGGTTCTCGATCTGGACACCGAGACGTTCCACAATTACTACCTCGATCAGGATGGTGGCAAGATGTCGGGACGGGACGAGTCGGCCGGCGGGGCCAGCCTGATCTACCATGACAGGTTGGGCGTGACCTGGATCGCGGGACGCGAAGAGCGCGAGATCGGCTGGTGCCGCTACGACAGCGCGGCCGAGACGTTTACCTGCTACGGTCTGGATCCGGCAGAGTTGAAATATGACCTGCCGTCAGCAATGCGCATCAACAACGTGCTGACGATGCACCGGGACAATGCGATGGATTCCATCCTTTGGGTGGGTACAGCAGCGGGCCTGATCCGCTTCAATACCGTCACGAGGCAGAAACGCCATTTCTACTTTCCTCTGGAATCGAAGCGCTTTGAGGTGCACTACAATGCCTTCAGGCGGATGTGGCAGGCGCCTGATGGCCGTTTGTTCTGCGGTTCGTGGAGTGGCGGTCTCAATATTTTCGACCCGAAGTCAGAGAGCTACGGACCTGCACCATACGACAACCCGGATCTGCCCGGCGCATTTTTCCAGTCAATCAGGGAGATCTCACAGAAATCCGACACAGAGATCTGGGTCACTCTTTTCAAGTCCCTGATCGCCTACGACTTTGTCGCAGGCCGGATCACGATGCGACTGGAGAGCGACTTCGCGACGGACGAAATGTACGGAGCGGACTTCATCGACCGTGACGGACGGATCTGGTCGCGGTTGCACGGGGTGCATCTTTTCGATCCCCGGCTGCAGCAGTTTAACTACGCGTCCTTTCATCATTTGAATCCTGATGGAGAAGGGTTTACCTATGGCGTCATCAGAGATGCCTTGCGTCAACGGCTTACCGTGATTTCACGGGACTGTGACGGACTGTACCACTATGATCCGCTGGGGCGCAGCTGGGAAAAGACCGCTTTTCCACCCGAGATCTATTCTGTCCCACGCTTTGAAGGCAACAACGCCGTCATGCAGCCTGATGGTCAGATGCTCATTTCGGCGTTTCACGAGATCTTCCGGTATGATCCGGCGAGCGGGAAAATGGACCTGCCGGACATCACCTTTCCTGTTCGGCTCAAAGCCTTCAACAGGATTGCGCTGGATCGTCAAGGTCATGTGTGGTTTGGGACGCACGGCGACGGTGCCGTGCGGTGGCATCTGCAAAGCGGGGCGATCACCCATCTGTTGGCCGATATCAGGCATCACTCGATTTCAGGAGGTGTCGCCGTTCGCTGCATCGACAGCCGCGACAATGCCTGGATCACCAACAAACCGGACCTTTACCTCTATCGCAGCAATACTGACGCGCTGGTCAACCTGTGCGAACTGGATACCCGGTACTGTGAAGTGACCGGGGCGGTCGAGGATGACCTGGGCAGGGTCTGGCTGCTCAAGGACGAAGGGCAGGTGGTGCTTGCCGACATCACGGCACCCGAGCAGGGGGTTGACACGGTGCTCACACTGGGCACCCGCAATGAGCTGTTGTATGCACTGCACAAGGATGGAGACGGGCAGATCTGGGGCTTCTTCAAGAGTCAGCTCGTCAAAGTGAATCCGGCCACTTTCGCAACGGAGCGCTTCAATACCGAATACCTGCAGGACTATCACGAGATCTCTTCCTCGCATATTGTCGACGGGCATACCCTCGTCCTGGGATTGGCCAACGCGATCATCCTGATCGATCTCCGCGAGCTGAGACCCAACACAGAGCAACCGGAACCATACATCTCACAGATTGACGTGCGTGAGGTTCCGCTGCAGGCCCCCGTGGTGCCCCGGAAACTGCAACGACTCGATCTCAGACACAATGAGAATTTCTTCTCGATCTCGTTTTCGGCACTGGGATATACGCTGAGCAATGAGAATGTGTTCCAATACAGGTTGACACCATTTGAGGAGAACTGGCGCGACGCGGCGGATCGCCGGTTTGCCAACTATACCAATGTGCCCAGCGGGAGGTACGTATTTGAGCTGCGCGTTTTCAACAGCGAGGGACAGATGAGCCCCCACCACGTGACGCTGCCCGTTGTGATCGCGCGGCACTGGAGCGAGCGTCTCGGCGTGCGCGTGCTGGCTTTACTGATGCTTTTGGGCGTGGTGTACGGCCTGTATCGCTGGCGTATCGGGCAGATCCGGAAGCAGGAGGCATTGAAGAGCCAGTTCAAGACCCAGCTTGCTGAGACGGAAATGACGGCGCTCCGCGCCCAGATGAACCCGCATTTTATCTTCAATTGTCTCAACTCGATCGAGAGTTTCATCGTGCGGAATGACCCGGTCAACGCTTCGATCTACCTGAGCGACTTTGCACGTCTCATCCGCCTGATCCTGCAGAATTCCGGGTCGAAATTTGTCCCGCTCAGTGACGAGCTGGAAGCGCTGCACCTGTATCTGAAGATGGAGAGTCTCCGGTTTAAAGGGCGCTTCCATTACGAGATTGTCGTGGCTCCGGAGATCGATCCGGCCAATGTGCAGTTTCCCCCCATGGTCCTGCAGCCTTTTGTCGAGAATGCCATCCTGCACGGCCTGCTGCCGAAGAAGGAAGTGGGCAATGTGCGCATCGACATCCGGCCGGTCGGCCAGGTCCTGCATTGTACGATCGAAGATGACGGAATCGGACGTGCCCGGTCGGCAGAACTCAAACAAAGCGGTACGGCAGCACGGCGCAAATCGATGGGCATGGCGATCACCAAAGACCGGATCGCCTTGCTCAATGCTGTGCACGGGGTCAACACAGAGGTGACGATCTCAGATGTGTCTGGTCCTGGCGGCGAAGTGGCGGGGACCCGGGTGGAGCTCAGGATCCCGGTTTAGCCATCAGCCCACGGTCTTCAGTGCCTGCGGTCCGGACTCGACAATAGCCGGATTGACCTTGGCTTCGAATTCCCGGAAGTTGTTCTGGAACAGGGTGATCAGCTTTTGCTTGGTATCATCGAACGCGTCCTTGTCGGCCCAGGTATTGCGCGGGATCAGGATCTCGGACGGTACGCCCGGGCAGCTGGTGGGGATCTCAAATCCAAACTCCGTATCCGTCACCGTCTCAGCCTGCTCGAAGTCTCCGTTGTGAATGGCGTCAATGATGGCGCGGGTGTATTTCAGATTGATCCGTGATCCGGTGCCATAGGCACCACCCGTCCAGCCGGTGTTGACCAGCCAGGCCGAGGCATTGTGCTTGCGGATCTTCTCGGCCAGTAATTCCGCGTATTTGTTGGGGTGCCACATCATAAATGCCGCACCGAAGCACGCGCTGAAAGTGGCTTGCGGTTCGGTCACACCCATTTCAGTGCCGGCCACCTTGGCGGTGTACCCGGAGATGAAATGGTAACTCGCCTGCTCCGGTGTGAGACGACTGACCGGCGGGAGCACCCCGAAGGCATCACACGTCAGAAAGATGATGTGATTGGCATGGCCGGCGATGCAAGGGATCTGGACATTGTCGATATAGTGGATCGGATAGCTGGCCCGTGTGTTTTGTGTGATCGAGGTGTCGCGATAGTCCACTTTGCGCGTTTCTTCATCGTACATGACATTTTCGAGCACCGTTCCGAAGCGGATGGCGTTGAAGATATCGGGTTCTTTTTCCGGCGAGAGATCGATGGCCTTGGCATAGCAGCCGCCCTCGATGTTGAAGATGCCGGTATCGGTCCAGCAATGCTCGTCATCACCAATGAGTTTGCGTTTGGGGTCTGCGCTGAGCGTGGTTTTACCGGTGCCTGAGAGGCCAAACAGGACGGACACATCGCCATTCTCGCCGACATTTGCCGAGCAGTGCATCGGCAGCACATTCTCCAGGGGCATGAGGTAATTCATGATCGAGAAGATGCCCTTCTTCATTTCACCCGCGTATTCTGTCCCGAGGATGACCACCCGGCCGCGCTCCAGATGTACGTCAATGCTGGTTTTGGAGGTCATATGCGACGTGTACCGGTTGGCAGGAAAGCGACCGGCATTGAAAATGACGTAGTCCGGCTCGCCAAATTCAGCGAGTTCCTCCCGCGTCGGCATGATGAGCATGTTTTGCATGAACAACGCATGGTACGCACGTGTGCAGACGATCCGCACCTTGATCCGGTAGTTTGGATCCCAGCCGGCAAAAGCGTCGACCACAAAGAGGCGATGACACGTGTTGAGGTAGTCAATGGCTCGCTCGTGGTTGATCTCGAAGGTCTTCTCGTCACACGGGATGTTGATCTCACCCCAGTCAATGTTTTGCTCAGATTGCGGATGGCGCACGACCCGTTTGTCCTTCGGGCTGCGTCCGGTCTTCTTGCCGGAGTATACCAGCAGTGCTCCGACATCGGAGATGGCCGTTCCTTCTTCCCGCCTGAGTGCGATTTCATACAACTTGGGGACACTCGGATTCCGGTGGATATCCTTGACATTGATCTCATACTGCTTAAGGTCGAAAGACATACGGGACGGTTTCAGTTGTTAGTGAATGTGATCATGCGAATCTATGACTATTGGCAGCAAGTGCAAAACCTGCAGCAGGGGTAAATGCCGGTTTTCCCGGCGGCTCTGCAGACCCGGTAAAGCCGATTCAAGATCCCGCATCAACACATTAGATATATTTAATATTCATTAATATATAAAAATGATATATTTACAAATAACAATTATTGTTAATATGTTTTTATATCTTTGGCGGTAACCGTGTTCCACCAATAATAGAACCTCACCGACAGGCCTCCCTGGGCTGCGCGGAATGCGGATTGGTATAGCTAAAACAAGATCTACATGTTCGATTGCATTGCGTCCAGCCGGCAGGCATTTTGCTGCCCCCTGATCAGGCGTCCACGTCCCGTGTCCATCGCCAGGTGCGTGCGTGCCTTGAGTATTCTGCTCTATTTGGTTCTGGCATCATGGGTCCCGTCGTGGGGTCAGTGCGACCATCAGGTCGACAATGTGTTTTTCCTGTGTCGTCCGGAGAATCCGGACTCGTTCTATGTCGCCTTTCGCGTATTCGGAGATGCCGGTGTCTGGGATGTGGTAGATCTCAACAATGGCGTCGCCGACAATAGCGGGTTCTTTGCCGATGACATCAGTGACGAGGAGACACCCACCGCTGGAAATCCCGTGGAGTTGACGGTCAGTGACTCGATCGAGTATCGCTACTTCGGTCCGTTTCCCGACGGCGTCACTGTCAATGTCGTGCTCGTGGATACGGCCGGTGTGTGTGACTCAGTGTGGGTGATCAACGATGCCTTCACATGCAGCATCCGGTCCGGCGTATGCGGGGACCTGCCGTTTTACAACCTCGATTACAACATCAACTTTATCGATTCATTCCTGATCATTGAACGACAGCGCATCGAGGGGTGTTCTGACTCGTCGTGTGTCGCCGGCAATCAGAAGCGTTGCTTCGAATTCAGGGTAGTCCTGCCGGACAATGCGGTCGGTATCGAGTTGACCGACGCTGGATCAGGCTCACCGGGTGGTGAGTTGTATTATGCTGACGAGACCTCACCTGACGTCTGCTTCGACTTGCTCAACAGTAATCCCGGTGGCAACAATATGTCGAGTGTTTGTGTGCCAGGAGGCGCCACCTACATTGCCATGTCCTGCAAGCAGGGAGGCAACAGCACTTCGGCAGTGGTCAAGGCCTTTTTCGGCCCTGAAGTCCCATCCCTGGAGACCATTGAACCCTGTGATCTGGTGCTGTCTGTGAGCAACGCCGACTCGGTCTCCTGGTCAAGTCCTGACGATCCGACATTGGCAAATTTTGACAGCTGTTCTGCTGATAGTACCGTGTGCTTTTTCCTGTACAATGACATGGTGTTTGGAGATGTGACAGCTTGTGAGGGGGATACGTTTATGTACGTGGTGGCTGCACAGGCCACGGAGAATGTGTGTCTCACCGATACCGTGATCATGGACACCAGTCGGGTGATTGTCTATCCGACCTATGATGTTGAGATCGATTCAGCATGCACCGCAAGTACGACGGACTCTCTGGATCTGACCGCCGTGATCACCAGCCCGGCCGCCGGTTGCAGCTATGCGATCGCCTGGTCGACAGGTGAAACGACGGGGACCATTACCGTCCTGGCAGATGGCTCACAGTACAGTGTCACAGTGACACGCGCCGATCTGGACACCGCGTTGCAGGGGTGCGTGCTGGCCGCGGATACGATCGTCGCCAACTCTGCACTCTCGGTCGACTGCAGCCAGTTGAGCGACGATTCCTTCCAATGCCCCGCCGATGTCCCTCCTGCGGATACCACCCTGGTTGTCGTCACCGGGTGTGGTCAGGCACCGGTGATTTTCGTATCAGATTCAGGCAACGGTGGCACCGGATGTATTGGTGATACCTTGTTCATCACACGCACCTATACCGTCGATGCCGATGGTGACGCGATGACCACCGGAGATCAACAATACTGTATTCAGGTATTCACGATCGTCGATGATACCAACCCGGTCCTTGACCCCATGACCTGTCCGGCCGATACTACGCTGGACTGCGCTACCGGGGACCCCGCGGCGCTCGGGAGACCGACCTATACGGACAATTGTACAACGCCTGGGGAGATCGCCCTCAGCATGCGGGATGACACCCTGTCAGGATTTGATGGCAGCTGTATGGGTGATACCGTGGGCCTGGTGCGACGTACCTGGTTCGGGACCGACGCATGCGGGAATGTCGACAGTAGCTGCATTCAGTTCATTGCCTATACCGATGGCACCGCACCGTCCATGCAATGCCCTGCGGATGTGACCCTGGTTGCCGATGCAGGTTGTATGGCAAACACAGATCCAGCCCAGACCGGCTCGCCCTCAGTTTCCGATGATTGCGGCTCAGTCAGCCTGGTGTTTAGTGATGCGACCTCGTCCGACGATCCGTGTATTGGGAGCAGCGTGATCACGCGCACGTGGACGGCCACGGATGCCTGTGGCAACAGTACATCATGTGTGCAATCGATCACGATCCAGGACAATACACCTCCCGGCCTGGTCTGTCCGCCCGATACGACGGTAGATTGTACTGCTGATACCGCTCCATCTGGCACGGGAGGGCCGGCTGTGGCAACGGACAATTGTGATCCCGTGCCTGTCGTCAGCTTCAGCGATGTCGCGGTACTGACGGGATGCAATGGAACCGGTACCGTCATGCGCACGTGGACCGCGACGGATGCCTGCGGAAATGCGACGTCGTGTGTTCAGGTGATCACCGTTCAGGATACCACGCCACCGGTCATCACCTTTTGTCCGCCAGACATGACCATCAGTTGTGATGCGGGCACGCAACCTGCGGATACCGGCGGGCCTGCACAGGCCACCGACAATTGCGGTCAGCCGGTCCAGATCACCTATACAGACATGACGGCTCCCGGCGCTTGTGCTCAGGAGGGCACCATCACCAGAACGTGGATCGCCACTGATGCGTGCGGCGTCCAGGCTACATGTGTGCAAACCATCACCGTGATTGATGATACATCTCCGGTCTTCACATCCTGTCCGCCGGATGTCACCATCAGTTGCGACACGTCGCCAGACCCCGGCAATACCGGCGGTTCGGCCACTGCAACGGACAATTGTGATGCGGCTCCCCAGGTGACCTACAGCGATGCCGACGATCTTTCAGGGTGTAATGGTACCGGCACCATCACCCGGGCCTGGGTGGCCACGGACGCCTGTGGCAACACCGTTGCGTGCGTACAGACGATCACCGTTGAGGATCTCATGCCGCCTGTGATCTCCTGTCCCGCAGATGTGACGGTGAGTTGCGAAGAAAGCACAGATCCAGGCCAAACGGGGATGGCGACTGCGATGGACGCGTGTGATGGCTCTCCGGTTGTCACCAGCGAGGATCTGGGCGCACCTGGATCATGTAATACGACCGGCTCCTTCATCAGGAGGTGGTATGCAACCGACGCCTGCGGAAATATTGATAGTTGCGATCAAATGATCACAGTTGTCGACAACACACCACCGTCAGCCGCTTGTCAGGACATCACCGTGGATTTTGACGGGATGGACCAGGTCTCCATTGCGCCGGAGGACGTCGACAACGGCAGTACCGACAACTGCGGCGGGGTGACCCTGGCTCTGGATCAAACCATGTTCAGCTGTGAGGAGGTGGGGAATGATCCCGTCACGGTCACGCTGACGGTGACTGACGCCTGCGGGTTGCAGAGCACGTGCACAGCTTCAGTTTCGTTTATCAATGGCGCCAACCTCATGTTGTCCTGCCCGGATACCGTCTTTCTGGAGCCCGAGGAAGGCGCGTGTGAAGTGGAGGTGATCTACGATGTCGTCGCCGAGGACAACTGCGGAAATACCGTAGTCCTGATGCAGACTGATGGCACGGGTATCACCGTGGGCGATATGGTGCCGATTGACACGATGTTTGAGCAATCCTATCTTGCCTACAACGAGAATGGAGATACCCTCGCATGCACGTTTCCGGTGATCGTCGGTGGGCAGTTTGCCAGCGGCCAGATGTCATGCAATGCCGCAATCAATCTGTCCCTGGGCCCGGATTGTAAAGCCACCATCACTCCACACATGCTCCTGATGGGTGACTTTCAGGGATGCATGGATGCCTTCGTCGTGTCCCCCAAAGATGACAGTGTCACCCTGATCAACGGCAATATGGTGGATGAAAGTTTTGCGGGTCAAACCATTGCCGTCATGGTCACCAATCTGCAAAACGGCAACGCGTGCTGGACGATGGTGACCGTGGAAGATAAACTGCCACCACAGCTGACCTGCAGCAGTGATACGATCCTGTGTCACGAGCCCGATGATCCACTGACCATCGGTCTTCCGGTGAATGGGGGTGATGTCACAACTAATCCCGACGGCTCACTGACGGTGACAGGCCTGGGCCAATGTGGTCCGGTCACCCTCACGTATTTCGATGAGGTCGACGTGCCAGGATGTGATGGTGATTTTCTGAGGATCACTTACCGCAACTGGACAGCGACAGACGCCGCTGGCAACACATCTGCGTGTACGGATACCATCTACCATCTGCGCACGGGGCTGGGGGCGATCACGCTGCCAGGGCATTTTGATGGCACGGACCATCCTCCGCTGTCATGTGCCGATGCCTGTCTGCTGCCATCGGGCGCACCATCGACGACGTGCACCGGAGAACCCGGTGGTGCGATTTGCGATCATATCTACATTGACTATGACGACACGACGTTGCCCCAGTGCGGCGGGTCGTACAAGGTTTTCCGGTTGTGGACCGTGATCGATCTGTGTACTGGAGAGAATCTCACCCATATGCAAAAGATCGTGATAGCGGACGATGAAGGTCCCGCCATGACATGCCCTGATACCGTCTACATTTCGACCAACGGCTTTGACTGCAACGGTGCCGTCCTGTTGGCACCACCAGCCGTGTCGGATGACTGTTCGGATTGGACGATCGACCTCATTGCACCGGGGATCTCAGTGACTCCCCAGGGAGATGCCTATTTCCTCAGTGGCCTGTCGTTGGGCTGCCATCAGGTCACCTGGATTGCCCGGGACGAATGTGGCAATCAGACGTCATGCCCTCAGGTCATTTGCGTCCAGGATGAGGCGGAGCCGATTGTAGTGTGTGATTTGCACTCAACCGTGACGCTCACCAGGGAGGTGACCGAAGCCATTGCCTCCGCGTTCACTGACAACAGCTACGATGCATGCGGTGGGATCTTCGTGACCGGCAGGCGTATGGATTCGTGCATTGACTTTGACTGGACCACACTGGGCGCCGGGGTCGACGAGGAGCCCAATGGTGCCGTCACGGCTGAAGATGCCGGAACGGTGCACCGGTCACATATCCCATTCAGCTGCTGCGACGTGTCGTCCGGACCGGTCATGATCGAACTGCGGGTGACCGATCTGGCCGGAAACGCCAACACGTGCATGGTCGAGGTTACCGTTCAGGATAAATTCGGGCCGGAGATCTCCTGTGCTCCGGACATCACCGTAGGCTGCGACTTCGACATTGATCTCGCCCTGCTGGAAGACCTGGCTGACCGGACGTTTGGTACCGTGCTCGATGGTGACGTGTACGAGGATGTCGATCGGCTTCCCGTCATTGTCGATGGGACCAATTGGGGCATCGATGGCATCGCGCATGATCTTTGTCAAATTGATCTGTCAGTCTCCGTCGCAGATTTTCGTGAAGGCTGTGGTCTGGGTGTGATCCAACGCGTGTTTACTGCATCAGACGGTGTCAATGAAGTTTCGTGCCTGCAAACCATTACCGTGGTCAACGACGATCCCTTCTGGATCAACGCCGATGACGCCAATGATCCGACTGATGACGTGATCTGGCCAGCCGACATTACCGTTGAGGGGAGTTGTGCAGTGGATGAGGAGACAGGTGGGACACCGGTGTTGCTGAACGCTGGCTGCGATCTGGTAGGTGCCAGTTTCAGCGATCTGATCCTGCCTTTTGACCAGTTTGCCTGTGCCAAGGTATTGCGCACCTGGAGTGTCATCGACTGGTGCCAGTACGACCCGGAAGCGCTCACCGGGATCTGGGAGCACACCCAGGAAATTAAAATTGTTAATCCGCAAGGGCCTTCGGGAGTGCTGCTCAATGATCAACCCGTCTTCTGTCAAAATGATCCGGAGGTCACATATGACCCTAACGGTGGTTGTGCAGCAGATGTCATCTTGAGCCTGGAGACCCAGGACGATTGCACACCGTCGGAATCACTCACCTGGAGCTACGCGCTCGACCTTTGGTCTGATGGATTGGATCTGATCATGTCCGATGAGTACACAGGTGATGCGCAAGGCGCATCGCTGGTGGGAGAACAGCTCGTGATTCCGATCACGCTACTGGATGTCCCGTTCAATGATCCCAATGATCCTGATCAGACGCACACCGTCATCTGGATGGTACGAGACCAGTGCGGTAACACGTCCGAGATTCCGCAACTCCTGCGCCTGGAAGACTGCAAACTGCCTACACCGGTTTGCCTCGATCTGGTAGCGCCCTTCGACTCCCTGGGGGGCATGGTGACCATCCCGGCATCGGCGTTCAATGCCAGCAGCACGGACAACTGCACGCCCGAGGAAGACCTGACATATCACTTTGGCACCTACGGCGGCGGTCCGGAATATACCTTCACCTGCACCGACGTGATCCTGAACGGCTCGGAAGTGTTGAATGTGGACATTGTTGTGACGGATGCCTATGGCAATACCTCATCATGTGTGGTCGAATTGGTGCTCGAAAACGGCAATGCCTTGTGTGGCGTAACAACGGCATCGATCGCAGGACAGCTGGCTACGGAGTCTGGAGAAGTCGTGGCACATTCGGAAGTGCACCTGATGGACGGATCGACCATGGTCGACGATGTGATGACCGGTACGAATGGAGCGTACGCATTTGAAGATATCCCTGGCGGGAAATACGTGGTCGAACCCTATAAGAATGATGACGTCCTGAATGGCGTCTCGACGCTCGATCTCATCCGGATCCAGAAACACCTGCTCGGCCTCGTGCCATTCTCTTCGCCGTTCCAGTACATCGCGGCTGATGTCAACAACAGCGCGCACGTGTCTGCCGTCGACATCCTGGCGTTGCGCAAGGTGCTGCTTGGGATCGATACGGCGTTCACTGCGAATCAAAGCTGGCGGTTTGTGCCAACATCCTTTGACTTCGCTGATCCTACGCATCCCTGGCCATTTGATGAGGTGATCCAACTCGATGTACATCACGACACCCTCGATGCTGACTTTACCGGTATCAAGATCGGAGATGTGAATGGCTCGTTTGTCGCGAGTGCCACCACCGTCGATACGCGCAGTGACCAGCAGGTCCTGTTGCAGGTCTCTGACCAGTTTCTGCACCGGGGTGTGCCTGTACGTCTGGTGCTGCGGATTGCGGGCGTGGAGACGATCGAAGGATTGCAGATGGTCCTGGAAGGAGAGGATCTTGATTTTCTCGATGTTGAGCCTTTGGGGCTGCCCATCACCAGAGCACATCTCGCAAACTCCGGCAGTCAGCTGGCGATCAGTTGGCACGATGACCGTCCTGTGGATAACGAAGGGGCGCTGTTCGCCATCACTGTTTCCGCCCAGCGGTCTGCCCATCTGCGTGATCTGCTGCGCCTGAACGGACGCCGGCTCACTGCCGAACTCTACAGCCCGGATCACAGTGGGTGGCGCATCCATCCGATCTCCCTGCAGATTGGGCGGCAGGAAGCCAATGACTTTGCGTTACTGCAGAACGTGCCCAATCCATGGCAGCGCGAAACAACAGTGCTGTTTGAGCTCCCTGCGGCCATGCCTGCGACACTCGAGATCTTCGATGTCACCGGGCGGTTGCTTTGGACCAGGCAGATCAGCGGTCATGCAGGAAGGAACGTTGTCATGCTGAATGACCAAACCCTGACCCACCGTGGTCTTTTCTATTGCCGATTGGAGGCGGGTCCCTTTAGTGCAGTGCGCAAGATGGTACGGCATTAAGACGCCTGCTCAAACCCCAACGGAGTGATAATGGAATGAAAAAGGCGCACGTGCAAACGTGCGCCTTTTCTAACCAGAAGGGACCATGGATCGCCGCTACAGCGGCAGTAATCCGGTGACGAGCACATCGACCTTGACCGATGCGTTGCTCGCTACTGATATGGACTGCAAATCAAAATTGAGCAGGGTGTCGAGCAAGAGTGTTCCCTGCAGTTGCAGAGTGCCGTCAGGTTGCTCCTCGTAGGAGGCGAACACGAGCTCGTAGTCTCCGCTACGGAGAAAAGACAAGCGATACTGCCCGCTGGCGTCGACCGACGCACTGGTGACGGCGTTAGCAAAAAGGACCTGGCTGGCACCCTGGCCGGAGGTCTCGGTTTGTGCATTGTAAGTGCCGGCCGCATAGGCATAGACCACGATACGGTCCGATGAATTGATGGCGTCGTTGCAGTTGCCTTCGATCTCACCCGTCTCGTCGCGCACCACGACGCGCAGCGCATTGTCCAGTTCACTGCTCGTCACAAAGGCGAAATCACTGCTACCGTCTGAACTGGCCGTAATGCTTTTGCGCAGATCAAAGTCGACGACCAGGTTGGCCTCATCATCCTCCACGACTGCAAATCCACTATTGTCAATATCGATGAGGAGCTCGGTGGCGCCGTTTGCGGACAATGCGTGACGCGTACCGTCATCGGTCATGACGTAGCATCCGGGTGCATTGCCCATTGCGTCCTGTTCGAGATCGAGAACGAGATCGATGTCTGAATAGGCCCGTGCGTCAAGAGCAGCGCTGCCCATCAGTCTGGTCATTCCGTTCTGCAAGCTCAGGACGTCAACCGTCAACGGTCCGTCGAAACCGTCCCAGGCCTGTCCATCCACGCGGACTTCGGTGACCGTAACAACCACGGCTTCCACATCTGCCCGGTCGATCGGGCTGTCAGTCAGATACAAGGACAACTGGCCCTCTCCGCGTGTTGCCGTGTCGTCCTTACAGCTCGTCATTGTGCAAATTCCGGCAAAGGCCAGTACCGCACATAACATGCTCATTTGCAGTTTCATATGCATATAGGTGTTTGGTTACAATGTAAAGAACGGGGGAGACGGGAAAGGGGGAGAAGAAAGGAGTGAGAGTTACAACCTTTTGACATGGATGAAACGGCACAGGAAGGTCGATTATTGTGTGGATTTGGACGAAACGCCCGGGTTCAAGAAGCGGAGCATTGTATCTTGATCGTATGCATCGCCGTCGATTTTTGCGCAACGCCGCTGCTGTCAGTACGTTTACTGTGCTGCGAGGCGCATCCTGGTTGCGCGCGCGCCCGTCCGACAGCCTGGGAGTTTGCCTGGTGGGACTGGGATATTACAGCACCGATCTGCTTGCGCCTGCGCTGCAACTGACGAGACATTGTCATCTCGCCGGTATTGTCACCGGCACACCTGCCAAGATCCCGGTCTGGCAGCGGCGCTACGGGATCCCCGACAGCAACGTTTACAATTACGACACCATGCACGAGATGGCGGGAAATACCGACATCGACATCGTGTATATCGTGCTGCCCACGAGCCTGCACAGCCGCTACAGTATCATTGCTGCCAACGCCGGCAAACATGTTTGGTGTGAGAAACCCATGGCGCGTACCGTGGAGGAATGCCAGGCGATCATCGATGCCTGCCGAGCCAACCGTGTCAAGCTGTCGATCGGCTATCGCATGCAGCACGAACCGAATACGCAGATCATCATGCAGCACGCACGCACGCGGCCATACGG
>JAWWBX010000042.1:0-21284 GCA_033720735.1 Saprospiraceae bacterium
GCAGGTGCTCGATGAAAGCCTGATCCTGTTTGTTGCCGGGCACGAGACGTCCGCCAATGCGCTCACCTGGACGCTGTACCTGCTCACTCAGCATCCGCACTACCTGGAGGCAATCCGTAATGAGCACCGAGGTGGTGATCTTTCATTCACCGGGCTGATGCAGCGAACAATGACCCGCCAGGTCATCGAGGAGTCGATGCGGCTTTATCCGCCCGCCTGGATCATCGACCGTCTGCCCAATGAAGATGATGGCGTCCTTGGGTTCTCCTATCCGAAAGACACCTTTCTCATTCAGTTTATTTACGGGGTCCACCACGACCCTGAGTTGTGGCCAGACCCGTCCCGCTTCGACCCGGAACGATTTTCAGAAACGGCAAAAAGAACGCACGTCCCATACAGCTATCTGCCTTTTGGCGGTGGTCCACGCCTGTGCATCGGCAATCAGTTTGCCATGCTCGAGATGATCCTGGTACTTGGTTACATCGCGCGCCATTTTGATTTGAGATCCATAACCATGCGGCCTGAGATCCAGCCCATGGTCACGTTGCGACCCAGGGGGGCACTATGGATGAAGGTGACTCCGAAGTACGCATGAACCAGAAAATTCCGCAACTTTATCAAGCATGAGCAAGCGGAAGAACCACCCGAAAAAAGCACGCAAACGGAGCTCCCGGACCAAGACCCCGGCCAGTGCTGCCATCACCCAATCCTGGTGGTTCAAAAACGCCGTGGCGCTGGTATTCATCCTGATAGGAGGTTATCTCCTGGCTGACAATGCGGGTTACCAACGGTTGCAAAAGGTATTCAGTGATTTCAATCACAACAAGGTCCAGTATGGTCAAGCCACGAAGTTTGAAAAACAGCATCGCTACCTGGGGTTCAACATCTCATTCCTGGAACAGGTCAAGCAGGCGACTCCGGAGGATGCGGTGATCCTGTTTCCCCCGCGGTGGGTTCTCTATCCAAGAAATGAGAAATCGCCCTTTGGCAAGTGGATGGACAGCAAGAGCTACACCACCTATTTCCTGTATCCGCGCAGCGTGATCTACGACAATAAGAAGGACCGGGAAAGTGCCCTGTATCCGCATGCAACACATGTCGCTGTAGTGCGCGGCTGGGGCTATGACAAGCTCAACTACCCGGTAACGGAACAAAGTGAATTCGGCATCTACCCCGTCAACCAGTAGCACGTGGCCATTCTGCTGTACATCCTTGTCTTTATCACCGGTGTCGGTGCGCTCTCCCTGGCAGCGCCTGCACTGAAAGCCTGGGAAAAGACCGGGTTTGCCTTACCGATCGGCATGGGGATCGCAAGTGTTTACATGTTTGCCATCGATCTGGTCGGAATCCCCATCAACGGGATGGGTGTGAATCTGTTTGGGCTTTTACTCCTGTCGGCTGCACTCTTCGGCATCTATTTCAGGAATCCCGACAATCGGCGGATCGATCCCCGAACATGGATCGCTCCCCTGCGCACACCCCCACGTCATATTGCTTTTTATCTGGTGGTCGTGGCGGGGATCTATGTGATCTGGATGATCTCCTCACGCGCGATGTTCTGGCCCATTCTCAACTACGACTCTGTCACCGGCTATGACTTGCTTGGACAGATCACGTTTGCCGAGGGCACGTTCAACAACTCTGTGTTCGACAAGGTCAATTCACTCGAGAACAACCGCACCGGTTATGCCCCGCTCTACCCACTCAACCTGACGCTCGCCTACGTCGGAGGTATCGAGAACGGGAAGATCACCTCGGTGTTCTTCTATGTTTCCCTGGCGTTGGCATTCTTTGCACTTCTCAGGCGCTACACGACGCCTCTGGCAAGCGCCCTCTTCACTTTATTGCTGATCACCATACCCGAATACGCTTTCTTCTCCACGTTGTCTTCAAACAATCCACCTCTGGCTTACTATGCCGGACTGGGACTGATCTGCATCTATATCTGGTACGACAAGGGAGACCGGAGCTTTATGTACCTCGGCTGCCTTCTCCTCGCCATGGGTATGTGGACCCGTAATGAAGCGATCTTCTTTGCCTTGCCGGCAATCGGGCTCGCAGTCATGAAGGGCTGGCGTGACAAGCGATTTCGCCCGGCGTTGACCATCGCCATGTGGTCTTTCATCCCGTTGATCGTCTGGCAGCTCGTATTGAAGTTATGGCTGGATGCACAGGTCGATATTCAGGTGCGCACAGCACTGTTTCTGGACTGGGAACGGCTGCGCGTGATGAAAAACCAGATTACTGAAGTGACCTTCAGTACGGCGTATTACGGGGTTGTCAACCATCTGTTTTGTGCCATCGTGCTTTTGAGTGCACTGATCTGGGCGATCAACCGCAAGCACACGCACTGGAAGCTGCTCGCTGCAATCGGTGTTGGCTGGCTGCTCTACCTGATCTTGTTTTACCAAATGGACGTTGACTTCACCAAGGTGGGTTGGCTGCTGTACAGCTACAAGCGTGGATTGTTTACCTATTTGCCGCCTATGGTATTCTTTATGGCAGTCACCTGGATCTCCCGTTCTTTCTTTGAATGGGTGGAGGTTCGGCAGTCACATCAGGGGACTTCATCCCTTGCTACCTGATGGTTGGCTCACCTGAGGTTGTGGCGTCTTGCTCAGCTCCAGCACCTGCTCCCAATCGTCCTGATACACCTCATCCACCCGATCGAGTACTTTCCGGTCGACCAGAGGTCCATCGCTGCGGTTGAAGGGAGCTCCCAGATAGAGGATGCCATAGCGCACGATGTCGCGGAGCAGTCGCTGAACTCTGAAGACAACAGCCGACTGCTTGCCGCGTTCGCGATTGAGATTCACCCGTTGCATGACCCTGCGCAGGAGTTGCAACTGGCGGTCGCCGTATGAGGTGTGCCGTCGCTGCAGATCCACCTCCTCCAGATCTACTGTGGCCCCCATGATCGCGGCCAGGTGTTCAATGAACCCGGCCCCGTCGTGCACGAGATCCTCATACATCAGGATCACCGGCGGCTGGCTGAAGCGATCGCGCAGGATGGCGATCCGGTCACAGTACAGCAGGTCTTCCCGATGGTATTGCGCCTGCCCCTCTCCTTCAGACCAGAGTTCCTCAAACTGAAGGATGTGGCCATTCTTGAGCTGACGCTTGTATTCTGACAGGAGCCAGTCACTGTGCCTGCGTACCACGACGATCGGAATGGCATCGGGCCAGTCTTCCGAGACGTGATCGATCTCACGCTGCCACTGTTCATCCATCGCCAGTTCATATGATATGAGAAACCGCGCCGCTGCAGAATCCCTGATGATCTCATCACGCTCAAAGAATTGCGGCTTGGGGATATACCTGATCCCTTTCAGGTGCGGGAAGACCGACTTCTGCAGGAAGGTCGTACCCGTGCGCATCATCCCGCAGTGAAAGAATATTTCGTTATTGCCCTCCATTATCCTTTACCGCGCATTGTTTCCCACATGTCCCACATTTCTTCGGTGATCTGTTTGAATGGACTGAATTGTCCGGCCTGCTCAAGCCACTCACCACCGTCGATGGTGACGACTTCTCCATTGACAAAGGCTGCATAGTTCGAGAGCAGGTAGGCCGCGAGGTTGGCAAGTTCCTGGTGGTCACCCACGCGGCCGAGCGGTACCCTTGCTGCAGGATCGAGCTGCTGGCGGAGCGGCTCCGGAAACAAACGGTCCCACGCCCCGCGGGTCGGAAACGGGCCCGGTGCGATGGCATTGGCCCGGATCCCATACTTGCGCCCCCACTCGGCAGCCAGCGAACGTGTCAGGGCCAGGACCCCTGCCTTGCCACAGGCCGATGGTACGGTATAGCCGGTACCGGTCCAGGCGTAGGTCGTCACAATATTGAGCATCACGCCCTTGATCTCGTGCTCGATCCAGTACTTGCCCACTTCCAGTGAATAGTTGACCGCCCCGTTGAGAACGATACCAATGACTGCCTCGAAGGCCCGGTGGGAAAGGCGCTCGGTCGGGCTGACGAAGTTCCCTGCGGCATTGTTGACCAGGCCGTCGATCCGCCCAAAGGCTTCCAGGGCCGATGCCACGGTGCTGCGCACATCTTCGATCTGACGTACATCGCCGGGCACGACGATCACCTCTGCCCCTTTGGCCTTCAGTTCCGCCGCTGTGGCTTCGAGTACTTCCCGGCGGCGGCTGGTCAGCACCAGTTTAGCCCCGAGTGAAGCAAAGTACATCGACATGGATTTCCCGAGTCCGGAGCCCCCGCCCGTCACAATAATCACTCGATCCTGCAGCGCACCATCACGCAACATGGGGCGGGTGTGCAGGGATTGCTCTTCCATCCGGGCAATTTCGTGAATATTCCCAAGATATTGCAAGAAGCGCCATACGTTGTGTTGACCCCCCAAATGTGCGCAAGAACCACTTTCTTTGCGCTTGGAAACGGCCTGCATGCCCCTGCCTGTCCAATGTTATTGAACCTTTTGCGTTAATAGGAGAGCGATTAATTACATGATTTACAGGTTGATCAATACATACTGTTTTCCAGCATTGTTCTTGTGCGTCTGTCTGTGCTTTCCGCAGTCCGGTGTGGCACAGGAAGTGATGGTGGTGGAGCGGATCCGCACCATCGATCAGACCAAGCCGATCTTCAACATCCACGTCGACGAAGACAACAACAAATGGATCGCCAACGCGACCACGGTCTACTTTGTCCCTGCCAAAGACATCGCTGAACCACTGGAGATCAGTCCGGCAGAACAGTCCCTGCTGCAACTCCCGGGTGGCGATTACGACCTGCGCTGGAACAAGCAGGAGATCAAGGCCATCCTGGGAGATGCCCTGGTCACGACGGCCGCTTACAACCGCAAGACGAAAGAATTGTGGATCGGCACCGATGGCTACGGGTTGTTCAAACTGAGGGCAGACGACAGCGGACTCCGGTTCCTGGAACAAATGCACATCGACAACTCGAAGCTGCGCTCTGATTTCATCAACTCCATCTATATCACGCCTGACCAAAGGATTTGGGTCGGCACCCAGGACGGTGCCTTGGTCGGCGAAGGGGGGCAATGGAAGGTCTTCCAGAAGTTCTTCAACATCCTGCGCATCGCTGGCAACCGCCAGGAGACCTGGGCGATCGGTGATGGTCTGGTGTGGATCATCGACAACAAAGACAACTGGCAACCCTATGAGATCAATCCCCGTGAGATTGAAGGCACGATGCACGACATTGCCGTGGATCAGGAGGGCAAGATCTGGATCGCCTCTAACATCATGACCTCGTACAAGATCGCGACCGACAGGTATGAACACTTCGGCCCGGGACAATACTTTACCAGCCAGTTTGTCAATTACGTCTCGGTCGACGACGACAACACGATATGGGTCGGCACGGACGACAAAGGCGTGTACATCATTGAAAAAGAGTCGACGATCACGGTGACCACCAACATCGACAAGCCTGTCAGTTGTGACAGCACGGCCACCGATGGGCAGGCCTCAGTGCGGGCGATCGGTGGCACCCCGCCGTACACGATCAACTGGTCGCATGGCGCCTCCGGGGATACGGCGGCAGAGCTCGCACCCGGTCTCTACACGATCACGGTGACTGATACTGAAGGCGGATCGAAAACGGCATCCCTGGAGATCAATGATCCACGGATCGTTGTTACGCTTCAACAGGAGCAGGCAGAAAGCGATCTCAACGCAGGTGATGGTGTGGCCTCGATGCATGTGGAAGGAGGGGCGCCACCCTACAATGCCTTGTGGAGCAATGGCAGCACTGCGGCCTTACAGTCCAATCTGACGGAAGGTCTGTATACGGTGACGGTCACTGATCAGATCGGTTGTACCGGAACAGCTGAAATCGAGATCACCCGCGAGATCCGTCCCCTGGCAGTCAACATTAACGCAGGCGATCCGATCAGATGCCCTGGGGGCGCCACTGGTTCGGCATGGGCCGAGGTATCAGGCGGTCGGGAGCCATTCCGGTTTGCCTGGGCGAAACAATCTAACCACGTGGCGAATGGCGACAGGGTGAGCAACTTAAGCGCTGGCACCTACCTGGTGCAGGTCACGGATGAACTCGGGGCGACGGCCACCGCGACGATTACCATCGAAGAGCCTGATCCTCTGGAGTTGGACATTCGCATCGAACAGATGGCTACCACCGGTCTGAGCGACGGCAGGGCGACGGCGACGGCTACCGGCGGGACGCCACCTTATGCATTCTCATGGAGCAATGACGAGCGGGGAGCGACCGCCTCGCAACTGGCTCCGCATACACATACCCTGGCCGTGACGGATGCCAACGGCTGTCTTACTACTGCGACCGTACAGATCACAGAAGATATTTTGCCGCTGCGGGTCGCCTTGCAGGAAACCGGCACAATCCGCTGTCCGGGAGAAGCGACAGGAGGTGTGACTGCCAGTGTTTCCGGCGGCAAAGGCCCATTCTCGTTCCAGTGGAACAATGGACAGGCGACGGCCGACATCAGCGGCCTGACGGCCGGTCAGTATGCAATCACCGTGACGGATGCCACCGGAACCACGACTTCCGCATCGCTCACTCTGGAGTCTCCCGAAGTCCTGTCAGCCAAATTATTTGTGGAGCAACCCGCTTCGACCAACACCGCGGACGGACGCGCACGCATCGAAATGGCCGGTGGCACGCCACCCTATCAATACCGATGGGATAGCGGGGAGTCGGAATCCGTTGCTGTGCAACTGGCACCTGGTGAACGCCAGGTGACCGTGACCGATGCTCAGGGCTGCACGTTGGAGAAAGGGGTGATGATCACCGAAGATATCCTGCCGTTGCAAGTGGACATCAATGCGCTGGAGTCCTCGATCGAGTGTGCAGGCCAGGCCACCGCTGCTGTGAGAGCTGGCGTCTCGGGAGGCAAAGGGCCATTCACCTATCAATGGTCCACTGGTGCAAGTGAAGAGACCGTGCGAAACCTCCCCGCGGGCCTCGTCAGCCTGACAGTGACCGATGCCACCGGAACACGAGCAGTCGCCGAAATGGAGATCGACGAACCGCCACCGATCACGATCGACCTGCAGGTCCGCCAGGCTGCCTCGACCAATGGGGAAGATGGCAAAGCCCGGGCACGCGTCTCCGGTGGTCTGGGCAAATACAGCTATCTCTGGGATAATGGCGAAACCACGGCAGAAGCCGAACGCCTGGCACCTGGTGTCCATACACTGACGGTGACCGACGAAGTAGGTTGTACTGCCACAGGATCGGTGGAGATCCAGGAAAACATTTTGCCGCTATCGGTCAGCATTGTACAAACGGCCGGCATCGAGTGTGCCGGGGATGCCACAGGCGTACTGCAACTTGAGATCACCGGTGGCAAGGGTCCGTTTATCTCAGTGTGGAGCAACAAGGGCAGCGGATCAACCCAGAGCAATCTTGTTGCGGGCACCTACACAGTCACCCTGCGCGATGCTGCGGGTGGCAGGGCCGATGCAGAATTCACGTTACGCGAGCCAGACCCATTGCAGGTCACCACCCGGGTGACCTCCCCGGCCAGTACCAGTGGCGCCGATGGCAAGGCCGAGGTCTCTGCGCAGGGGGGGACCGGGCGCTACACCTTCTCCTGGGACAATGGAGAAACAGGGACACAGGCGACTGCTCTTACTCCTGGCACACATACGGTAACGGTGACTGATGCCGCGGGCTGCACGGCTGTTGGCACCCTGGAGGTGAGCGAGGACATTCTGCCCATGAGCGCCACCCTGGCGGTCGACCAGGGCATTCGCTGTGCTGGAGCGCAGACCGGAGCTGTCTCAGTACAAGTAGATGGCGGTAAAGGTCCATATACATATCGCTGGTCTGACGGCGCTGCCGAGGCCACGAGAACCGGCCTGGGGGCGGGGACGTGGTCCCTGACGTTGACCGACGCCATGGGCACTGAAGCCGAGCTGTCGATCACCCTCGAAGAGCCTGCACCTCTCAGCCTTTCTGCTCAGGTGACAGCAGCAGCAAGTACCAACAACGCCGACGGCAAAGCGTCGGTCAAAGCCGACGGTGGGACCACGCCATATACTTTTGCCTGGGACAACGGTGAAAGCGGTCAGGAGGCCACCAGGTTGGCACCAGGCGACCATGTCATCACCGTGACGGACGCTAACGGGTGCACGGCGACAACATCTGTTTCCGTAAGCGAAAATATTCTGCCTCTCGCCGTCAATGTTGACCAAACACACGAGATACGCTGTGCCGATCAATCTACGGCAACCGCTCAGGTTGTCGTCACTGGTGGCAAGGAGCCGTACAGCTACGCCTGGTCACACGGTGCCGGCAGTGCATCGGCTGGCAACCTCGCGGCTGGCGATTATTCCGTGACCGTGAGTGATGCTACCGGGCAGGAAGTCACAGCGCAATTTGCGATCCGGCAACCAGAGCCGCTCACCGGCTCAGTTGAGAATACACGGCCCGCAGCCGCTGAACATGTACCTGACGGCAAGGCCGAAGTCGTGATTTCCGGCGGCACCGCACCATATGTCTTCAAATGGGACAACGGCGAAACAACACAACGTGCGACCAAATTGGGTATTGGAAGTCATGTGGTCGATGTCTCTGATGCCAATGGTTGTTCTGTTTCATTTTCCTTTGAGATCGCCAAAAAGATCCTGCCTGAACTGACTGCCGAGACGCTTGAGAGCGGCAAGGCGGTGCGCATGGAGCAATTGCATTTCGAGGCCGACAGCTCCAATATCAACCAGGTGTCGATCCCGACACTCACCGAGTTGTACCAATTTCTTTACGACAACCCGACGATCGTGGTGGAGGTGGGTGGACATACCAATGGTCTGCCCGAGCACGAGTACTGTGACCGTCTCAGTACCGCCCGTGCGAAATCCGTGGCGCAATGGATCGTCCAGCAGGGGATCGACGAGAAGCGTGTGTTTTACAAGGGGTATGGCAAACGCCGCCCGATCGCGACCAACCGCACCCCGGAGGGCAGAAGGAAGAACCAGCGGGTAGAAGTACGGATCGTCAGGTTGGACGAGGGCGGGTAGGTCACAACCGTGGCGTCATTCTGTTACTCATCACTCAGGACCGACAACACGCCATTGGTTTCCACGACCAATTGTGCTCCGGATGCGACCTGGACGGAGTAAGCAACTCCTGACTCCGCGTTGCTCAGGTAAACTGTTACTCCTGACCCGATCATCACCTGGTCACAAAATGTGGGCAGCCGGTTCAAACTCCAGTTGGATATATTGTCGTTCCAATTTCCGGTGCCTGGGCCAATCCACATATTGACTGCCAGCGTATCGCACTTGAACTCATGGCCTCCAATGTCGTATGTAAAACCTTGTGGTCGCGGCGTTTGATCAATATCTAAGGACACATCAACGATTTCCGTACCCTGATCTACGACCAGGGGATTATGCTCAATCAATCGCAAATTTCCTGCCGCCACGTCTACAAATAAGCTATCCGCAGCTGAAGTATAATTTGTTATGAGTATGGCAGTTCCGCCATCCCTGGACTTGATCAGTTTGTTGGTCAGGTTATTCGTGATTTCCACATTGGTGGTGGCCGGAAACCGGTATTCGATGGCATTGGGATACGCGATAAAGATGGTATTGTTATAGACTTTGGTATTGGGCGACGTTTCCAAGCCGATCCCCACATCGTCAAATACTCCAGTGCCGTCGTTATAGATCATATTATTCCGGATCAAGCCGCCATCGTTGGGGCTGCTACCCAGCCCAAATCCAATTCCTCTGTCGCAATTGATGATCACGTTGCGCTCCACGAGGTTATTTGAGGAGGAATTCCAGAAATGAATGGCATGTTCGGCGACGGCCGCCGAAGGGCTCTCGATGTCCTTGAACACATTGTCCCTGACGATCCAGTCGTCTCCGTTATGAATATCGAGCCCACCGATGTACCACTGCGGACCGATGCCCGCAGTATATTCAAACAAGCTGCATTGCACCCTCCCGCTGTCGGCTCCTCCGTTTGATGCATTTCCCTTGATCATCTGCTCGTACGTGTCCTGAATACGCACGTTGTGGACGAACAGATTCTCTCCCGTCACCGCGACCCCATGGTTGCCAACCTCCTTGATCGTGAGATCTGCGATGGTGATATTGTCGCCGACCGCATAGATACCAATTTCAGTGCCCGGGGATACATCAGCCATCCCGGTACCTGTCAGGATCACTGAATCCCTGTTCCCCGACAGGCTTCTGATCACGATGTCACTTGCGGTGATATAGGGATACCATGCGGTTGAAGCTACCTGGTAGGTTCCGTTGGCGATCAGGATCGTCCTAAATCCGCCCGTACTATTGGCAGTGTTGATGGCAGTTTGAAACCCGCTGGCAGATGAGACCGTGTCGACGATACCGATGGTGGTCGTGCAGGGGCTTACCGCGTTGTTCTCGACTTGCGTGATGGTGCAATCACAGTCATTGCTAGCACCAGGTAATTCAATAACAACCGACAACAGATCATGCCCGTTGGCATTGCTTCCCAAATGCGTATATAACTGCAGCGCTACGATGATGACGTAAGCGATGGCGGTCAATTTGCGCGCTGACAGGAACGGGTTCATTACTCAACTGTCTCAATGAAAAAAAGAGCACCGAATGTCAAAATTCATGTTCTCTGCCATTAAGTGGGGGGAATGTATATTGTGCGGGTCTTCTTATAAGTTACACAAATCCCGGGATTGCTTCAAGGGGCATTCGTTTTGACTCATGCTTCCAAACGATCTTCTGTAAGATGCCGGAAAAATCAGCGCACGCAAACGTGGAATTTTGGGTTTGATGGGACTGATCGATCACACCAGCTCCAACTCCTCCTTATTCTGCTCCAGCACCCCAATAATAAACGTGATCAGCTCACGAATATCCCATCCCAGCAGTTCCGCCCCGCGGTAAACTTCGTCCCGGTCGACCTTGGCGGCGAAGGTTTTCGTCTTGAGTTTCTTCATCACTGACTTCGCCTTCATGCCCTCGATCTTCGTCGGGCGGATGAGCGCGGCAGCCACGACAAAGCCCGTGAGTTCGTCGGCGGCCACGATGGCTTTATCCATCAGTGACTCCCGCGGGACGTTCCAGATCGTGTAGTGGCCGGCGATCGCATGGGCGATCTCATCTTCTCCCATTGCGCGCAACCGCTCGACGATCATGCCCGGATGACGGTCCGGGTATTTCTCGTAGTCGGCATCGTGCAGCATGCCGGTGATCGCCCATTTCTCTACGTCCTCGCCATAGTGTTCAGCCAGGGCCTCCATGACGAGTTCCACCGTGCGGGCGTGGCGGCGCAGGGAGGCAGTTTCGGTCATTTCGAAGAGGATGTCGCGGGCCTGGTCGCGGGTCAGCATGGAAATTCTTTGAGGATGAGCGAGTCGAAATTTTGTGTATGTGATAATACAAAATTTCGACTCGCTCCGGGGAATGGGAGCATCGAAACCCCGGGCTAAAGCCCGGGGCGAGAATGGAGCACACGCTACCCGATACACGCCTCCAGCAAGCGCCTGGTCGCGAGGATGCCCTCGTCCGGACTGAGCCGGCTGCCTTCGTACTCAATGCCGATGTAGCCGGTGTAACCAAACTCACGGACAATGCCGATCATGCGGCTGTAGTCGATCCTGGTCTCGTGCCCCTCCTCATTGAAGTCGTGCGACTTGGCACTGACCGCCTTGGCCCAGGGCATCATGTCGCGCACACCCTGATAGCGGTCGTACTCGTAGAAATTCCCGAAATCCGGCAGTGTTCCACAGTTGTCCATGTCGACCTGCTTCATGACGCCCGCCAGCCACTGGCCGTGGGAGGAGTAGCCGCCGTGATTCTCGACGATCACGTTGATATCGAAGGGCTTTGCAAACTCGGCGAGACGCCCCAGCCCGTCGACTGCGGCTTCCTGCACATCACCGGAATTGCCCTCGCCGTAAGCGTTGACGCGGATCGAGTGGCATCCCAGGTACTTGGCTGCTTCCACCCATTTGTAGTGGTTCTGCACGGCTGTGTTGCGTTCGTCATCATCCAGTGAGCCGAGCGGGCCCTCACCGTCGATCATAATGAGCAGTTGTTCAACCCCGGCGTCATCGGCACGGGCGTTCATCTGGTCGAGATAGGCCTTGTCGTTGGCTTTGTCCTTGAAGAACTGATTGACGTACTCGATCGCATTGATCCCGAATTCTCTTGCTTTTCCGGCAAATTCCAGATTGTCCATTTCACCGGCGTTGAGCGGCCGGTTGAGGCTCCATTGGGCAAGTGAGATCATCAGGTCTTTGTCGTTCGTGCCCCCGGCTGAGCAACCGGTCAGCGCGGCTGATCCGAGCAGCATGAGTCCGGACGTGGTCAGGCCTGTCTGTTTCAAAAAGATGCGGCGGTTTGTCTTGTGTGATTGCATAGTAACTCTGTCGGGTTTAACCCACCCAAGATAGGGAACGTATAAATGGCCGTTGACGGCCATGCGATAATGGCATTTTATGTTTCGATACGATCGTTCAGATTTCTCCACTCCGGTCGAAATCGGTTGTGGGTTGGTGGACGTCATCCCTCGACTACGCTCGGGATGACAACGCCCGGGATGACAAGGCGACTACACCCGGGAGGACAAAGTGACTACGCCCGGGAGGACAAAAGCGACTTACGCCCGGGAGGACAAAGCGACTACGCCCGGGAGGACAAAGCGACTACGCGCGGGAGGACAAAGCGACTTACGCCCGGGAGGACAAGGCGACTTCGCTCGGGAATGACAAAGCGACTACGCTCGGGATGACAAAGCGACTACGCCCGGGAGGACAAGGCGACTACGCCCGGGAGGACAAGGCGAGAAGATGATCGAACTCACTACGGTAACGATCCATTGCGCTGGTGGCCCTGCGACTTCATGAAGTGTGATAAGGTGATCCCAAATACACGTCACAGATATGCCTTGTCATTCCGAGCGATCCGCCGAAAGGCGGTGAGTCGAGGAATGACCGCCAGCTATCTTGGTGTGATTTCGACCGGAGTGGAGAAATCTCTTCGACACCGCCCCTCGAGCCACAGGTCGTAATCAATGTAGGCCAAGGCGGATTCCGGGACCAGGGGTGATTCCCCGGATGGAAACAATTTGTCCCGCAGCGCCCGAAACTCTGACCTGCGGTCGAGCGGCCCTGTGCGGCCCATCCGTGAGAAGAAACGCAGTAGTTCCGTTTCATAGGGCTGGATGCGACCGTGTTTCTTCAGGAAGCGTCGTGTGCTATCCACAAAGTAGCGCATCACGAATTGGCTGCCCTCGTCGAGGTGGATCATCAGATTGAGCATGCGGGCATGCGTCTGAAGATCCGTGCGCACCTGTTTGTAGCGGGTCTGAATGAACCGGTTGACCCAGTGCAAGGCGGTCTTGCTGTCACCCCGCATGAAATAAATGTATCCCAGCTGGAACCAGAACAACAAGGCATAGGATCGTGGCATCTTGCCGGCATGCTCTTCCACGAAGGTCGCGATCGCATCGATCCGATCCTGTGCGGTTGACTGCAGGGTGTGATTCCGCATCACTTCCAGTTCGATCGTGTAGGTGCGCAGCACCTGCTTGAGGAGACTGCGGTTTTCGCTCTTCAAAGTCCACTGCTGATAGACATCCTTGCCGCGCTGAATGAGATCCATCGCTTTGTCATACTGCTTGTTGAAGACGTAGAAGCTGACAAAGTTGTTGATGGAGGAAACGTACAGCCCGGGGCTTTCCGCAATCCGGTGCGGCACTGCTTCAAGGCGGTCGATCAGTGTTTGCAGCGTCTGTTCTGCTTTTGATGACGTGCCATCACGGATCTCGCGAAAGTACCGGGCATTATAGTGCATGACCAGTGCTTCCAGTGTCCGGGCGTTGGTATCGGAATCCAGCCAATCCTCATGCTCAAGGTTCGTTTGGTCGCCGGACATCACCGACCTGCTTACGCCAATGATCAGATCAACGTAGCGGTTGCGATTGTCCAATCGCCGGATGACTTCCTGCTGGTCAGCGATGATCGCTTCCAGTGCGTCGAACTGATGTGGCCTGACACTCTGGGCCAGGCTGCGTTTGAGATCCAGCACATCGCAGAGCAGCCCATCCAGTTCGTATTCACGGGCCAGTCGCTCGGCCTTTTGCAACGCCGTATTGGCCTGGAAGTAGAGTTCCTTGTTGAAGAGGATCTCGGCGTCGCGCAGGCACTGGCGTGCTTCGACACTCTTCGAATTCCCTGCGTGATAGCTGCGCAGGGTGCGCAGGATCAGCTGACGCAGGTAGTACTTGGTCGCATGCAGCTGCCGCACAAAGGTCTCACCCGCAAACTCCTGCCTGATCGCCGCTTCGTCGTACTGTTGCTGGCGTTCGATCGCGTCAAAGAGCCGCTCATAGTTATTACGGCCCCGGTGCAACCGGCAGTGGAGCTTGAAGTGGCGCTTTTCGCTCTTGGTGAGTGATTTGATCAGTTCGAAAAGCTCGTTGGAACCGGGCATATGAAATTTACAGTAATTCGTTATAATATATTGGTAATCCGTATTTAATATTCATTATTACCAGTTAGACTTCTACACTTGTAGGTGAAATTACATTTCATGCATGAATACCCCACCTAAATTTGTCAATGACATCATTTTCAATCACCATCTAACCACACCAAACATGGCAAACGTGATCAATTGGTTCGAAATCCCGGCAAAGAACTTCAGCCGCGCGTGTAAATTCTACGAGCAGGTCCTCAATGGTACCGTGCAGGTCATGCCAGCCGGCGAAATGCCGCTGCAAATGGGCTTTTTGCCCGGCTATGAGCCCGGCAACGGCGTCGGCGGTGCCGTCGTGGCCGGTGAGGGCTATGAGCCTTCGTCAGCAGGATCGGTCGTCTATCTCAATGGTGGGGAAGACCTGAGTGGGCCACTCTCCCGTGTTGAAGCCGCCGGTGGCCAGGTCGTTGTACCAAAAACTTCGATCGGCGAGAATGGCTACATCGCGCATTTCATCGATTGTGAAGGCAATCGGGTTGCACTGCACTCGATGAATTAAGCCCTTCTGGCCTGCAAACAGAATGCCTGGTGCCGTACGTGCCAGGCATTCTTTGTTTACGGCGCATCCGGATTCGTTCCTTCCATGATGGCGGTCATTGCCGGTGAACTGATCCTTTTGTAATTCAGACAGATACCATTTGGGTGTTATGACAACGCCAGCGTACCGACACACGTTTTTCCTTGGGCTGATCTGCATTGCCATCGGTATTGCCATGAACAATGCGCAAGGCAGCGGATCATTCGGAACCATTTTGGCAGCCATGGGAGGCTACTTCATCATCGCGGCAATGGCAAGTAAACAGCAAGAAAGAACATCGTGAAAGTGAAAGGCAAGGTTGGAGTATGGATCGATCTGGACCGTGCCGTATTAATTGGTATCCACGGGGACACGCATACCGTGGTCACCCTGGACTCTCCGGTTGAGCACCGTGTGCGCACCGAAGGCGAGCGCAAGGACTTCAGCAGATTTGGCGATCAGTACATCGACCATGAACGATCGCGCGAAGCGCGGCGTGAGCAACAGATCCGACAGTATGCCAGGGCGGTTGCTGCTCACCTGAGCGGGGCCGAGCAGATCGTCATTTTCGGACCAGCCCAAATGAAGGATTGGCTGCGGAAGACGATTCTGGAGCAGCCGATACTGGCTTCTCGTCTGAAGGCCGTTGAAAGCGCGGACAGCATGACCGAAAGCCAGATGGTGGCATGGGTCCGCGACTACTTTACACCCTGACATTCATCATCGCAGGCACGCTGCGACAGCGCAAATAGCATCACAGCCTCATGCCTTTGGCTCATGACGCTGAGCCTTCGTTTGAATTTGATCTTGCGGTCAGGGTTTCATTCACCTGCTGACTGGACGATCAGGGTGCCGCTCGTGCGATGTCCGCCAGCTGTGATTGACACAGTGTACGTTCCTGCATCCACCAGCTGGGGTCCACGACCTCCCCGGCCCTCACCGGCCCTGCGCAGGTTCCATGACGCGAGATTGAGTCCGCGCGTCCCGTCGATCTCCATTTCATGCACGGTCTGTCCATCGGTATTGCTGACAGTGATCTGGACGGCGGCATCCTGCGCCAGGCTGAAGCAAATGTTGGCGGGCGTTGCACTCTGCCACCACCGTTGTGGGAGGGTGGTTGGTTCGACCTGAAACAGATGAAGGTCAGCCGCCAGTATTTCGTCAGTCAAATTCTGGATGAGTCGCGCATCCATGGCGTACATCCCCCGCCCTTCGGAGGCAGCGATCAGGATATCCTCGCGGGGATGGATCACTACATCATGGACGAAAGTTGTGGGGATGTTGTTGGCAAGGACGTGCCAATGCTGCCCGCCGTTGAGCGATACATAGACGCCCAGGTCGGTGCCTACATACAAGACATCCTTGTTTTTGGGATCTTCCATGATGACATTGACGGGACCGCACGGGATGTTGGCCGTGATATCTCTCCAGGTCTTGCCATGGTCGGTCGACTTCCAGATGTAGGCTGCAAAGTCATCATCGCGCTTGCCATTCTGGGCCAGGTACACCGTCCCTTCCGTATGGGCCGAGGCAACGATCTTCGACACCCACTGATGTACCGGCACGTTGCCGGTCAACTCGACCCAGTCCACGCCGTGATTGTCGGTGCGATGAATGCGCCCGTCATCGGTGCCAACATAGATCTGTCCAAATTTAAATGGTGACTCGGCGATGGCAAAGATGGTCTGGTAAGGGATGTCGCCATACTTGTCGGGGTTGTTGTACGAGAGGTCTGGGCTGATCCGATCCCAACTGTCGCCCCGGTCCAGCGACCGGAAGAGGTAGTTCATGCCGTGATAGATGATCCGCGGATTGTGTGGTGAAATAATGGTGGCGGCCAACCACTGCCCGCGAAACGGAACTTCACCCTCCGCAGGTTGTGGCAGGATACTGACGCTTTCCTCAGTCTCAAGGTTCGTCCTTGACAGTCGACCATAGAAGCTTGAAGAATACACAATGTTGGGGTCCGTCGGGTCAATGTTGTGACGCGTACCCTCTCCACCCGGTGCACGCTCCCACTCCACGGCAGGGATATTCTGACGGCCATTTGACAGATCGAGCACACCCGAGAAGCTACCGTGATCCTGGATCGATCCGTACAATCTCACCGGGTTGCCCATGTCGAATGCCGCATTGAAGAACTGCACCAGCGGCAGGTTGTCATAGAACGTGCGGAAGTTCTCACCGTCATAAGAGATCGCCACCCCGCCGTCGTTGACGTTGACAAGGTAATCGGAGTTGGCAGGATCGATCCACAGACCGTGGTGGTCACCGTGCATCCCGCGCAACGGACGGAAGGTCTTGCCTCCGTCCTCCGACATATTGAGGGCCAGTCCCATGACATAGATCTTGTCCGGATCGTTGGGGTCGACCCGCATCTGTCCAAACACCCACCCATACGTATTTGACAGGCGCTCCATGTAGCGGTTGTTTTCGCTGACCTGGCGCCAGTTCCGCCCACCATCGTCAGTCCGGTAGACCGTTGCACCCTTGATGATCGGGCCCGCAGGCCTTCCGTACGAATCGAGTTGACCTTCCTCGGGCATGCGCAGTACCTCGTAGTTGTCAATGAACGCATAGAGTGTGTTGGGTTGGGACATGCAGATGTCAATGCCGATGCGTCCCCGGTATTCCGCTGCCACCAGGCCGTTGTCGATCTCGGTCCAGGTCTTGCCACCGTTCGTCGTTTTGTAGATCGAGCTCTTGTCGTAGCCCTCCTCAACACGCGGGTCATTCCATTTCCGCCGTACGCGCTGCCAGGTCGAGAGGTAGAGGATGTTAGGGTTGGTCGGATGCATCACCAGGTCATTGACCCCGGTGCGCTCATCGACATAGAAGATCTTTTCCCAGGTATCCCCGCCATTCCGGGTGAGATACAGCCCGCGCGAGGGATTGTCGGTCCACTCATTGCCGGTCGATGCGACATAGACGATGTCGGGATTCTTCGGATGAATAATGATCCGGGGGATCGTCTTGGTATCCGTCAGACCTTTGTGTTCCCAGGTCTCACCCCCATCGACGGACTTGTAGACTCCGGCTCCGGCGTGTGAACTCCGGAAGATATTTGCCTCACCCGTCCCGATCCAGATGATATCCTGATTGGATGGTGCCAGTGTCACGTCGCCAATTGAAGTCGATATCCCGTGCTCGAAGATCGGCTCCCAGGTCGTTCCCTCGTTCTGTGTGCGCCAGACTCCACCGGTTGCACCGGCCACATAGATCGTATAGTGCTTCCCTTTGGGGGCTACCACTGCCACATCGGTCATCCTGCCCGAGATGTTCGTCGGACCCAGGAACTGCCACGGCACATTCCTGAAAATGGAGGTTTCGGTCATTGCCACATGCTCCGCGTACCATTGCTCGCGCAACTCCGGCGGTGTCTGGTCGGTGTAGGTTTGTGCTACTGTAATTGCGCCAACGGCAAGCAGGAGGGCGGTCAATGTGGAACGGAAAGCAGACGAAATGAACATGATAGTCTGGTATTGTTTTAGGTTGCCCGGTGGCCGGGTCTGAGAAATGTCGTGGAAATTAAGGAAAAGATCGCGGAGGCTCTTTAGCCATTGGCATAGCCGGTCTCACACCAAAACAAATCCGCTAGTTTTGTTGGATACCGACCACTGATGAAGTCAATTCGCCTGCTGCTCCTGGGAATCTGCCTGGCCAATGTCAGTCAGGTGCCTTCGCCACAACGGACGATCGCACAGCTGGAAACCTTTCACCGCGATTTCCCCCAGGAGAAGGTGTACCTCCATACGGACAAATCCCAGTACGTCCTGGGAGAGCAGCTCTGGGGCAAGCTCTACCTGCTCGATGCGATCTACCATCAGCGACTCACCCCGAGCCAGCAGGTGCACATCGAACTCTTTGATCCCAACAATACGCTCCGAATCACGCGGTTGGTCCGGATCGAAGATGGCGGTGGTGCATTCGACTTGTTCTTCGCACCGTCATGGGAACCCGGTACTTACCTGATCAGAGCATACACCAGCTACATGCGCAATTTCCGGGAACCTTTTTTCTACCAGCGGGAGATCGAGGTTTATCATGCCTTTGCAGGATGGGACAGCGCGCCCCCATCCGGCTCCGGAGATGCGCCACCCCCAGAACGGAAGGTCAATCATGCGGAGAACATGACGGTCCGCTTTTATCCCGAAGGGGGTGGTTTGGTCTCGGGACTGCGCAGTCAGATCGGCATTCGCGCCACCAACAGTGATGATGCAGGGATGGCAGTGCAGGGTCAGATCGTTGCGGACGGCACCACGGTCACCCGTTTTGCGACCCACGCGACCGGACTTGGGGTGTGTGCGCTCACGCCACATCCCGGTCAGGTTTATCAGGCCATCATCGAAACGCCACAGGGCCCGATGACGTTTGATCTTCCCGAGGTGGAGGAAACAGGATTTGTCCTGCACCTGGATCAACGGAGTGACTCGGTCCTCGTACAGGTCCAAACCAACATCCCCAACGGCCTGGATGGATCATACATCGTCGCTCATGTGCGTGGGCAGCTCATCGGACTGATCGACAACCTCAGCGGGTCCCAGGTCCGATACCTGCTGCCCCTGCATGAGGTGCCGGATGGGGTTTTGCATTTTACCCTTTTCTCTGGCGACGGGGTGCCGCGCTGTGAGCGTCTGATCTTTCACTATCTGGCCGACCGGCAACCCTTGGTCACCCTGGCCACGAACCGGGAAAACTATGGTAAACGGGAACGCGTGGAACTGCAGATACGCAGCACTTCCCCTGCCGGCGATCCCGTTGCGCTGCTCGGGTCCCTCGCCGTCACGGATATGGTGCAGGTACCACGTCACGCTCACAGCCGCGATATCAGAACATATCTCCTGCTCGAATCTGACCTGCGCGGGGTCATCGCGCATCCCGGCGCTTTTTTCGACGAAACCAACCCCTCCCGAAACCGGCTTCTGGATGCCCTGATGCTTACTCATGGCTGGCGCCGGTTTGACTGGAAGTCCGTGCTGCGCAGTGATTGGCCCGACTTGCAGTGGATACCGGAAAATGCGATCGAAGTGTCGGGGTACGTGACACGCCGTGGGAGTGCAAAGCGGCCAGTGCGTGCCAATGTGTTTCTCTCCACATTGCGTGAAGACTTTGAGATGCGCAAAGCAATGACAGATATCAATGGGTCCTTTTCCTTTGGCGGGCTGCATCTTGATGATACCGTTACACTGATGTTTCAGGCTGACATTCACAATGCCAATCGCCGGGAGGCGATGGAGCGACGGCGCAAGAAACGCGGCGAAGGGCCGGTAGGCAGCCGTCAGGTCGAGATCCACCTCGATCCGGTCATCCTCCCCGAACTCAACCGGGCGGCGGCTGGGGCTGATCCGGCACCTGACAGCACCACGCTGGAGGCGTTTCTGGAAGCCAGCCGGCGTGTGCAAACAGTTGATTCTGCCTATGCTGATCTGCTCAACATCGAGCTGGACGAAGTCGTGATCTCAGAGAAGACTGTTGACGAGCAAGAGGCGTACCTCAAAAACCGCGGCATTCTGTACGCCGAGCCTGATCAGAGGCTGGTGATCGATTCGCTGCCTGTCGGTGAGTTGGCCACCAATGTGTTTGACCTGATCCAGGGGAAGTTTCCCGGGGTGGAGATCGTGGGCACCTTCCCCAACCGGACAGCCCGGATCCGCGGGATCAACTCCATCAATTTGAATACGACCGCACTCATTCTTCTCGACGGTATCCCGGTTGAGCCGTCGCTGGCCAATGCCATTCCTGTGCGCAATATTGCTTTTGTCGACGTGATCGCAAGTTTGTCCAAAACTGCCGCCTACGGTGGCATGGGCCGCAGCGGGATCATCGCGATTTATCGCAAACGGCCCGGGGAACATGCGCCGCGCTACCGTGAGGTGAATGGTGTGTTACACTACACGCACCCCGGGTACTACCAGGCCATCCGGTTTGAGAGTCCTGACCACGGTCGCCAGACCGATCCTTCCAAACCAGACCTGCGTACCACCGTGTTCTGGGACCCGGATATCAGGACGGAGCCCGATCGTCCTTATCATATCACATTTTACACGGCTGATCGCGCTACCGTGTATGCCGTTCGCCTGGAGGGAGTCACAGAGAGCGGACAACCTGTTGTCGAGACCATCACGCTGCAAGTTCAGTAGTTCTCAGATGGTTGGATCAGATGACGTTTTACTGCGTGCAACATACGCATTGGGCACGTTCGGGATAGACATGTCCACGCCGTACTTGTACCGCAAAAGTGCCCGGATATTGTCTGCGATCTGTCGCTCATCCCGGTGAAACTGCGGCAGGTTGCCCATCATCGC
>JAWWBX010000043.1:0-21230 GCA_033720735.1 Saprospiraceae bacterium
CTGATTCAGATCGGTGCCGGGAGGCATCAGGCCCTCAATGTATCCATCGGCGTGATCAATAGAGGCGTATCCGAATGCGAGTGCGCGTCGCACCCCAACGTCATGCGGAACATGCCCGGCAAACGGGATCCCTTCAGCCTGCGCGGTAGAGACCAGCCGCTCCATCACCGGCAGGGCAATGCCGGGGTGGATCTTGAGAAAGTCATAACCATCTGTCGCGTACTGAGTGACCTTGCGCTGGGCCTCTTCGGGAGTTTGCACCGAGTTGCCGTTGAGCGAAGGGCTCGAGGTATAGACGCGCGGACTGAGGACCTCGTCACGTGCGATCATTTCCTTCAGTTCCAGGTGGTAGGGGTTGCCCAGCATGCCGCGGATCGTCGTAATGCCATTGCTGAGATAGAGAAACAGGGTTTCGCGCACATTGGAATCATCACCATCACGCGGAACGGGGATATGCGCGTGCATTTCCGAAATGCCTGGCATCAAGAATTTGCCGGTACCGTCCAGGGGGCGCCATTCACCGGGAAAAGCCTGACTACCTGATGGCTGCACACGGACAATGCGACCGTCCCTGATATAGACATCCTGGGCTGGTATCACCTTATTGGCACGTACATCCGCAATGCTCACCGAGGTGATCCGGTACGCTTGCGGATCGGGCATGAGGTGCTGGCCACACAACGGTGCGGCAGCCATGGTAATGATGGTGAGAAACATGAAAAAATCCGTCATATGTCTGCGATTGAGTACCTTTCAGGCTGATGTGTATCCAGTAAATTAATCAACTTTCACGACGTCCTTTGACCTGGACTAACTGACATTATTATGTGGAAAGACCTGTTTCCAAGTATGGCCGAGTTCTGGACTTTTCTGGTCATCGTGGTGTGTACGGTGGTTGTGGCGACACTGTTCCATCGTCTGTCCGGCCGCTTTGTCCGCAAGTCTTCGCTCGCCATCAACAATGATCCTACGAATTACCGCTTCTTGCGTCATGCGCTGACGGCCATCATCTACGTGGTGGGCTTCAGTTGGGCGGTATACCGGTTTGAACCTTTGCGGGCCGTTGCCAACACACTCCTGGCCAGCGCAAGTATTCTGGCGATTGCGGTTGGATTTGCGGCACAGAAAGCATTGGGCAACGTGATCAGCGGTCTGTTTATCATCATGTTCAAACCCTTCCGTGTCAGGGACCGGGTTGTGGTTCGGGACAATATGCGTGGGGTCATCGAGGATATTACCTTGCGCCACACCGTGATCCGGGATTTCGAGAACCGCCGCATCATCATTCCCAACTCGATCATCAGCGATGAAGTCTTGATCAATGCCGACATTATGGATCCGCGGATCAACAAGCATGTCGAAGTCGGGATCAGCTATGACTCGGATGTCAAACGCGCCAAGGAGATCCTGCGAGAGGAGGCACTCAACCACCCGTCTTACATCGATGGGAGGAGCGAAGAGCAGATCGCCGAAGGGATCCCGGAGGTACCGATCCGCATGATCTCGTGGAACGACTCTTCAGTGATGCTGCGTGCCTGGGTCTGGACGACCGACCCGATCACGGCCTTCTACATGCAATGTGATATCCTGGAGTCGGTCAAGAGACGGTACGAGGAAGAAGGGATCGAGATCCCGTTCCCGCACCGCACGATTGTGTACAAGACGGACATTGCGCCGTCTCAATCGCCCGAAGCATGAAACACGCGAAAAAAACCGGATTACCGCCCGGAGCATTGGTCTTTGCCGGCGTCAAGAAGGTCGAAAGCCCGGATGTCAGCGTCTACTACTACAATGCAGAGCATTTGCAGATCTCGGAGGGGCTACCGGAGCGCGAGGACAGGATGGATGATACGGTGGTCTGGATCGACATTCGCGGATTGCATGAGATCGGACTGGTGCAACAGGTTGGGGAGATGTACCACATTCACCCGCTGGCACTGGAAGATATTCTGGATACGCAGCAGCGGCCCAAGTTTGAGGAGTACGACGACGGGTTCTTTCTCGTTCTGAAGTCCTTTGTTTACGATGCTGAGAACAAGAAGATCCTGCCGGAACAGATCTCCATCTACTGCGGAGACGGGTTCGTGCTGTCCTTTCAGGAGGATGAGAGTGACGTCTTCGCCGGCGTGCGCACGCGGGTCGAACAAGCGAATGGCAGGATCCGTGCCCGCGGGGCAGACTACCTGGCGTATGCACTTGCAGATAACCTGGTGGACACGTATTTCCATGTGTTGGACCAGCTCGGAGATGAGATCGAACAGCTCGAGGACCTGATCATGGACAACCCCACCCCGGAATTGAAGCAGCTCATGCACCGCCTGAAAGAATGCATCCTGGATCTCCGTCGTGGCTTGTCGCCAGCGCGGGAGGCCGTCATGGCCTTTTCCCGCGTCGATTCCGAGATGATCGGCGATCGTACGCGCTACTTTATTCGCGACTTGTATGATCATATCCTGCGGGCCATCGAGATCAACGAGACCAACCGCGAGTCACTGACCGGCTTGCAGGATCTGTTCATTTCAGAGATCAGTTTTCGAATGAACAAGGTCATGCAAACACTGACGATCGTGGCGACGATCTTTATCCCACTTACGTTCCTGGCCGGGATCTACGGGATGAACTTTGACTACATTCCAGAACTACACTACCGCTACGGTTACTTCGTACTGCTGGGTATTATGGTGGCGATCGGGTTGGGGTTGCTCTACGTCTTCAAACGGAAGCGATGGTTCTGATCCGGTACAACCGTCAGGGATCCATGACATGCAATGCGCCTGCATAGAACCCTGTAACACAGCAAGCAATATGAGCGAGATCATGGCACAAGCTGAAACTTTGATCGTCGAACCGGGGAGCTTCGAGCCGCATGACCATTGGTATCCCAAAGCGCTGAACGCCACGATCCATCCGATGATCTCTTTTTTCTTCAATCTGGAGAAGCCCCGTATTGTACAGCGCTATTGCCACCTGCATCCGACTGTCAACGCGCAGCGCCTGACCGAACTGCTCGACTACCAGCCTAAATTCTTCAGGTGGTCCGGTGCCGATCTCATCAATGTGACCACGGCTGGCGGGAAAAAACAGATGGTGGTCATTGAGAACAACTCGTGCCCTTCCGGTCAAAAATCCATGCCCCTGCTGGACGATCACATGGAACAGGGTGGCTACCGGCATTTGATGGACAAGACGTTCCGCCCGGTCGTCAATGCACGCAAGAGTATTGAAGGTCGCCTGGCCGTCATCTACGACAAAAATCCGATGGAAACCCTGGGATACGCCCGGGTGATGGCCGACGTATTCGATGAACCGGTCCTGTATATCTATTTCCCGCACGGCTGCAAGGAGCCACCTGTCCGCATCGATGAGGGGGTGCTCCATGCACGTGAGCCCGGGTCTGACCAGTGGGTGCCGTTACGTGCGGTATTCCGGTACCTGACCCAGAAGCCATGGAACCGGCTGCCACTTCACTCGAAAACAAAGATCCTCAATCCCATTGTGTCTTGCCTGGCGGGTGGGCGCAACAAGATGGTCGCCTCCAAAGCCTACGACCTGTTCAATAGCGAACTGGCTTCGGCGGGTATGAAGATCAATACACCCGAGACGATCTGGGACGTGTCCAAAGGGTCGATCCCGCTGTGGATCCGCAAGATGGGTGGTCAGGGAGTGGTGAAGGTCCCTTACAGTAATGCCGGGCAGGGGGTCTTTACGATCGTCAATGAACAGGAACTCGCGCAGTTTATGGAGAAAGAGTTCGATTACAACACGTTCATCGTCCAGAGTCTCATCGGCAACTATCAGTGGAGTTCAACAACAACTTCCGGCAAATTCTACCATGTGGGTACCATTCCCTCCATTCGCGAGCAGACCTATGTCTTTGACCTGCGCATGATGATCCATGCCACGCCCGACGGGCTCCGGCCGTTGTCCGTGTACGCGCGGCGAGCCGAACTTCCGCTCCTCGACACCCTCGATCCCGGGACCGGAAGTTGGGATATCCTGGGCACCAACCTGTCCTACAAGATGCCCGACGGCAGTTGGGCTACCGATGCCAACCGGCTGATGCTGACCGACCGGCGTGATTTTAACAAGCTCGGCCTGGGACTTGACGATCTGATCGAAGCGTTCATTCAGTCGGTCTTGTCGACGGTGGCGATTGACAAGATGGCGGAGACGCTGCACACCACCAAGGGCCGCTTCCGGATGAAACTGTTCAATTCGCTCAATGACGATCAGGCATTGATCGATGAAATCCTGGTGAGTGAATGAACGGTTACCACCTTCTGATGCTTACCGATCATGCCGCCCACAGTGCCGAGAACTCCCTTTACGCACTGGCATCGGCGATCCACGTGCAACCGGATTGCCTGTTTTTAGACATTGCATCACGCAGCACGCCAGCCAACGCGGCATTTTTCGCCGGCGATATGGAAAGTGAGCTGGCGGTTGTGCCGTTGCATGAGGACCTGGAGTTCGACGAAGCGCAACAGTACTTTGCCGACACGACCCACCGGACATCCCTGTCTGACTACGATTTTATCATTCTCCGTTTACCTCCACCGTTGTCACGTGCGTTTACCGGTGCTCTCACGGCGGCCTTTGATGAGCGGCGCATTGCGAATCGTCCGTCGGGCATTTTCGAGACTGGGTCGAAGGAGTTCCTGCTGCATTTTCCAGAGCTGTGCCCTCCCATGGCACTGATCACGAATGCGGACGAGTTAATGGCATTCAGTGCGCAGTTTCCGATCGTGCTCAAGCCGTTGCGCTCGTACAGTGGCAAAGGCATTGCGCGTGTGCAGGATGGTCAGGTGGATGTGGATGACCAACTGATGGAGTTACCGGCGTTCATCAGGCAGTGGGACAAGGACGAGCCGTACCTGGGAATGCAGTTTCTGCGCAATGTGGACCAGGGCGACAAACGCATCGTGGTCTGCAATGGAGAGGTCCTTGGTGCCTCGTTGCGCCTGCCCAGGGCGGGGGACTGGCGTTGCAACGTCGGCCAGGGAGGCCGCTCGTTGCCTGCAGACATCACTGAAGGTGAGATGGAGATCGCCAGGGTCCTCTACCAGCCACTCTATGAGCGGGGCGTCGTGCTCTTCGGATTTGACACCCTCGTCGACGACAACGGCAAGCGCGTGCTTTCCGAGATCAATGCGACCAGCATCGGAGGCATCAAGCAAATGGAATTGCAGCAGGGGCGCCCCATTCTGAGCAGGGCAGCAGCGCTGTTGATGCAGTATATTCGGGATTCTTTAGAAAACAGTTAGCATGTTGCAAACAGGAGATGCGAATCCGGTCATACGCAAACTCGACCTGGCATCGCTGCCAAAGGAGGCGATCACCCGCCTCTGGATCCATCTGGTGACTGACGCTCTGGGCCAGCCGGTGTGCGCCCCGGTGGTGGTTGCCCGCGGCGCACATCCGGGCCCGGTGCTGGGCATGACAGCCGCAGTACACGGCAACGAGATCAACGGGATTCCGGTGATCCAGCGCATGTTTGCCGATCTCGACGTGTCCAATCTGCGCGGCACACTGGTAGGGGTGCTGGTGGTAAATGTCCCGAGTTTTCTGAATGAAACGCGTCGTTTTGTCGATGGCACTGATCTCAATCATATCATGCCAGGCAAGGCCCATGGCAACGTCAGTGAGATCTATGCATATCGATTTGTCAACAACGTGATCCGGCACCTGGACTACCTTGCCGACTTGCATACGGCCAGCTTCGGCAGGATCAATTCATACTACATCCGGGCTGATCTGCGCAATGCTTCGACGGCCGAGATGGCCCGCGTACAGAATGCCGATATCATTGTGCACAACCCGCCTTCTGACGGGACCCTCCGCGGTGCCGCAGCTGAACTGGGGATCCCGGCCATCACCCTTGAAGTCGGTGACCCCCATACGTTCCAGCGTGGGATGATCCGCTCCAGTCTGACCGGCATCAACAATTTGCTGGCAGTACTCGGCATGACCGGGGAAGAAGTGGAAGCGCCGGCGTCACCGCCTGTGGTATGCAGTGACTCGCACTGGATCTATGCCGGGATGGGCGGTATCCTGCGCGTCATGCCGGACATTACCGACCACCTCATTGAAGGGCAGGAGATCGCACGCTTGCAGAATATTTTTGGGGAGGAACTCGATACCTACCGCGCTCCCCATGCCGGGATCGTCATCGGCAAGAGTGTCAGCCCGGTCTGCCAGACAGGCGATCGCATCCTGCATCTGGGGACCATCGATCAGGAGCAGGCCTATCCGATCTGATCATTTGCCCATCAGTTGTACGATCACCTCACGTTGTCGGGGACGGGTATCAAAATCCATGAAGACAATTTGCTGCCAGGTGCCCAGGATCAGCTGTCCGTCGATGAAGGGTATCGTTTGACTTGTTCCAACCAGGGCCGAGCGCAAGTGTGCAGCGCCATTGTCGTCGCCCCAGGTGGCGTTGTGGGCATAGGGCTTGGTATAAGGCGCGATCAGATCCAGACACTGCGCGACATCGGTGCCTACCAACCCCGGCTCGAATTCGAGAGTAGTAATGCCGGTTGTTGATCCAATAGCGGAGATGGTTGCGGCGCCTTCGCGGAGACCGCTTTGTTGCAACTGATCAATGACCGAGGCGGTAATGTTAACAATATCCGTGTGGCCTTTGGTGGAAAAGCGGAGGACCGATGAGACGACCTGCATCTACCAGGGCTTGAGCCAACTGCCGTCGACGACCTTGAAACCATCCGGACAGATGAAAGCCGCCCGCGGTGGCCCCTCCTTTGATCCGCGCAGGGAAGCAACCCCCACATCGCCATTCTTGCCGATCGCGACAAACTTGTCGTTAAAGTCCACCTTGTCGATGCCTCCATTGATCTCGGCGATACGCTGACAAGCCATTTCGCAGGCGACCTGGGCGGATTTACCCTGCCGCATCAGTTCAACGACAAGGAAGCTTCCGCACGTCCTGATGACCTCTTCACCGCGACCCGTGGCACCGGCAGCTCCCGCCTCGTTGTCGACGTACAGACCGGCACCAATGATCGGCGAATCCCCGACGCGGCCGGGGATCTTGCCAAATAATCCACTGGTAGTGGTAATCCCGGCCACATCGCCATCAGTGCCGATACCGAGTACATTGATCGTACCACGCGGCCTGGTCTCAAGCCCGTAGTCACCGTCTGCCGGAGGGAACCAGTCGTCCTGGTCGCTCAGGTTTTCTTTCCAGCGCAGCCACACACGGCGGGCGTGATCTGTCAGCAGATTCTCTTCCGGGAAGCCATGCGCACGCGCGAAGCGCAGGGCGCCTTCGCCGACCAGCATCATATGATCCGTGCGCTCCATCACCAGGCGCGCCACGGAGCAGGCTTTCTTGATCTGCTCCAGACCAGCCACTGAACCGCAATTGTGCGTCGGGCCGTACATGATCGAGGCGTCGAGTGAAACCACACCTTCCTCATTGGGCAGGCCTCCGTAGCCGACTGAGGTATCAGTCGGATCAAGCTCGACCACATTGGCACCGACTTCGAGGGCGTCCAGGATGTTGCCGGTTTCCTGCAGCCTTGCCCATGCCGGCTCAAGCACCTTGTGCCCCCAGTTCTCACCCCGGCTGCACATGATGATCGGCAGGGGGTTGGATGCACGTGCGCGAGGCACCAGCGTCGAAGGTTTGACAAAAGGGAGGGTAATTCCGGCGGTGCCGAGGGTCTGCAGAAATGTTCTTCGGTTCGACATCAGTCTGGTCTTTTGAAATGATACATGGCAGCGTCAGCTCTTGCCGTCGGGTTTTGGCCGCATCCCGGGCTGGTAGATCTTGAACCCGCGCTCTTCTTTATCCTTGTCGACCATCTCCCGCACGTCTTCGAGGAGTTGGCGTGCATCGAAGATGACGCCGTCCTTGATCGTATAACGGACACCGCCGACCCGCACTACTTCATTGTCATCAGTCAGCTTGATCGCCCCGGTCCCGTAAAGCACTTTCAGGTTTTCCAGGGGATTCTCTTCCACGATCACGAAGTCGGCCAGTTTGCCGACTTCGACCGATCCGATCTGATCGGCCATGCCAAGGGCTTCGGCGCCATTGAGGGTGGCGGCACGGATGACTTCCATTGGGTGGAACCCGGCCTCCCGCAGCAGTTCCAGCTCGCGGATGTAGGCGAAGCCATAGAGTTGCCAGATAAAGCCTGAGTCGGACCCGGTGGTGACACGGCCGCCGCGGTTCTTGTACTCGTTGATAAATTTCATCCAGAGCTGGTAGTTTTCGCGCCAATCCACTTCCTCCTCGGTGCCCCAGTAATGCCAATAGGAGCCGTGCGAGATCTTGCTCGGCTGAAAGAACAGCCACAATTTGGGCATGGTGTAGGTCTCGTGCCATTCGAGGCGACGCGCCCGGTGCAGGTCACGGCTGGCTTCGTAAATGTTGAAGGTGGGGTCGATCGTAAAATCGAGCTCGAGGAGCTCGTTCATGACGTTATTCCAATGCTCGGAACCCGGTTTGGCAGCCTGCTTCCAGAGGCGGCCGGCCTCGCTAAAACGGTCCTGCTCGTTGCGGTAATTGTAGTCGAGCGGATAGTGCTGCACGGTCCGGTCTTCAAACAATGCTTCCGGTAATCCGTACCAGTGCTCCATAGTGGTCAAACCGGCGCGTGCCGACTGGAGCACATTCCACCGGGCGACATCCAGCTGGGCATGATGGCAGGCCGAGCGCAAGCCAAGCTTTCTGTTTTCGTCGAGTGCCGCTGCCATAATATCGGGCGGTGCACCGAAAAATTTGATCCCGTCGGCTCCTTTCCTGGCATTGTCGCGGACCCATTCCCGTGCCATCTCGGGTGTGCTGATCCGTTCGCTCATCCCCTGGCCGAATGAGGTGTAGGCCAGGATCCGTGGGGCAGTGATCTCGTTGCGTGCGCTTTTCTCCTTGTGCTCCAGTACCCAGTCCAGTCCGTTGCCACATGAAGGATCACGGATGGTGGTAATGCCGTGCGCCATCCACAGCTTGAACACATACTCCGCATCGGCGCCCTGCGCCCGACCGCCGATGTGACCGTGCATATCAACAAACCCCGGCAGCAAATACATGCCGTTGGCGTCGAGTTCGTAGCCGCCTTCCTTCAGCTGGGGGCGACGCTCTTCGTTGATCTCCACGCCGGGATAGCCGATGTTGCGGATCTGTTTGATGACGTTGTTTTCGACCACAATGTCGACCGGCCCGATCGGTGGGGCACCGTTGCCATTGATCACGGTAACGCCACGGATGATCAGCTGTGTCCACGGGCCTTCTCCTTCAGCGCGTGGCGGAGCTTTTTGGACCTGGGCGATCGCGGCTTTGATCAGGAATATCGAGAACAAGCAGGAGAGGAGGACAATACGATTCATACCGGTTGGAGAAATTGAGCTCTGAAGATAGACAAATTGACCTGACCGCTGAGCCCTGTCATTTCTTCTCTTTCAGGTAGATCATGATCACGCCGGACTGGCCGGCTCCCGGATGCCGCGCCTCTGCTGCGGGCCCCTTGAGTACACTGATCCGGTCGATCATCCCGGGATCGAGTGTCCTTGCGGTGAGATACGATACCAGGGTATCGTTGACAAAATAAACGGGCTCCGGGCGCCTTGCGGCCGTGTCGAGGTTGGCTGGAGACCGGCCGTCAACCCACGGAAAGAAGTAACGCAGCGAATCCGGGATCTCGGGTAAGGCGGCTGGAGTGGTGGGTTGCAATTTGATCATCGGGACGGTGTCGGACTGCCCTGTTAGCGGAGGGGCGGCCAACCCGCACAACACCACGGTGAGCAACAACATCAACAGGTGCCGGGATGTGCGCATTGGACAAAATTAAAGGATATCGTCAAGAACTTGCGCTGGTACGGGGACCACTTCATCGCAATCGAGTCCGGTTGTCATCCAGGGATGGTGCTAGCAATCGGAGCAACTCGGACTTCAGGTCCTGGTCCTGGCGGGCTGCACGCGGTGCAATACTTCCGCCAGCAGATCAGCCTCCTGCGTGCCAATCAGTATGCGCTTGCCATTGCGGAGTACGAGTTGCAGGCCCATCTTGCCTTTCACGTTGTAGGCCTTGCCCTGCAGCCCGATCCTGATGCCGTAGCCGCCGTACTCCCGCAGCGGCCGGTACGCCCGGACCTCCGCCTGTTGGATCTCTTCCCAGCTCAGATGGCGGAAAGAGCGATGAAACGGCCACATCCGGTAGTGCACGCCGGCGCGGTCGACGCGGGTTTCCAAACGCATCACGAATATGAACAGGTTGGCGCCGAGCGCCAGTGCAATTACCAGGTAACCGACTGTGTCGAAAATCAGGCCTTGTGCCATCAGGTAGTAGACGAGCATGGCGAAGATCAGCCAGACCACCCATACGAGCGGCTGTTGATAAAAATGCTGGACCTCGACAAATTGATCGCGGTTATCTGCCATTCATCGATTCATTGGTTGTCATGCGTACGCATTATGCAGTGTACAAGTTGATCTCAAGTACCCGCTCACCGGTGGTTGATATTGGACTTGCAGCCGATCACGCATCACAACAGGATCCCGGCGATGGCCGCGGTCAGAAAACAGGCCACCGTCCCGCCGATCAACGCCTTGATGCCGAGTTCAGTCAGGGTCTTTCGCTGCCCCGGTGCGATCGCACTGATCCCCCCGATCTGGATCCCGATCGACGAAAAGTTGGAAAAGCCACAGAGCGCATAAGTGGCGATGAGTACGGATTTCGGATCGAGTTTGACGGAGCTGTCGGGCAGCTGATAGTTGGCGAGATCTGCATAGGCGATCACCTCGTTCAGAACCGTTTTCTTTCCGAGCATCTGGCCGATCTCAAGGATATCCTGACTGGGCACGCCCAACAGCCACGCCACGGGCGCGAAGACCATCCCCAGGATGTACTCCATGGTGAGGCCGCTAAATCGCCCTCCTGTCATTTCAACAATGCCGGGATTCAGATTGGTAATGCCGCCGACCCACAACAGGATGGCGTTGAGCAGCGCGATCAGTGCAAGGAAGACCAGCAGCATGGCGCCGACGTTGACTGCCAGCCGGACTCCGTCGGTCGTACCCAGCGAGATCGCGTCCAGAACGTTGCTGCCCAGGCGGTCTTTGGGCACCTCCACACCGCGGTCGATCTTCTCCGGAGTGGTTTCCGGATACAACATTTTGGCAGCAACGATGGCCGCCGGAGCCGAGATGATCGAGGCCGTCAGGAAGTGAATGGCGAACGCATCTCCCAGCAGACTTACAAACAACGCGAACACCCCTCCGGCGATCGTCGCCATCCCGCCGGTCATCAGGCACATGATCTCGGAGCGGGTCATCTTCTCCAGGTACGGCTTGACGACCAGGGGTGCTTCCGTCTGTCCGATGAAGACGTTGGCGGCCGCAGCAATACTCTCGGCCCCCGACAGGCGCATGAATTTGCTCATGAGCCAGGCAAAGGCATAAATGATCCGCTGCAGGACGCCGAAGTAGTAGAGGATCGCCGAAAATGCGGCGAAGAACACAATCGTGGGGAGCACCCTGAAGGCGAACATATAGCCCAGTTTGAAGGGTACCTGCGCCGGCGGTGATGATGAGAAATCGGTCGCACGTACCCAGGCCTCATCCGGCCACGATCCAAAGACGAAGCTCGCGCCCGCTTCAGTAAAATTCAGCAGATCCACAAAGCGGTCGGCCATCCACTTGAACATGTCATAGACGAAAGGGACTTTGAGGATCAGTACCGCCAGTACGATCTGCAGACCGATGCCGCCGATGACGAGTTTCCAGTTGATATTCTTGCGGTCATTGCTCAGCAAGTAGCAGAGTAGCAGGAGGACGACGATACCCAGGGCACCGCGACCCAGGCCAAGGAGGAATTCCATGGAGTTAAATTAACATTTCTTGTGTTTGGTGTTCAAGTGTTCACGTGCTCAGGTGTTCAGGTACCTCAGCAGACTGGACGTTTCGAATTTCGTCGAAATTCGAAAAGGCTGACCATCGGTAAACGAATTTGGTCCGCACTCACCGGCAAGCGAAGTCCATATTACTGGAGATTGATGGTGCGGCCTTCGGCCGCTGATTGTCTCGCCGCCTCCAGGATCTCCATGACAATCAGGTTGTTTTCAAGTGATGACGGGTCGTAGGAGCCGAGGGCATGATCCTGGCGGATCACCTTGTGCAGAAGTGCAAACGGATCATGCACTCCCTGTTGCAACGGGGAAGCCTGCGCCAGATACGGCCCCTCTGCTTCGTCTTCCAGGATCTCCATTTCTGTTCCGTCCTTGCAGACGACATAGCCGCTGGTTCCGTAGAGTGTCATGTCCTTCCGGTTGTGCGACCAGTTCCATGAGGCCTGGATTAGCACCTGTGTTTCCGGATATGTGAGGAGGATCGTTGCATCATCGTCGACCCGCGGATATTTGTCCGGCTTGAGTTGTCGGGTCACGCACGTCACGCTGAGAGGTCGTTGGCCTCCCAGCAACCACGTTGCCAGGTTGGCCCCGTAACATCCGAAATCCGTGAGTGCACCGCCGCCATTCAGCACGGGATCAGTGAGCCATTCGAGGAACTCGGGATTACAGCCGATCTCGATGGGGCCGGGATGACCGGTATTGAAAACGATCCGGCGGACGGGTCCGAAGGCTTGCGCACTGATGGCCATCTCATAGGCTTTGGCATTGCTGCCATACCAGGATGTCTCATAGTTTGTCAGGAGGTGAATCCCATGCTCACGTGCAAGGGCTGCCATGCGGTTGGCGTGCTCGAGACTCACGGCCAGCGGTTTTTCGACCATCACGTGGATGCCACGGGGCGCACAGTATTCCACCACCTCCAGATGTCCGTAAATGGTATTGAACGCAGTGACCGTCTCCGGCTGGGCCGCCTCGAACATTTCCTCGATGGAATCGAAGACGAGGTCCATCGGGTAGCCGTGCAACTCGCTGTACTGCTGTGCCAGGTCCCGATTGGGTTCGACAATGCCGACGATCTCGATATCCCCCTGATCCTCGCGTCCCAGGATCCAGTGCACATGGGTGTGGACCAGCCCGACGACACCCACGCGCAAGGGGGGAGTCCCTGAATCTTGAGAAAGCATGGTCGTATGAATGAGGAGTATAATGAAGGTCCAGCCAATAGAACGATTCATCCTGGTCCGTCTAATGTCTTATTTCTAATCTCGTTGGTCTAACCCTAGCGATTCACCGCCGCCGGGTCGCCCATCAGACCTTTCTGATAGTTGATCATGCATTGACGGATCTGTTCTTCGGTATTCATGACGAAGGGTCCGTAGGAATAGACCGGTTCGTTGAGTGGATGTCCACCCAGTACCAGGAACTCCGACGCACATTCCGAATAAAGGCTGATCAGTGATTCACCACGCTGATATAGTACGACCTGATTCTCCTTCAGTTGTTTGCCATCTGCCAGTTCAAGTGATCCTTGAATGAGATAAATGAATGCATTATGCTCCGGATCGGTCGGAATGTCGAGACGACTGTCGTCCTGCATCCTTACGTGGTAGTAAAAGGCAGGCGCATGGGTTCTGATGCCGGATCGGGCACCGTGCAGCTCACCCAGCACCACCTTGATCCAGTAGTCGTCCGTTTCAATCGTGTCCATGTCCGGCAGGCGGAACACAGCGGTCGATGGTTCGGCAAACTTGTACTGCGCCGGGGTGTTAAGCCAGATCTGGAAACCATGGTAGGTCCCGCCGTCATCGTACAATTTCTGCCCTGATTCCTCCATGTGGATCGCTCCGCGCCCCGAGCTGAAGACCATAAAATCTCCCTTGCCGATCTGGAAATCATAATTCAGGCTGTCCTTGTGATGCCCGGTGCCTTCCAGAAAATAGGTGGTCGGTGTGACCCCGGCGTGTGGGTGCGCATCGACCCGCAACGGATCACTGCCGGCGGCCACGTGGACCGGCCCGAATTCGTCAAACAGGACATACGGTGACACATGATCGACATGATTGCCGGCAAATGCGCGCATGACCGGGAGCGTGCCCACGTTCACCCGATCGGCACGCAGGATCCGGTAGATCCGCCGCTGGGTCGGGGCGTGATACATGCCCGAACGTGCTACGAGCAAGGGATTGCTGGCGACGGCGAGCCCGACGATCGCCGAGCCATGGATGAATTGACGGCGTTTCATGAAGTGGAAAGATACGCAGCTTTCAGCCAACAGATGGCCGGGTGGTATGCCTTGGCCGACATTAATGCGGAGCAGGACGGGACATGAGCGCGTAGAAAGTTTTGGCGCCATCGAAATAGTTGCCCAGGCGTAGGTTCTCATTGGGGCTGTGCTGGTTATTGTCGCTGTTGACCAGGGGGATGATCACTGCCGGGACATTGAGTGCCGTGATAAATGGCGAGATGGGCAGAGTCCCACCCATGGTGCGCAGGCGCACAGGTTCGATGCCAAAAGCGTCCCGGATCGTCTCATAGGTCCAGATACCAGCGGCAGAGCTGAAGTCTGTCCGGAATGCCTTGGTGACCCCGCGTGAGCTTTGCACCTGGCAGATCCTTGGGTACAGCACGCGTTCACGCGAAGTTGGCCTGCCTCCTGTGATGTGGTAGCCCTGATCCATGATATGTTGTCGCACAAGCTCTTTGAGACGCTCGCCGTCTGATTCAACTACCAGTCTCAGGTCCAGTTCGGCGGTGGCTGTGGCCGGTACGATCGTACGCGCCTCTTCGCCTACCCACGCAGATGCCATGCCCCGGATGTTGAGCGAGGGATACTGGAGCGACTCCTGATAAGAATTTCCGACCCTGTCTGTTTCGCCGATCCCGAGCCGGACCATCAATTCCTGTTCGTTGTCAGGGACGGCTGAGAGGATCGCTTTTGTCTCGGCGTCCAGGTGGATGCCGTCGTAATAGCCGGGGATGATCACACGCCCCGCGTCATCTTTCATGCTGGCGAGCAGCTTGGCCAGGCGTAGTGCCGGATTGGGTGCGTAATTGCCGTAGTGTCCGCTATGCAATGGGAAGGTGGGGCCAAACACGGTGATGCGCATGCCCGTACTACCGCGCGCTCCGTAGGTGATCGTAGGCCGGTTGGATGGATGCTTGGGCCCATCGAAGATCAGCAACATGTTGGCAGACAATGCCGTGCGGTTGTCGGTCACTGCTTGCGCAAGTCGGGGCGAGCCAATCTCTTCTTCAAAGTCGAGGATGACCTTGAGGTTGTACGGAAGGGTCTTGCCTTGCGTGTACAGCGTCTCAAGCGCGGCAAGGAACATGACGAAAGGGCCTTTGTCGTCCGAGGCCGACCGGGCAAAGATGCGCCAATCCGGATCAGGTGTCTTGTCAGTCAGTCGCGTCCAGTCGATCGTCACCCAGCCTTCGCCTTCGCGCTCTTCCTTGAGGACAGCCCGATAGGGGTCGTCCTGAAACCAGAAGGACGGATCGACCGGTTGGCCGTCGATGTGAAAATAGAAAAGGACGGTTGGCCGCCCCGGAACATGCTCTTCGTGCTGGGCCAGGAGAAGCGGCACGGTCGGTGTTGTGAGCCGCTGTGTCGCAAAACGGTACTGTGCCAGGCGTTTCTCACACCATTGCACGTTGCGTTCGATGTCGGCCGGCTGGTGCGCATCGTTGGGGATGGCCAGCAGTTCCTGCAAGATGGCTAGAGCCCGCTGCGCATAAGGGAAGGTCGGGTGTTCGGCGTCGAGAGGTTGGGCTTGCAGGGACAAGAGGCTGATCGCCAGGGCTAGGAATGTCAGGAAGTGTTTCATGGTTGTAATTTACGCGATGTCTAAAATGCCTGACGTGGGCAGGCATTCTTAATCGCGGTAAGGAGGTGCGCTGGATTCTGCCACCGACTCCCGAAGACGCGCGACTGACAGCGTCATCATCATCATGCGATGATCTGACCACATATGGTCCTGGCGGCGATCCGTCCGGTGAGGACGCAACCACCCAGAAAGGTGCCTTCCAGGGCACCCTTGCCATGCATGCCGCCACCTCCAAAGCCAGCGGCTTCGCCGACGGCATAGAGGCCGGGGATCGGCTCCTGACGCCAGTCGACCGGACGGGACATGACCCGACAAGACAGATCAGTCTGGATGCCTCCGAGCGACTTGCGCGACAAAATGAACTCTCTGATGGCTACCAGGGGCATGGCTTTTTGGTCGACGATCTTCTGGAACTTGCAGGTGCGCACGCGGTCCCCGCGATACCGGCGGGCGTGTGCGATACGCCGCAGTTGCTCGTCGTTGTGGAACTTAGGACCACGGTCGATCTGAGCATCATACCGGGTGACTGCATCGCGCACGGCATCCAGTTGTACGTCGTCTGTCCCCTCCAATGCATTCATTTTCTCAACGAGTTCTTCCAGCGACCCGGCAGTCACGAAATCTTCGCTTTGCAGCATCTCATCGACCAGTTGCCGATTGCCAAAGAGGATTGTCTTGACAAATGCGAGCAACTTTTTGTCGCGCATGGCGGTGTTGTGTTCCGATCCGCTGATCGCAAACTCCTTCATCATGATCTTGTAGTTCAGGACCTGCCAGCTATACTTCTTCTCCTGTTTGCAGATCTCCTCGACGAGCCACCTGGTATCGTAGGCCGTGATGAGCGGGGGAGGCCCGATGCGTTCGCCCCGGAAGTTGAGCCAGAGCGCCGATTTGGGAGGGATCAGGCTCAATCCGTGGTTGTCCCATTTGGGCTGGGGGTGATGGACCCCCGCGGCGTAATTCCACTGCCAGTCGAGATGCGTGATATGCCCGTCAATGCGTGCAACGGCGTCATGGAGGTCGCCAAGGCCGTACTTGTGCGCTCCATTGAGGATGCGTTGGGGAGGGCTGCCCCAGGGTTTGTACCAGTGTTGTTTGACCTTTTCAATGCTGCCTCCGATTCCGCCGGTCGCCACCACGATGTGATCGGCTGTAGCTTCGAACGGGATTTCGCCGGGTTCGACCAAACCACGAACACCACCGACACGATCACCTGCCACGACCAGGTCGGTCACCTTGTGCCGAAAGAGCAGTTGCACCCGTTCTGCATACTTCGGGTGGGAGTGCAGGGAGGTAATGAGGTTGTCGGTCAGGGCTTTACCGGTTCCCCAGACCATATGAAAGCGCGGGCAGGAATTGCCCGGGCGAAGGAGGCCGCGCTCGACCCAATGAACTACCGGAAAGAACCTGATCCGGTGCTGCTCCCGCAGCCAGCGATAGACCTGGTCAGTGCATAAGTGGACATATTGTTCGGCCCATTGGCGTGGGAGTTCGTCTTCAGGTGCGAATTGGGCGGTGCTCAACCAGTCACTCAGTGCCAGATCGACGCTGTCCCGGATGCCACCCCGGCGCTGAATGGGGGTATTGACAAAAAACATGCCGCCGAAACTCCACTTGGCCAGGCCGCCAATCTCACGCTCTTCGTCACGATCAAGCATGACGACAGATTTGCCCGCGTTGAGCAATTCAATGGCGGTAACGATGCCAGCCAGACCGGCACCAACGACAATGACATCAGCTTGGTACTGCTTCATGATGAGTTGCATGCTTAAGTTACAAATTGCGGGTCAGCGCTCTGGTGCGAACGCAAACATGCATCTGGGAGGCAGCCGGTATAGGAAGCGTGACAGCTACCTCAAGCCGATCCAGTCAATCTGCAGCTCGAATTGTTCAGGTCGCTTGTTGCCGATCAGCAGAGCAATCTCCTCGGCCTGCAGGCCCGGATAATTGGGAATGTTGAGACGGACGCCTCTGAACGACGGGTACATGTCCTGCATCGGGATTTCGATGGTCTCCCACGATCCTGAAGTCTTGAATTCAGAGACGTAGCTATGACGCTCAAAGCGATCTGATTTGACGCGGAACTGATATGCCTTGCCGTCTCCTTTCACACGCAGGACGAATTTGGTGAATGACACTACCGAGCGTGTGTCGAACCGATGGCGGATGGAGGAGAAGCCGCCATTATTTTCCAGGGAAACGGTGCCGCTAAAGACGCCCTGCCCTTCCTGATTGACATGCAGTGCTCCCTGTGAACGGCCGCCCATTACCACGTCGTCCACGACCATCCATCGGGACAGATCAACATCATTGTCGAAATCATACAGCAGGTCTCCCTGCAACAACGTAGTGGCGATGATAAGAAGCAGTGGTAAGAACATAACCTGAAAACACGACGTGTGAAGGAAGGTTGCCGGACCAGTTCTTCACATTGACATCCTCGACTTTCGCTATTAACTTCACAGGTCATGTTGATCGTCTTCCCCAGGCTTCTGTTGATCATCTTGGTGTGCGGGATGGCCATGATGTCGGCTGCACAAACTACAACATCACAAACCCTGGTCGTTGATGCCGAAACAGATGAGCCATTGGCGTACTGCCACATCTACTTTCCATCCCTTCACAGTGGGACGATCACCAACCAGGACGGGGCTTTCGACATGGCTGGTGTTCCGCCCGGTGACTCGGTCAGATTCTCGTATGTCGGCTACGAAACCAGATGGCTGACCGCCTCGGAAGTGCTTCGCCAGGGACGCATTGCCTTGAGGCCCAAGTCGATCCTCCTGAGCGAATCCGTGATCCTGGGAGAAGACTCTTTCCTGTACAAAGCCGTTGCTCGGTGCCGGAAACGCATGCAAAGCCAGCCTCAACAGATTGCCAAAGCCTATTTCCACCTGGAGTCGGTCAGCAACGACGTCCCGCTGGAAATGATGCAATGTTATTACAACGCCACGATCCAGGGGTGTCACATCAACGAATTGGCATTAAAAAACGGTCGGGCTGCCTTGCCCCGCCCCGAGGATGGCTACTACGTGAGCCTGAATACCAGCAAGGCCATCGTCATGCTGGATTTGACCAATGCCAGCAGCCAGTTTCCTGCCAATCCTCTGCAACTTTCGGGCAGCCAGTGTCGCAAACGGTTCAATCTTGTGCGCCTGCCTTCCTACAGCGACGCGTCGGTCCTGCACATTGCGTTCACTCCGAAAAGAGGTCCTGGCCGACATTTTGAAGGTGAAATGTGGATCGATGCCCACACCTTTGCCCTGCAGAAGATCGTACTAGAATGCCAGGAAGCCGTCCTGCATCCGTTCAAACCGATCAATGAGGAATCGGTGATCCGGTCGGTAGCTTTTCAGGTTACACAATCATTTAGCGTTGATGGAGATGTGAGTTTTCTGGATCACGTCGACTTTTCCTACAACCTTGACTTTCTCATGCGCGTGGACCAAAAGCTGGAGCCGCTCAGCGTGCATACGCAAGGACTGCTGTATCTGTACGAGCGCGGCGCCGCCTTCATTCTTCCCTACTTTGACTACGATGACCGTCTGAACGACTACCACAAGATCTCTTTCATTCCCTATGATGAGGCCTTTTGGGACGAGACCTGGGGCTTCAAATTCACGGCCCTGCAACTCAAACGGCTGGCGTGGCTCAGAGAACAGGGCGTCCTGGTCAATTACAAGGATGTCTTTCATGATGCAGGCTTGTTTGGCGTCAACAACGTGCTGTGGTCAGAAGAGCGGATCCGTTTTGGCTTTGATGCTGCGTCAAACGTCAGGAATCGGATGGGTCTCCATGTCCAGCTTTTCCTCGACATAAACAAGGCGGAAGAAGGCTTGCGCTATACGTCGGCCACCGTTCTGGATGTCTACAGATCCTACAACTGGATGGAGGATAGTGATCGGATCACCTGCTATGTCAACATGTACTTCGACATGGCTGAGATCGTACGGCGCGAACTGGTTGAGACGCTTGAAGGCGGCCCGCGCACCGAGCTGTTTGCTCGGAAGGCGTATCGCGAGTCGGCCAACCGACTCAGATTCATACTGACGCGGCTTACCCGTGAGACCGACTATGGCCGGAACAGGATCAAGATGCGGGAATGGAACGACCGGATACGGGATGTACTCGGTATTGACAACTTGACATTGTTCCTCGGGAATGTTAAATAAAGAGACTGACCAACAGCGTCAGGATGCTCAGGACCAGCCCACCGAGAAACACACGATAGGAGATGGCCAGCAGCCGGTATTTTTTGCGCAACACCATGCCGAGGTTGTACAGGTCACGTGAAAGGTCATCGTACAACAACTCCTGATCTTTTTTGAGCTCCCGCAGGTGCTGAACAAACTCCGGTTTATCGATCTGCAGGAAATTGCCAAAGAACAGCATACTCACTTTATGCTGTTTGATATCGTCTTCATCGAAAGTCTCGCCCGATACCTTGGGTGTGGCGCTGAGTACGGCAAACACGATTGCCAGGAGTGCCGTCAACATGAGCATGATCACCGGCAGGAAGAATTTGCTGTGGCCTTCCGCTACGGCCTGCTCGAACGAAAAGCCGGCAGCACCGGCCGCCAGGATGATCGAGAGGACCAGGGTGTTGATGCTGATAATGATGTTTGCTTTCCCGTCGGCGATCCGGCTCAGGTTGATGTGGTTGCGCAGGGTCACCCGGTACAGCGTGTCGACGCCGCGGCCAAAATCCTTGCCGGTTTGTTTGCGTGTGGTGCGCTCGTGTGCTTTCCGCAGGTTCTGTCGCTGCTGCACGATGTTCTTTCCGAGTCGCGAGGCGAACCGGTTTTGCGCCCAGGGCGTCATAAAGCGACGGGTCGTCAGTAACTCGAGCAGATATTGATTCCACGCGTAGGAGGTAAACTTGCGCTCTTCCATGTGCTCGCGCTCGAGGCGCAACAGCTTGCTACGACGAAAGAAACGCTTGCGGCCGATAAAGGAAATGTTCGCATCATGCAGGATGCGTTCGAGATCATCCTGGGGTGGATCATCGGCATGCACGCTTCGGATCAGGCGTGCGACCTCATCGATCACGGCGCCGGGTGTTCCGTGCGATTCGAGGAATTTGGTGGCGAGTTGGACGCTCCCTTCAGCCACGCGGTCAGGATGGCTGGCATATCCGGCATCGTGAAACAGCCCTGCCAGCTGCACGATCAGGATTTGCTCATCAGAGCGTCCGGCAGCCCGCGCCAGCTGCTGGCCCACCTCGGCGATCTCTTCGGCGTGCTCGAAGTTGTGATAGTAACGTCCCATGGGCAGCGCATCCAACAGATACGCCTGGACATACTGCGCGGCCTGATCGATCATATCGGTTGCGTACGGCATCGTGGCTGTGTTGCTGTGGTTGAATCCGGCCGTTAGTGTCTGCGTGTGTTCCTCCCGGGCCGGCTCGTGTGTTCTTACGTATAACAACATCTGGCTCAGACTGTTGCAGAAGGCCAAAGGTGCGGAGCGTTGCTGACTTCTGCGCAGAGGGCTAGAGCGGATACATGGCAAGCCACTCACCTCGGGCGC